>NZ_JBOZWO010000003.1:0-266215 GCF_050864975.1 Paenibacillus sp. GXUN7292 | reverse complement strand
TTTTTACAAGCTTGTCTAAAATACGTCTTGCCTGTCGAGTGGATCGATTCAGGTGCAAGGCAAGTTCATCAGAGTGAAAAGGTCGAATTACTCCACGTGCAAACCGCAAAGTCTCTGTTTCAATCCAACTAAATGAATGACTTGTTGACATAGATACAAATTTACCAACAAAGGACAAAGTCATCTGTCTGATGACCTCCGGTTCTTCCTCGATTGACAAATAAGCAATAGGCAGAAACATCCAATCGTCCAATACTAAATACGCTTGTTTCTTGCATAAATCTCTGAACCGCCACGCTTCAATATCTCTGGCATGAGATCGATAACCGTGAATTTCGATGCAGCCTTTGGCTCCACCGGGCATATAGGCAAGATCCAGATAACGGTATCGATTGCCAAAATCCCGAATTTCCCATTCTGCATACAAATCATTAAAGTTGCCTACAGCAGGATACCATATCTTGCTCAAAAACTCCTTAGTGCCATGTCCAATTCCCTTTTGAAGCAATTCTTGTCTTCGCGGATTTTTTTCTGCAGCAATCTGCTCATAAAGCCATTGTTCCATCCTCTTCTCAAAACTACTCATTCTTACGCCCGCCTTTCGATCAAAAAAATAAAAATGCCGCCCGGAGTAAGGGAAATTGCAAGCAATTTCTCTCACTCCAAGCGGCATGTGCTTCACGCGCTTCAAAGTATGCATTTCGTGGATTTGCGGTTGAACGGCTGCTCTACTTTACTCTACACTACACTACTCTACTCTACTTTACTTTACTTTACTTTACTTTACTCTACACTACTCTACCCCTACTCTACCCCTACTCTCACTCTACAACTACTATAACACACTCGGATTTGATGCGGAACGTGGACCTATATTTACTTAATATTAATGCCCAGTTAATTTACCAAAAATAGTAGGAGTGTAAAGTGTGTTTTGACTGCTACTATTATTAATAAAGGAGCCAGTACTTATGAAAAAGAATCTGCTTAAGCTGGGAATTTCTGCACTGATTGTATCCTCATTCATTAGTCCGACAGCTGTGCGGGCCTCCGAGCCATTTGAATTGACGATTATGCACTTGAATGATCACCACTCTCACCTGGAGAGCCAAACGTTTGATTTAAGCCTAAATTATGATGACAACCAAGAAGGAGAAAAGGTGCGCCTGCAATTAGGCGGAATGTCTTTCATATCCTCTTTAATTAATGAATTCAAAAACGATCACTCCTTATATTTACAAAGTGGAGAAGTGAATGGCACCCTCTATTTCAGCCTTTACAAGGGCGAAACGGATATGAAAATATTAAATTCATTACAGCCTGATGCTTACATGATTGGCAATCATGAGTTTGACGAAGGAGATCAACGTCTTGCAGAATTATATGATATGGCTACCTTTCCGATGCTGGCGGGAAATATTAAACCTAATAAAAAATCCCCCCTTTATGGAAAATTAACGAAGCCATACTTGATTAAAGAAATTAAAGGTGAAAAGGTAGCTGTTATCGGTGTTGTAAAAATAGAAAAAACGAAGGAGTCCTCTCTTGTCAGTGAGGATGTAGATTTTGTTGATGAAATCGAGTTTGTAAGCTCGACGGTTGAAGAAGTAAAGGAGCAAGGAATCAATAAAATTATCGTACTGAGCCACCTAGGTTATGATTTCGATCAAGTTTTGGCAGCTCAAACGAACGACATTGACTTAATTATTGGCGGAGATACGCATAATCTGCTTGATTCTTCCGGTGAAATGAAGGCTCTGGGGCTGCCAGTAACCGGTGAATATCCAACAGCTGTTAAAAATGCTGATGGTAAAGAAACGTATATTGTTCAAGCATGGGAATACGCAAAGGTTCTGGGCAAAATGGACTTGAAATTTGATGATCAAGGTGAAATCATCAGTATAAAAGGAAATCCAATTGCTCCTGTTGGCGGCCCATATCAGGTTTCTGTAGATGACAAATGGGTGGATGCAGATGAGAAAGTATTGGCTCGTATAAAAGAAATGATTGCAAAAAGCAATGTTTTGACGGAGGGAAAAACGGATCCTGTCGTGGAGGAAATTATTAGTCCTTACCGGGAAGCCGTAGAGAAAGAAATGAAGACAATTATCGGCTCCGTTCAAGAAACACTGTCGAACGAGCGGATCCCTAAGCCTTTTACCGATATGAAGGATGCCAACGGCAGCTTTGCAGGGCAAATAGTTGCCGACTCTTTCTTATACAGCCTGCCGCATGCTGATGTGGCTATTCAAAATGGCGGCGGTGTAAGATCGAACTTTTTGCAGGGTGATTTTACGATGGCAGATGCCTACACGATGCTGCCATTTTCGAATACAATTACAACGGTTAAAGTAACCGGCGAAGAAATAGTCAATGTGTTAGATGACGCCATCCGGTATTCACAAGGCATTACACAATCAACAGGTGCGTTTCCTTACTCTTCACACTTGAGATATGACGTATACTTAAATGCAGATGAAGACGTTAAGAGTGTATACAATCTTGAAATAAAAGATAGAAAGACAGGCGTATGGTCGCCACTAGATATGGATAAGACCTATGTTGTAGCTACTAACTCGTTCACAGCTCTTGGCAAAGACGGTTATGTCACTTTTGAAAAAGCGATTGAAAAAGACCCTAGTGTGAAAGAAGAAACACATATTCAATATGCCGTACCACTAGTAGAATTGTTTACAAAGCATCTTGATGGCGGAGCGCTTGTTAAACCAAATGCAGACAGCTACTCTTTGAAATCGGTAAAGGATTGGCAGATGGAACAGTCAAAAGTAACCGAACCTGAAATCGAAGCTCCAATTAAAACACCTGACAAAGAGTCCTCTGAAGTGACGGTAAAGACTTATACCGTCGTGAAGGGAGATAATTTATTTCGAATTGCTAAGAAAACATTAAATGATGGAACGCTTTGGAAACAAATTTATGAATTAAACAAGGACAAGATTAAAAATCCTAGCTTAATTTATCCAGGACAAATATTAGTGCTGCCGTAAAGTACACGGTGCATAAGCATGACAACCCTGTGTTTGGCTCGTTTGAGGTAAACTTTTCGATTCATTCGAGATAGTCTTTTTTTGAACCGTTCATACACGCAACCTAACCAGGTTGCGTTTTTTTATTGATTTTTAGCCAAAGTATCTAGATTTATCCTGCGTATAGATCGAATTTTGGTCATCCTGTATGGTTTTGTAATTGTAACAGCCTGGCTAACATCATAAAGTGAAAATACGAAATCAGAAACATAATTTTTGCTAGTTAGAGGGGGAATACCAATTGGCTAAACGGTGGCGGATTTTCAAGAAAAATAAAGCATTATTGTTACTTACGATCCCAGGTGTGCTTTATTTATTGGTAATGGCTTATTTGCCCATGGGGGGGATTGTAATTGCTTTCAAGGATTATAACTACGTAGATGGAATTTTCGGCAGCAAGTGGATCGGACTCAAAAATTTCGAGTTTTTATTTCTCAGTCAGGATGCTTGGCGGATTACAAGAAATACGCTCATGATGAATGGTTTGTTTATTGTATTCACAACGATTTTCGCCATTTTAGTGGCACTTACAATGAATGAAATTCGTTCAAGGTTTCTTAATAGATTTATCCAGTCGACACTCTTTTTGCCGTACTTATTGTCTTGGGTTATCGTGTCCTACTTGGTATATGCGATGCTGACAACGAAAGGCTTCCTGAATAGTGTACTGCTGTCATTAGATTTGGCTCCGGTGAACTGGTATATGGAGCCGCGATTTTGGCCTTATATTTTGACGATTGCAATGGTATGGAAAGTGACGGGATATAACAGCATCATATATTTGGCCAGCATTATAGGTATTAATCCGGAGTATTTCGAGGCTGCTAAATTGGACGGCGCCAATAAATTTCAGCAAATCAGGTACATTACAATGCCGTTTCTCATACCTGTAATTACAATTTTGACGCTGCTTTCAATCGGGAAAATATTTTATGCGGATTTCGGCTTGTTTTATTCCGTTACTAGAGATCTTGGACATTTGTATCCTGCTACTGATGTCATTGATACTTATGTTTTTAGAATGCTGCGTACGGTTGGCGATGTTGGAATGGCTTCCGCAGCAGGCTTCTATCAGGCAGTGGTCGGATTTGTGCTGGTGCTTGTGTTCAACTTTATTGTACGTAAAATCGACAAGGACAATGCTTTGTTTTAGGAGGAAGGTACATTGAAGGTAAAACTAGGAACTGTTATTTTATATACGATTATGAGTCTGTGCGCGATTGTTTGCTTAATTCCATTTGTTCTCGTCTTATCTGCTTCTCTTACAGATCAGGTGGCTTTGGCAAAAGACGGCTATCAGTTGATTCCAGAAGTGTGGAGTCTAAAGGCTTATGAAGTAATCATTTTAAACCCTGCTCAATTGCTTCGTTCCTACGGGGTATCTATTACCGTTACTGTGCTGGGAACTACGCTGAGTATTATTTTTTCTACTTTACTTGCTTATCCTCTATCAAGACCAGATTTTGCTTATCGAAATCCATTAAGCTTCTATATTTTTTTTACAATGCTGTTTAATGGCGGATTAGTCCCATTTTACATCTTGCTAAGTCAATATTTGTCTGTTAAGGATACGATCTTGGCGCTTATATTGCCTGGTATGATCAGCCCTTTCTTTATTATATTAATCCGCACCTTTTTCCAGACTATACCATATTCCCTGATCGAATTAGGAATGCTTGAAGGTGCTTCCGAAATTAAAATTTATTTCCGAATTATTGTGCCATTATCCGCTCCGATTCTGGCTACAATTTCCTTATTTACCTCTTTGGGATATTGGAACGATTGGTTTAATAGTCTATTATTTATAAATAAAACACAATTATATCCACTTCAATACATGTTAATGGTCATGATGCAAAATATTGAATTTATGCTTAAGAACGCCGGAAGAGGATTGAACGCTGCAGATATCCCGATGGAGCCGGTGAGAATGGCGATGGCAATTATTGCAATCGGGCCGATGGCTTTTGTGTACTTATATTTTCAAAAGTATTTTGTAAAAGGGATTATTATCGGAGCCGTGAAGGGATAAATATGAATGGCTATCAGGGGGATAAAGCATGAAATGGCGAATGGATTTTAAAAACCGTTATGGTACTAAAGTATTTATCACATTTAGTCTAATTTTATCCCTTGTGGTCATATTGTTGTCTGTTACGGTATATGCCATTTATGCCAAGGACCGTACTGATGCAATTGTAGATGCTAATCTTCGCACACTCTCTATGACAAGCTTTAGCGCAGACTTTATGCATGCCAATGCGCTCGAATTGCTTGTTACTCAGTTCAATGACCCCAAAAAACAAATGTTGATGTATGGAGATAAATTGGACGCATTAACATTGAAGGAAGAACGCGATAAATTGCTGGAACAGGTTGTAGCAAATCAGTTTGTGGCCTCAATTCATGTCTACAATCAAAAGCAGGATAGAATTATTTCTACATCTTGGCAAAGCATCAGCACACGCAGCAATTTCTATGATCAGGAGCTTATGGAAATGCTGCGTGCTCCTATAGAGCGAAGTGTCCCTATTGCTCGTAAAATTCCAATGACGAAGGCGAATGAAAGGGAGGATGTGTATACCTATGTTCTGTATGATTACTATAATCCAGACTATGGTATCGATGGTGCAGTCATATTAAATATAAAAAGCAGTTACTTAGGAAATCTAGTGCATGCATTTGAGGAGGAACAGAAGAGCAACGAGCTGCGGACTGTCTTGATTGTAGATCAGAATGGCTGGATGGTCAGTCCATCTATTATGAAGGGAGATCAGTATACGGATGTGTTAACGCAATCTGTTGTGGCAAAGGTCATGTCTATTGATTCTAGGTCAGGCCACTTTATTTATCCGTATGAGGGTAAATCCTATATTGTGACACATGTTAATTCCAGTCTATTAGGCTGGAAATTTATTGATATACAGGACTATAATGAACAGATTCTAGTCATTAACCAATTAAGAGGATATACAGTCGGATTTGCTCTATTCTTTTTATTAATCGGGTTGCTGGCGAGCTTTATTGTATCCAATAAACTTACTGGCCCGCTTAAGGAGCTATTAAGAAAAATAAAGGGCACTTCAAGCAGTCTCTCCCTGTTGCCTGAGCCAGTAAGTGAATGGAAAGCGATTGAAATGGTACTAAACAAAACATTGCCGTATTATCAGCAGGCAAAGCTGCTTCGCAAAAATGAACTGTTAAAAAGTATTTTGCACTCAGAAAATGAAACGGTCTTACAAGCTCAGCTTGCCAAGCATCATATGCTTGATGTTGATTTCGATAAACCTTACCAGATTATTTTGCTGGAGATTGACCAATTCAGCTCATTTTCAGGCCGATACAGTACTTCAGATCAAGAGCTTCTACGCTATGCCTTGCGCAAAGTGGTTGCTGAGCAGCTAGACAGGTATGGAATAAAGGGAGAAGTTATTAATTTCTCCGAACGCAAACAAGTCATTCTATTAAATTGGCCGCAAACGATAAAAGCCGATAATACTATAGATGATATTAAATCTTTATCACAGAGTATGCAGGAATGGATATTTGCAAATCTGAACTTATCTCTGACCATTACGGTGAGCGATGTTGTGGAAGGTCAGGCTCCAATAGATGCGTTTAACGATGCTGCTTATTTGTCTCAGTATCGTTATCTAGTGGGTCATAGAGCTTTAATTTCGCGTCAGACGGTCAATTCACTCAAACAAGAGGAAGTATATAAAATACCAGCAGCAATGGAAGCTGCGCTTTCAGATGCAATTCTGGCTGGGAAATATGAAGAGTCTGTCAAAAAGCTAATGCTCATCATGCATACCCTGCAAGACTATCGCTATGAGATCATTGTTTCTAATGTGAGATATTTACTATTCTTCCTCTATAACATATCGCAAGTTACACCTAGTCATAATCAGCCGAACAGCTTTGATTTGAATGCCTACAATCAAGTGCTTGAAGGGCTTGAGACGCTGCCTGAAGCGGAGTCTTTTTTTCAAGAGATTTTATATCAAGTGACACAATCCGTCAAAGAACATCGTGAAAACCGCAGTGCGGTTATTGCAAAACATATTGCAGCTCATATCGAGAAAAATTATAGTGACCCTAACTTATGTATGGATACGATTGCTGATCATTTGAATTTTTCCAAGGTTTACATTAGTAAAGTATTCCGTGAAACTTATGCCAAAACAATTGGAGATTATATTTTGGAATATCGTATTCAGAAGGTTATGGAAGGGCTGACTCAGCGAGAAATAAGTATTGAAACACTGTTAGAAGAGACTGGAGTCGAGAATAAAAAATATTTTTCAAGCTTGTTTAAGAAGCGTACGGGACTATCCTTTAGAGATTTCAGATTGAAAGCTATCGAACAATCGAATCTTTAGAAAAGTATGTAAAATTAGCGCTCTATTGTATCGATAATGGTCATAAATATCGCATTTTATCCTTTAGTATTAGGAATGATCTCTTCTATACTGACCCTGAAGGCGGGCGATGATCCAGCCTACACATATAAAGGGAGGTTTCACCGTGATAAGAAAAAAAACAAAGTGGACAGGAATGCTATTGGCAATTGTTGTACTAATGCTTGTAAGCGCATGCGGCGAGAGCAGCAATGGCGAGAGCAGCAATAAGGATGGAGCAAATAAGTCGGCAAGTTCTTCTCCGCCATCGACATCTTCAAATGAATCGAGTACGCCGCCAAAGACAGAGCTTCCATTTGTCGAGCTTAGTTATTATTATCCTACTGCTACTTCTAATGTTAGTGATGTTGCGTTAATCGAAGCGGAAATAAACAAAATTTTGGAAAAAGAAATTAATGCACATATCAAGCTGAATCCTGTTGATTTTGGTGCTTATGGGCAAAAGATGAACCTGATGAATTCGGCAGGCGATGTTTATGACCTTGCCTTTGTATCGAATTGGTTGAATGACTATTATCAGAATGTGAGCAAGGGTGCTCTGATTCCGCTCGACGACCTGCTGAAGGAATATGCTCCTACACTATATAGCTCTATTCCAGATTCCGTATGGAATGGTACGCGAGTGAAGGGGGAAATTTTTGGTGCAATCAACTTGCAAATCTATGCCATGCCGTATGGTCCTGTAGCTTTTGAGGAAGTGGCTCAGAAGTATAATTTGGATCTTTCCAAAATCAATTCATTGCGCGATTTAGAGCCTTACTTGGCATCATGGAACGAACCCCACAATCGCTTTTTGCCAAATCATGATTTCTTTATTTCTGCACCACCGTATTTTGGGTTTGATAGTATAGGCGAAGTCAGCTCGGTTGGCTGGGTGAAGCTGGATGATCCAAATTTAACGGTAGTGAATCAGTTCGATTCAGCTGAATTTAAAGAGACGATTGAAACGCTTAGAGAATACATGAAAAAGGGCTATATTCCTGAAGATGCGGCATTGATCACAGGAGAGATGATTACGAATGAAATCCAAGCTGGCAGATTGCCTTTAATGATAAGCGCGAATATGCCGGTGAAGCCTGGCGTTGATGCGGAAGAACAGATTAAGTATAACCGTAAAGTCGTATATGCAGAAGCAACGGCGCCGCTTGTTACAACTGACCGCATTGTGGGAACGATGACAGGCATTAGCCGCACATCCAAAAACCCTGAGCGGGCGATGATGTTCCTCGAGCAGATTAATACAAATAAACAACTCTATAGTCTCATTACGAACGGTATCGAAGGTAAACACTATACCGTAGTGGATGCAGCGAACGGGGTAATTGAAAAAATTCAAGATAGCGGCTATAGTCCGAATGCGGACTGGGTATATGGCAATCAGTTCAACGCCTATTATACCGATGCGAATAACGTAGGCATTTGGGAGAAGACACAAGAGATGAATGCTACAGCCGCAGTATCACCGCTGCTTGGGTTTACATTCAATCCTGAGCCGATTAAATCAGAGCTTGCCCAAGTCTCCTCTGTATGGTCGGAATATATGGTTGGCTTTATGACCGGCTCTTATGATTTGGATAAGAAATATCCAGAGTTCTTGGAGAAGCTGAACAAAGCAGGTGCTGCGAAAGTGATCGCGGAGAAGCAAAGCCAAGTTGATGCCTGGAAAGCGAACAAATAATCAAGAAAGTACGACTCTGTCGTCCTAATTCAAGGACGATCGCTAGATCTAAGATCAGGCGATTGTCCTGTCTTTTAATACGCCATATGAAAGCGTATTCATATAAGGGAGAGGATCAGATGAAGCTGATTTTTGAGACTAGTATAAAGCATAGGCGAGTATGGATCACGTACATGATTTTATTTGGGATCGTCTTTACAGCTGTCATGGCCATTCGTACAGCAACGGTCTACTCCAGTACTGCGGATATCCAGCTATATGTTTCCCCATCTGGCTCAGGAGAGGTTTGTACGGAAAGTTCTCCGTGCTCGTTAGAGCAAGCTCAGCTTATGGTTAGAACGCTTAATGCCGATATGGAAGGCGATATTACGATAAATTTGCTTGGCGGAAAATATATTCGCACGTCAACCTTAACATTGACGAATGAAGATTCCGGAACCAATGGTTTTAATATTATCTACCGTGCTATGCCTGGCCAACAGGTTATTTTTGACGGCGGGCAAGAGCTGGATGATCTGGATTGGCAGTTGTTCGATGCGGACAGCGGCATCTATCAGGCGATCGTTCCAGCTGAACTGGAGACGAGACAGTTGTATGTAGACGGGCAGCGGGCTTATCGTGCTTCATCCGAGAAATCGCCCGTAGGCTGGGGTGTGATTGAGCAAGGCTATGAAATGCAAGATGATGTAATGTCCAGTTGGAGTAATAAGCAGGACATAGAGGTGGTCATATTACGCTGGTGGCAGATGCATCGTTGCCCTGTAGAATCGATAACCGGAACACAGCTGACGATCGAATCGGCTTGCTGGTCTCCATTTGGCCATACGAATGAAAAACCAACTTGGATTGAGAATGCTTACGAGCTGCTGGATGAAGCAGGAGAGTGGTATTTGGACCGGACAGGTGTGATCGATGGCACAGGCGTGCGCAAGCTTTATTATAAGCCATTAAATAACACGAATATTGCGGAAACAACCTTCGTAGTGCCGAGGCTGCAAACCTTTTTAACTGCAGAAGGCACTATCCAAGCCCCCATTCATAATATCCAGATTGAAGGAATTACATTTCAGCACACTGCTTGGCTTGAACCTAGCGACTGGGGTTATATAGAGCGGCAGGGCGGACTGCGCTATACGCGTGACATTCAGTATGAGAATGGCTGGGGAGATACGACAGTCAAGGTGCCGTCCGCTTTAAACTTTCGCGCTGCACATAATATTGTACTGGAGCGCAATGTATTCCGTCATTTTGGCGCAAGTGCACTGAATTTCGAATATGGCAGCCAAAATAATCAAATCATTGGCAATGTGTTCGAGGATCTGTCAGCAGGGGCAATGTTTATTGGAAGCACGAATGATCATCATCCAGCAGATGCTCGGGAAATTGTAAAAAACAATGTCGTAAACAATAACTTGATTAAAAATGTCGCAGTAGAATACTACGGCACGACTGCCATTTGGGTTGGCTATACGGAGAAAACTAAGCTGCATCATAATGAAATTGATTTCGTTCCTTATAGTGGGGTTTCCATGGGCTGGGGCTGGGGCGCTACGGATGCCGGAGGAGCAGCAGGCTTTAGCGAAGGCTCGGTTGCTAGAGATAATGAAATTGCGTATAACAAAATAACAAATGTAAGTCAGGTGCTGCATGACGGCGGGGCCATTTATACTTTAGGAGCACAGGAAAATTCGACGATTCATCACAATGTAGTTGATGGTGTGGCTCGTGCGGATTATCCGCTGGATAATGCTATTTATTTAGATGAGGCGAGCAGATACTTTGCTGTACATGATAATGTCATCAGTAACACCTATCATTGGATATTTTTATGGACAGCATCCATTCGCGACAATATGATTTATAACAATTTTACAGACACGGCACGGCTTCGCAATGATGGTGTGAATAATTCGATTACGAATACAACTGTAGTACAAAATGGCAACTGGCCCTCAGCTGCCCAAGCTATTATTGCAGAAGCAGGCATTGAGGCGCAATATGCAGATATTAAAAACAAGACATCGTCACAGCGGAATTTACAAGTTGTACGAAATTATGCGAAGCAGTCGGATTCGAATGGATATTACACCGGATTGGAAGGTGAAATCAGTTCTTTTCAAGTAGCGGGTCAAAGCTGCAGCACTAGGATCGATCCTATTTTAAAAAAGCTGTTTCTATGCGTTCCTGAAGGAACAGATGTGTCTGCTTTAGTTCCTCAATTGACGCTGCTGCCAGGACATACCGTAACGCCAGCACCGGGTTCAACGGTAGATTTTACTCAACCAGTGGTCTATACGGTAACGACACCGAAAAACTCAGAAGTGCAATGGACAACGCAAGTAATAATTACTGGAGATGCCATCAACGGATCGATAGTAGATGAGCATTTTTATTCCCTCAGTGCCGAGATCAATGATCTAGAGCATTGGTCAGGAGGTACGGTTGAGCGTGTAAGTGATGGAATAGTATCCAAACGCAACTTCACAACGTACACCGGCAAGAAATTCGGAGATGAAATTTTGGATTTCTATATGGAGCTGCCGCTGCATGATTGGAATGGTTTTGCCTTGCGGACGGCTAATCCGAATCAGTCCTTCATGAATGGTAATTCCAATTATTTAGTTGTAGTCACTCAAGGCAAATGGGAACTGCAGAAATGGGTCAAGGGCGCCCGAGAAATGCTGATTGGCAGCTTCAACGAATACACACCGCGTTGGGGAAATCTGGCTAACACACAGTTTAAAAGCAACAAGAAGCACCGGATTCAAGTCGGCGTAATCAATGTGGATGAGGGCGTCAGAATAGTTATGTACGTGGATGGCGAGAAAATATTTGATGTCGTGGACACGGTAGAACCTTTCCGTAATCCGGGCTACTTCTCCATTTATTCTGCTAATTCGCCTATTACATTATCGCCGGCCTATTCTCCCGAAACGACAAATGTAGCGTTGAATAAAAATTCTGCTTTAATGAACACCTCTTATAGCGGGTATGTATTCCCGCAAGAGAATAAAGATCCGGGCAACGGAAATGACGGAGATTTGAGTACGGCTACTCAAGCGATTGGCTCATGGGATTGGGCTTATATTGTAGATTTGGGTGCTGTCTATACGATCAATTCTATGGCGGTACAGTTTGAACAGAATCTATATGCGTCCTCCTATGAGTTGAATTGGAAGGATGAAGATGACAATTGGCAGACACTTGCTGTATTGACAGGTGAGGGTGACAGGCGACAGGTATACAAGCTGCCGACATCGATTAAAGCACAGTATGTAGGCGTTAAAGCATTAGTACCGAATGGCCCCAATCAGCTTGGCGGTCAAATGAGTATTAAGGAATTTGAAGTGCATGGTTGGATTCCGGTGGAGTCAATTTCATTGGAACGGTCGGAGCTTTCCATGGATATTGGTGAAAATTATGTTATGAATGCAACTGTATTGCCTGAGCAGTCTACTGACAAACGGCTGGCTTGGCGTTCCAGCGCTCCAGATGTTGTGCTTGTAGATGATAATGGAAAGCTTACAGCAATTAGCGCGGGAACTACTACCATTACAGCAGTATCCATGGACGGCAGTGTATTTGCGGAAGCAGATGTGATTGTGAATATACGAGACGATGGCAATGTTGCTTTCCAACGCCCGGCTAAAGGGCTGCATCCGACTACTTATGCAGAGCTTGGCTATCATGTTGGGTCAGAGCCTTCAAAAGGTGTCGATGGCAGTCTGGATACTTTCGCCCAAGCGATTGACAGTTATGCCTGGATCTATGCTGTAGATCTTGGTGCTGTGTATGGCATCAATCGAGTTGAAGCAACCTTCGCTTTAGGCTATGCAACGCAATATGAATTTGTGAGCTCTCTTGATGGCTTGAATTGGACGGTACTTCAATCGGGGACAGGCGAAGCGTATGCAACGCGAAGCTATTTCTTATCTAGCGAGAAGTTGATGCGTTATGTTGGCATCCGTGCAGTGAAGCCCGATGGGCCTGGACAGCCAGGCGGCCAAATGGCTATTGCTAATTTCGCAGCGTATGATCTGCGCGAAGATGACCTCATATATCCAACAGCCATTACGCTGGATACAGAAAATTTCATGCTGGAGGTTGCAGAACGGCGGGATATTACAGCAACAATCATCCCCTCTGATGCATCTTCAAAAGCGATCGTTTGGTCGTCCAGCAACCCTTCTGTTGCAACAGTAAATGCTGCAGGACGTGTAAAGGCCATGTCAACTGGATCGGCAACGATCACGGCAACAGCGGAAATGGGCGGGGCTGCACAATCCGTGCTAGTGACGGTTATTGAATCGCAATCGGGCAATCTTGCCTTAATGCGTCCTGCTAAAGTTTATGATCTTGATGGTAATGAACTTGATGTACAGCCAGATAGACCAGCATCCGCTGGCGTTGATGGAGACAGTGAAACAGCGGTGCAAGCATCAGGCTCCTATGCTTGGCAGTATGTGGTTGATCTAGGGGGCATGCAGCCGATTAGAAGTGCAGCCGTTACTTTCCACGATGGTTTTGCATCTGAGTATGAGTGGTTAGGTTCTGTTGATGGTACGCAGTGGGATGTGCTTGCGACGCGTACGGACGGTCATTACTGGACAAGATTTTTGCATACATTTGCTTCCGTACAAGAGTACCGATACATCGCCATTAAAGCACTGAAGCCGGATGGACCGTACCAGTCAGGCGGGCAGATGGTTATTTCGGAAGTAGAAATCTACAGCACGGCCGAAGCCGGTGTCTCACCAACCGGTATTACATTGGATCAGACAGCTGTAGAAATGATGGTAGGAGATCGCATAACGATTCAAGCGATAGTGACACCTGAAGATGCGAATAAACAATTGATCTGGACTTCTAGCAACGAATCGATTGTGAGCGTCGATGGTCAGGGCAAATTAACGGCCAAGGGTGAGGGGACGGCAACTGTGACAGCGACTACTGCTGTTGGCGGCTTCAGTGCTGCTGTTTCAGTGGAAGTAAATCCAAATGCCAATATTGCATTGTTCAAACATGCGGCTGCCTATCAAAATGATTTAACGCAAGGGTTAGCTACACATGCGAATTCGCCTGCATCGGCGGCTGTCGATGGTGATGAAAGTACGAATGCACAAGCGGATGGATCCTATGCATGGAGTTTAGTAGTAGATTTAGGCGAGAGCTATGAAGTTGAAAAACTCTCCGTCTTATTCGGTGACGGCTTTGCTACACAATATGCGTTTATGGGCTATGTTGAAAATGAAGGCTGGCAGGTATTGTATAACGGTACAGATGGGGCATTGAATAAGCGCGTAAGCTATACGCTGGCTGAGCCGATTTCGATTAGATATGCAGCTATACAGTCGTTGAAGCCAGACGGTCCGTCTCAACTGGGCGGTCAAATGTTTGTGAAAGAATTCGAGGTGTTCCAAAAGCAGCCAGAAGTTGCTCCAACGTCGCTGACCTTGGACAAGGAATCGATTCAATTGGTGAAGCGTGAAGCCGTCCAGCTTAACGCACAAGTCTTGCCAAGTCATGCAACGAACAAGACAGTGATTTGGACTTCTTCGAATGAATTAGTGGCAACGGTTGATGCAAACGGCAAGGTAACAGCCATCAGTGCGGGAACATCGACGATTAAAGCTGTGACTGCAATTGGAAATTTCGGTGATAGTATAGCCGTGACGGTTGTGAATGCGGATGCATCGGGTAATCTGGCTTTGTTTAAACCTGCCGCTGTGTACGACGAGCCAAACGGTCAAGTGCTAGGCACCCATGCCGGAAGATCACCGTATGAAGGTGTTGATCGCAAGACAGATACGATGGTCCAAGCAGACGGCAGGTATACTTGGACTTATATCGTTGATTTGGAGCAGTCTAATAATATCGGACGTTTGAAGGTAACCTTCGGCGATGGTTTTGCCACTCAGTTCCGCTTGTTAGGCTCAACTAATGGGATGACCTGGACCACGATTGCTGAGAAATCGGCTTCTGCGCATAATGAGACAGTGACGCATGAACTGACTCAATCACAGTCCTACCGTTATATCGGGGTTCAAGCGCTAAAGCCTGATGGACCTCATCAAATTGGCGGTCAGATGGTTATTGCCGAGCTGGAGGTGTATGCTGCGCAGCAACCACAGGTCAATCCGCCATATATTCCGCATATACCAGATCCGCGAGATGAGCCGGGGGATACGGAAGGAGAGCCTGATCCATCAACTGCGCAGCCTGTAATTACATTCTCAGATACGAAGGGACATTGGGCACAGTCATATATTGAGGAAGCGGTTAAGCGAGGTATCGTGAAAGGTTACGCAGATGGAAGCTTTAAACCGAATGAAGTAGTGACTAGAGCCATGTTTGCAACGATGCTTAATCGTATGCTGAAATTTAATGCAACTAGCGATGCATGGATGATCAAGGACAGTAACACAGTGCCAAGCTGGGCTAGCGGTCATCTGAAAGCACTGATGGAGAAATCAATTCTGACGGGGTATGCGGATGGTACAATTCGAGCGAATGCTCCGCTCACTCGTACAGAATTGGTTGTTGTGGTCGCGCGGGCCATGCAATTGAAAATACCTGAGCAGCCAGTTTTGCCTTTCGCAGATGCGCAGCAAATTGCGAACTGGGCTAAACCTTATATTGCTGCCGCTTACGAAGCAGGACTCGTATCGGGTATTGGAGTCAATCGCTTCGCGCCAGAGATGATTGCAACACGAGCTGAATTGGTAAAGCTGCTGCTCAGCCTTGGTATTGATGAATAATTGTTAAAAAGCAATCGCCCTCTAATTTGCCATCAGGCAAGCTGGAGGGCGATCTTGTTATAGGGGCTGCTTTTCCAAGGCCGAATCGGGTTGTCACAATACACCGTTGCACGGTAAACTGTAAAATAGCAGGATATAATTACCGGAGTTGCTTAAAGTCATACCAAGACAGGCCCGACAGGTCAGCAACGGTACGGAGTGTCAATTAAATGGGGGGAGCAGCATAAAGGCGTTTAAAGGGATGTCATACAAACAGAAATTGCTTGTTTTTTCTCTTCTAATAGGCATTTTGCCCGTGCTTATTCTGGGCGGGATATCGACCAAGCTTTTTACAAATTTGGTGCAGGAAGAAGTTGATCTGCATCAGCAGAGTATTTTACGGCATTTTCAAACTCAGCTCGATTCCTACATCACTCGTCTTGATCATATGTCGGTATCGCTCGCTACGAATTCGCTTATTCTTAAAGGGGTTGAAGCGGGTGTTTCGATTGATTCGATCGATACTTCAGTGGAATTTATTAATGAAATTCAGAATATGGTTACGAATACGGATATCCCGATCAACATAACGGTTATCTTGAAGCGGCATAATGCTGTTTATTCTCATCTTTCTGGTATTATGCGACAAATTGAATATCCGAATAGTGAAATTCTCAAGCTGCAGTGGACAGGCAGCAACACATTTTACAAAATCCCGCCCTATACGTATCAAAATCAGAGTGATCTGCTAATTGTACGCGCAATTCCGGTCAATTCTCCGTCACCGAATGGTATTTTGGTGCTTCATCTGGATATGGCTCGTCCCATGGAGATAGTAGAGCAGACGTTGCCTGCGGCTAGTCGCGGATTGCTTGTTTTCGACGATCAGGACAGTCTTATTGCAAGCGGCGGAGACTGGGAGAGAGCTGACGGCGTTTATTTGAAGGAAGCGATCGCTCGTCTCTTCTCCCAGGGGAACGAGTTGCCTGGCCGTATTGAGGAGAAGGGAAAAATATATTTGCTGACGACGATCAAATCGACGTCGAACGGCTGGACATACGTGGCGGTAACCTCTTCGCAAGAACTGTCAGCCAAATCGAATCAAATTGAGAAAGTGTCGCTGACGCTTATATTGGGCATTTGTTTGATATGGGGAGCTGTAGCAGTAATGGGCTCCAGAAAGCTTGTCAATCCGTTGCAAAGCTTGGTTGCTAAATTTTCCGGTCATGACGTTAAGCATCACAAGCACGACGTCATTACTACACTTGACCGGACTATGCATGATATGAAATATGTGAATGAGCGGCTAATGCTGCAGATTAATGAGCAAACGCCAATTTTGAAGGAGCATGCCTTGCTTAGTTTGCTGCGTGGGGTGCTTTCTAGCGATAGCGATGCAAGCCGTAACTGGCGAACATACACAGAAGCGCTGCAAGGGGACTGGTTCTGTGTTGGTATCGTAGAAATCGATCAAATGTCGGAATTGAAGCAGCAGTATAAAGAAAATGATTTATGGCTGATTATGTATGCACTCCGGAAACTGGTTGAAGAAATTGGCGAGGCGTATCGTCCGGTACTTGGTGTTTCGACCAAACCCGGTCAGATCGCTTTCTTGATGGGGCTGGATGAGCCAGGTGAGGAAGCAGATGAACTTACCCGACGGTTTGCCGCAAACATCGGCGAGCAGGTAAAGCAGTTTTTCTCCTATTCGGTGTCTGTCGCGCTGGCAGAGCCGAGGTATGGCTGTGAAAATATTCATGTTTCTTATCGGGAAGCTCAATCGTTCATGATCTACCGGTTGACGATGGGACCGGACTCCTTGCTGTTGCCGGAACGGATTCGAATAGCAATGAACCAATCCCTTAGCGAACTGATCAAAATAGAACGGAAGATCATCTCAAGTATGGTACAAGGTGTTTATGATCAAGCGAGCGATGGCGTCGGGGAGTTGGTCCGGGAAGCGATGCAGTCGCTTCACAGCTTGGAATCGATGGCTGGCTTGCTCGTCCATTTGATAGGCGAGCTTGAAACGGCGTTCCAGGATTACGGCGTAGAGCTCACAGAGGTCATCGGTTCCGATGCAATATTGCAAATATACGGATTGGACCGTTCCGAGCAATTGCTAAAGTGGATGGATGAACGAATCATTGAGCCGATCAGACTGCATATGGAGCAGCATCAGGTTCCAAAACGCAGAAAAATAGTGCAGGCTGCGCTTGCGATGGTGCGAGAGCAGCTCGAGAGCGATATATCGCTGCAGCAAATCGCGGATGATTTGCAAATTTCTCGCCCTACACTCAGCAAATGGTTTAAGGAAGAAACAGGGGAAGATTTCCGAGAGCATCTTATTCGCATCAGGATGGAGAAAGCGAAGGAATGGCTGCAGCATTCAGATATGTCGATCAAGGAAATTTCTGAACGTCTGCGATACACATCGGTACCGAATTTCTCAAGAATATTTAAGCAGTCTACAGGTATGACACCGGGCGTTTGTCGAAACTTGCTTCGTGAAGAAAGTGTTTAGTCGGATGGAGAAGAACATGTCGAATATATGAGCAGTAGTAAATATGACGGCTAACAAATGGAAGAAATTTCCCATTTCAGGTTGTTAGCAAGAATGCCGCTGGAACATTCATGTTCCGGCGGCTTTATTAAAATATAGGGGCATTAGCTGCTGCTTTTAACCTCTTATCGTTTCGTGCGATCTATTATCTTTTTGTTCCGAGAAGTCTTACCAAGTGATAATTGCAGTGTATTGCCTAACATGACAAGATGATTTTGCCGGCGGAGTGATCCGTTCTGAACAATAAAAAAATTTGCAGGAGGGTTACAGGATTTATGAAAAAAATGAGGTTATGGAAAAGTACAGTTGCAGCATTGCTATTGGTGTCTTTGATACTGAGCGCTTGCGGAAAGGAAGCAGAGCAACCGACGGTAAGCCCAAGTAAAGAGGCGGGTGCAAGCTCAAGCCCGACAGAGGAAGTCAAAAAAGAGAAACTCGTGCTGAACTGGTTTGTCAGTGCGCCAGCCAATACAACTTTACCAGATGCGAGCAAAGATTTCGTCCTTCAGACAATACAGGACAAGTTTAATGTTGATTTGAAATTGACGTATATGGTTGCCGGAGGCGACTACAATACGAAGCTGAACACTTTGCTGGCATCGACACCGCCCGATATGTGGGTAGACAGAAATGCGGATGGCGGTATTAAATACGCGATTGACGGTTTGCTTGCAGATTTAACGCCGTTCCTTTCTCCAGAGACGATGCCGAATTATTTCAAGTATTGGATGACGGAAGAATTGTTGGAACGTTACCAAGTACAGGGAGCGTTTTATCGCGCGCCGATTCCTTATACGAAGCAAGGCTACCGAATTTTTTATATTCGTCAGGACTGGCTGGACAACCTGAATTTGAAGATTCCGACAACGTATGAGGAATATGTGGAAGTGTTGAAGGCGTTTACATTCGATGATCCGGATAAGAACGGCAAACCGGATACGTATGGATTCTCAACTTCGGGCGGAGGAGCGAACCTTGGCTGGGATTGGCCGGAGCTTGCGAAGAATGGCGTGAAATTCCCGTCTTATATTGAAGATAACAGATTTGTTGATGGAACGATGAGCGAAAATATGGAAGCGGTTTTGGATGATGTCACCAAGCTGATCGATATGAAGGTTGTCGATCCGGACTGGTATTTGAACAAATCTCCGCAGCATATCGAGAAAGCGATTCAAGGCAAGGTTGGCGTTGTAATGGGTCAAACGAAGGAGTTCGCTTTTGACAATGCACCTACCAGCATTCAATATCGGACGAAGCAAATTCATCCGCAAGCGGAATGGCGGCCATTCACAATGGTTGGAGATATACCGCTGACCAATATGGCGGCTCCGAGCGCTCCATTCCTGTTCCCCAAAACGGTGGCAGAGAAAAATCCGGAGCGAGTGGAGCGTACAATTGAAATTCTTGACTGGCTTGCGTCGGAGGAAGGTTATTTGCTTACGCACTTCGGGCAAGAAGGCAAGCACTATACAATGGAAGGCAGAACAATCACGCTGAACAGCGAAGCGTATCAGAATGATATTTTGAATCAAGGTAACTTCTTGCAAATATGGTCTTTCTTCACGCAGCCTACCTTGCAGCCTGAAGTATATGACTTAACTGTAATTGATCCGAATGAGACAGATCGTGACCGTGAAATCGTTAAATTTTTGCTGGAGCAGCCGCTCAATCCATATATAGGAGCTCCATTGTTGCCGCCGCAAGACTTTGACGTGGCCGCATTCCGCAAAAGACAGAACGAGTTGTTCTCCCAGGCGATTTTTGATGACAAGTCAGGCAAGAACTGGCCGAAATATCGCGAAGAATTGCTTACAAAGTACAAAGCGCAAGAGCTGCTGGACAAATATACTGAAGATTTACGGGCAGCAGGCGCACTGAAGTAAATAAATAAAAGTAAATAGAGTGTTGCCCCCCTGAATTGTGAACGCAATGATTTACCGCAGTTCAGGGGGCCGCGCATAGGAAGAGGAGATCAGGGTGTTGGAGACGCTCATTCGTAAACGCTGGTTATATGCCATGATGCTGCCTGGTTTAATCTATTATTTGATATTTCATTACTTGCCGATGGGCGGTCTTCTGATCGCTTTTAAGGATTACAATTTGTTCAAAGGAATTTGGGGCAGCTCCTGGGTTGGGTTAGATAACTTCCGAATTTTGTTCCAGTCAAATGATTTTCCTATTATTATGAAAAATACGCTCATCATCAGCGTTTATCGGCTGTTGTTTAATATGCTGCCGGATGTCATGTTGGCGCTTATGCTCAACGAAATTCGCGTTCGCTGGTTCAAGCGGGTCGTGCAGACGATTACGTATGGACCGCATTTTTTGTCATGGATCATTGTTTACGGACTTGTGTTTTCTTTTCTCGCCCCTGGCTCGGGATTGGTTACAAACTTTTTCCGCGATTTGGGTTGGGCGACTCCTGAGTTTTTGACGAATTCGGATTTATTCAGGCCATTGCTGATTGTGACGGAGTTATGGAAAAGCACCGGTTTTGGAGCCATTATTTATTTAGCGGCGCTGGCATCGATCAGTCCGGAGTTGTATGAGGCAGCTATTGTCGATGGAGCTGGGCGCTGGCGGCGTATGTGGCATATTACATTGCCGGGCATTCGCGAGGTGTTCGTCCTGCTGCTGATTATAAGATTGGGACATATACTGGACGCCGGGTTCGACCAAGTGTATATATTTTTGAATGCAAGGGTGTACGATGTCGGAGATATTATTGATACATGGGTGTTTCGCCGCGGCTTGGAAAATCTGGAATTCAGTATTGCGGCTACTGCCGGCTTGTTTAAATCTGTCATCGGACTAGTGCTTGTCATCGGCGCCAACAAGTTAGCGAAAAAGGTCGGTGGCTCAGGTATCTGGTGACGCATAACGCTGCAAATATTGAAACGATGAAACGCAGGGAGAATGAATGATGAATCACTTGAATGTAAACAACACACTCTCGGATCGCATTGTGGACGCTTTTATGTATTCTGTTTTAGGGCTATTCGCGCTAGCTACTTTATTTCCGCTCTATTATGTGGTTATTGTGTCTATCACCCCATACTCGGAGGTGCTGCGCAACGGCGGATTTATTATTTGGCCGAGTGAAATTACCTGGTCCGCGTACAAGGAGATTTTTAGCAGTGTGCGTGTGCCTAATGCTATTAAAATTACAGTGTTTATCACGGTTGTTGCTACATTGCTTAATTTGGCAGTGACTATTCTGCTCGCATATCCTTTATCCAAAAAGCATCTTGAAGGCAGAAATATTGTGCTGTTGGCAGTCGTATTCACAATGCTGTTCAGCGGCGGAATTATTCCGACTTACCTGGTTGTACGGGGAGTTGGATTGTATAACACCGTATGGGCGATGATAGTTCCGGGCATGGTCAGCACATTCAACTTGCTTATTATGAAAACATATTTTGAGAATTTGCCAGACGAAGTGGAGGAGGCTGCAAAGGTAGACGGTTGTGGAGATGTACGCACGCTTGTCAGCATTGTGCTTCCGCTGTCTCTGCCGATGGTCGCGACGATAGGGTTATTTTACGGAGTTGGACATTGGAATGAATACTTCAAAGGGATTATGTACTTGAGCGACAAGCATTTGGAGCCGATGCAAGTTGTGCTTCGCAATATGATTCAAACAACGGATCTTTCGGGCGAGCTTCAATTGGGCACTGTGCAGATGATGGAGCAACTGCCGCCGGAGACAATCAAGATGGCGACCGTAACTGTAGCGATTTTACCGGTTATTATTGTCTATCCGTTTCTGCAAAAGTATTTTATTAGAGGGATGCTCCTCGGGGCAATTAAAGGATAAGTTGAAAGAATGCTCGCATGAAGATGAATATGAAGTGAGGTTGGTTAGATGGGTGCGATTCTTACTTTGATACCGATGCCGAAGAAGATGCGCTACAATGGAATGCTAGAGCTGGACAAAAGTTATACGATTACGGTTGAAATAGATACGTCAGCATCGACGGTCACACAGGTGGCTTCGCGTCAATTGATCGCCTGGCTTGCAAAACATTGGCAAGGAACTGTACTTGTCTGTCAGAGTGATGGTAATAGGGATGAGAGGGTGGAAAGAGAACCTGTCTACCGGATTAGACTGGAAGACACGAAAGAGGAGTCCGAAACATACAGTCTCGTCGCAGTGAGCAAGGAATTGCGTATTTTCGGGTCGCCAGTCGGGTTACTTCATGGCGTACAAACACTTATTCAGTTACTTCAGCCCGGGGCAAGCAGCAATTTGTTGAGTGTGCCGCTTGTGGAGATCGAAGATACACCGGATGTGCCGATCAGAGGTTTCTTTGCGGAAAGCTACTGGGGATCTGACAGGATGGAGCTCAGTGACTGGAAGAACATGATTGACGAGATGGTGTCGTTCAAGCTGAACACGCTCGGCATCGGTATATACGGCTGCTGGCCCCACGGGCACTGCTATCCTACGGATACCAATAGCCGTTCGGAATTTTTGTTCGCCCCCGTTCTCGATGATCCGGAGCAGTTGCAGGAAAGACAGATTCATTATTTTGATCCTGTCGCCAAGCAGTTGACAACGAAGACATACCAGGCACCTATTTACGAGGGGGATGGACTGGAGCAGCTTATTGCCTACGCGACGGAGCGGGGAATTCGCGTCGTTCCGCAATTTAACGGCCCTGGTCATTCGTCGCTGCTGCCGAGGTTGTACCCGAATATTTCGTCGGTCAATGAGCAGGGGGAACCTACGTACAAAGGTTATTCTTTAACGCATCCGGATACCTTTCCTACATTGAAGCGGCTACTGGGACGGATCGTCGAACGTTATATGCTGCCGTACGGTCAGACATGGTTCCATATCGGCATGGATGAAATAGAGGAGTGGAGCGCTGCGGATTTGGCTGTTTATTCAAAGCGCCAGTTGTTTGAATTGTATATGCTGGAAATCAGCCAATATTTGCTGTCGAGCGGTATGGAAAAGATTATTATTTGGCATGACATGGCGAAAAATTTGACAGAGCTTGATGCATCATTTGAAGTCTTTTTGGAACAGCATGGATTGTCCGGGAAAGTTGCCATTCATTGGTGGGACTATACGATGCCCGTATGTCCTGTTCGAGCCGTTCGCGGAGCTGAAGGCTGGACGGCGCCAAGTACTGGATGGTTGCCTTGGATGATCTACCAGGATCATGTGGAGAACATAGAGAACCGCATTAATGAAGGGATGGAGCATTCGTTCCAAGGGGTGATGGCCTATCATGTCTATTCTCCAAATTATCGGAGGAATGTTGCCAGTTTGGCAGAGAAAGGCTGGAATGCGCAAAGACGGGATGCTACCGAATTTGATCGGTTGTATGCGAACTGGATTGTAGCGGACGAGCCGCAGCGGTGGGCGAAGGGCATGGGCGATATGCGGAAGCTGTTTGAGTACTCTTCTACATTTGCTTTGTTGATGGAGATCGGTGTGCTTTTCGGTCAACCGAAAAAAGCGCATCTGTATCCTGAACCGATCATCCGCAGTATACTTTCGACGGATGGGACTCACAAAGCGTATCGGATCACCCGGACGCTGGCTCACAATATTTTGCCATTGTTTGAGCAAGGGAAAGCGGTAGCGGGACGGGAATATGAGCTGCAAGTCATTCGTTTTGAGTGCAGAAGAGTGATTGCGTTGATTGACGCGCTGCTTGGACTTGCAGATGCTGTGCAGGCACTGGAAGACACGCAGAACTCTCCTGTGGAGAAACGAAATGAGCTTGTTGCAGACATAGGCGCACAATTGCAGTTGGAATTAGATAAGCTGGATGCCTTTCTGATCGAGGTGCAGGATATCTTGCCTGACTACTTGGTGGCTGTTAGCTGGAGAGAATATATGTATTTGCGTGAAGCAATGCGAAAGCAAGTTGAGCAATTAACAAACTTGAATGATAGATTTATTCATTCGGAGGAGAAGTAAGTATGAAAAAAGTTTTGGATGAAGGCTTGAAAATGGATGTATTTAAAACGGCGCCAGATTTTGATAAAAGAGTATTTCAAGAAGCGCTAGAGGCTGCTCTAAAAAAATTGGAAGGCAATGTGGAACAATTCACTGATTTTTTCCCGCATGCCTGGAGTAACAATAATGTTTATTATCCCAAAGAGGAGAATAGAAACTGGACGGAAGGCTTTTGGACAGGGATGATGTGGCTTGCCTGGGAAATCACTGTAGATGAAAGATACAGAAAAGCCGCGGAAGTGCAAGTGGATAGGTTTATTCATAGAATAGACAATAAAATAGCGGTCGATCACCATGATATGGGATTTTTATATAGTCTCTCTTGTGTTGCGGCATTCAAACTGACAGGAAGCGAAAAGGCAAAAACGGCAGCCTTGAAAGCAGCAGACCAGCTTTCGAACCGCTATCTGGAGCCAGCCGGGATCATACGCTCCTGGTCAGGGGGAGAATTTGATGAACCGGATAAACGGGGGAATGTGATCATTGATTCCATGATGAATATGCCCCTCTTGTACTGGGCTTCAGAGGTTACCGGAAATCCGGAATACAGGGAAAGAGCGGAATACCATGCAGAGAAAACACTGGATAACATCGTCAGGGAGGATGCTTCAACCTACCATATGTTTTTATTTGATTCAGAGACGGGTGAATCGAGGTTTGGAAGAACAGCCCAGGGATATTCAGATACATCCTGCTGGACACGGGGACAGGCATGGGCCATTTACGGTTCCATACTGAATTATAGGTATACAAAGAATGAAGATTTACTCATGAGCTGCAAGGCCTTGGCGAATTATTTCCTGAACCGGAGTCCTTCAGACCTGGTCGTTTACTGGGATTTTGATTTTACTGATGGCAGTGGCGAATTGAGGGATACATCGGCTTCAGTGATTACGGTGTGCGGTCTTTTGGAGCTGGCCAAGTGGCTTCCGGAAGGAGAGGAAAAGAAGTATTACGCCAATGCAGCCTTTAAGATATTGAAGAGTTTGGTTGACAATTACTCTACAATCCATAATGAAGATTCCAATGCCCTGCTTTTGCATGTGGTAGGGAGTATACCGCACAATATGGGAGTTGATGAAGCATGCCTGTTTGGGTGCTACTATTACCTTGAGGCTCTGGTTAGAGTGACAAGGGAGTGGGATTTGTACTGGTAAGTAAAATTGTGGAAAATGGTTTTTCCAGGTTCCTGCGGGGGGCCAATTGGTTTAGGGCAACTGTTCGGACAGAGCAGTTGCTCTAGAGCAACCTGGCCTACATTAAGGCGTAATTGTGGACAACTATTGATAAGCAATGAGAAAGGGGAGCGGAGAGCAAGAATGGGAATGGAGAAGCGTCAGCGTCCGCATTTGTAAGCCAATTTTATCCATTATAGGGGTTGTTTAATCGAAAAAAATGGACTACAACAGCGGTCGGAATCCCAATCTTGATCGTAGTGGCATCCCTTTCTATTGCTTGTTGCTCTATCCACAATTAATTGACAGCTTCTTATTGCAACTTTATTAAAGCGCTTACAACTTTTCTTTTGATCCCGAAAAAAAACAGGAGAGGAAAGTGGCAATATGAAAAAGTATTTAAAAATCAGTATAATGTCATTCTTGATCTGCATCCTGCTTCTATCATCTATCGGACTTTCTCCAAATGTAAATGCTGGAAATGAAGCTCAGACAATGGAGTTAGTTCCGCAGCAGATTCATTATGAAGCTGACAAATGGGCAGTTGTGCCCAAAGTGAATCAAGCTCCCGTAATTGATGGTGTGCTCAATGATCGTATGTGGGCAAATGCGGTTGAAATTCAAAATTTTCAAACGGCTTATTACAATCAATCGTTACACGAAAGTGTGAAGTATCAAGTGGCATACGATCAGGGCTACGTTTACATCGGGGGCCGGATTGTAAGGGAGGAAGCAGACAGCCTGGCCCAGATTGCAGTTATTCTGCGACCGCAGGGCAGTGAGGATTTCTATGCCATTGAAATTCCGATGAATGCGGCTGAAGCCCCAAGTTTATTACCGATCTGGAATCCATCGCCTGACGTGGCTAAGCTATGGGAAGAGGCAGGCAAAGTGGCAATAGACTCTGCTGAGCATGCTTCGTCCACAGATGGGGAAGAGGTGTATGTAGAGCTGGCTGTCCCCATTGCGGATATTGAACCAGCAGGAGTCGGGCCGGGGGATGAGTGGCAGATGAATATCGTGCATTTGCATAATCTTTATACGCGCCCGCTTAGCTCATGGGTGCCCATACGCCATTCCGATCATTGGCATGAGAATCAGCCGAATGATGTGCTAGTCCGCATTGGTCTTGTTAACGAAGACCGATTCGGGAGTATCGTATTCTCACGATTGCCTAA
Organism: Paenibacillus sp. GXUN7292; assembly: GCF_050864975.1. Classification (NCBI taxonomy): domain Bacteria; kingdom Bacillati; phylum Bacillota; class Bacilli; order Caryophanales; family Paenibacillaceae; genus Paenibacillus; species Paenibacillus sp. GXUN7292. The sequence goes on along the minus strand of NZ_JBOZWO010000003.1, from coordinate 239,439 downwards.
CAACTTGGCTGATCTTATCGGGGATCGTCTTCCTTCTGGACCATCGGATCAGCTGCAGCTTCTGTATACCGGTTTTACAAAAAAGCGGCTTTCTTTGGATTTGAGTTCCCTTTTTCAGAGGGAGAAAAGACTGAGCGGATTGCAGAAGACGAAGCATATGGATGTGGAGCTTCAGTGGAAAGAACCTGGGCAGTCCTGGAGCAGTCTGGAACATGATGGACTGAGCTGGAATGGCCAAGCATTGGCACTGGAATTTGAACATCCCGCCCCAGTGAAGCGTGGCTTATACCAGTTGCGGATCATTTTATTCCCGAATCATCCGACTGCGCGAACGATCGCCGTACTAAGCTTTGACCGGGAAGCAATCATCGATGCCGGAGAAGCCGTGTACGGCATGGGAGGTGGCAGCGAAGATGCTCAGCCGCAAGAACAACTGGCGTGGAGCCCACCGTCCGAAAAAGTAGAACAAATCAAGGCACTCATCCCGCCGCAGCCCGGCTTCCTTTTTGTCGGCTTGCCTGAAATGCCGGAGCTTTATCCGAGCGGCTTATATCAGCTTTCGGAAGACGGACATAGCTTGAAAGCTTCTCGAACCGGCACTGTCTATCCGAATGCTCAATATGCGGAAGATAAGTCGCTAACCTTGGAGAACGGAAAAGGAGAAACCGTTACAATCCCCTATTACGAGGACAATGAAGGAAGCAAGTTTTTCATCACTGCCCATATGTGGTATTTACAGAAAGGTCGGGCAATTGCTCAAGCGGGGGCGCTTGGGAAGTCTGATCCGCTTGGGGCAGCCCGCTTGCTATATGCCTTTACGCAAGCTTATGAGGGCTATAATCCGACCGTTGACCGGGTTGGCGGGAGCAATCATGCTAACTTGACCCTTGACAAGCGATCCGGACCGCCGTTTCCTTATTGGGGCGGAGTATGGGATCGTTGGTGGTATAACGACTTGCCAAGAATCACGCCATTGCTTCGTCTCTATAAGGAACTGAAAGGAACCAATGCATTCCAATTGCTCAGTGATGAGTACGGCGAGGATGTCGAACAGCGTATCGTTCAGAACATGATTGTGCCTTCAGCAGAATTCGTGCTGTCGCGTCCTGAATACTGGGGCAATATGTCATTCCAGACGTGGAAAGGGCTGATTGAAGTTGGGTTGGCGCTGGATGAACCGGATTATATTCATCTTGTCCTGGAATCGATACAGGAGCTTGTGAACCGTATGTTCCTCTCCGACGGCTATTGGCAGGAGGTTACGCCAAGCTATCATAATCAGACGATGAACGGACTGTTGGAGGTAGCGCAAATGCTGCAGGGATGGAGCGATCCTGCAGGCTATGTATCGCCTCGAAGCGGTAAGCGATTCGATAACTTGGATGTGCTTCAGCAGTTCCCGAGTATTGGCCGCATCATCGAGAATGCCGACAAGCTGGCATACCCGGATGGGAAAGTGCTGCCTATCACCGACACATGGGCGAACCAGTTACGTCCGAACCCGCTGCTGGATGCTGGCTCCTTCCTGCTGCCCGCAGCCAAGGTTGGGAGATTAACCGGTGGATCCGGAGAAGAGCAGACGCAATTGTATATGGGCTTCCAACCGAAGTACGGACATGCTCACAACGATCCGCTCAATCTTAGCTTGTATGCGCAAGGGCAGGAGCTGATGCCGGATCTGGGCTATACGCACAATACGTTCTATCGCTGGTTTTTCTTGTCTACGATGGCGCACAACACGGTCGTTGTGGACAGCGCGAATATGGTTAACGGAGAACAGGCGAAGCACGGAGGCAATATTTCGGCCTTTGTGTCGGATGACCAGCCGTTTCGAGCGATGCGCGCCGAATATGATTCCGCGTACGAAGTAACGGAGAAGTACAGTCGTGAGCCATGGTTCGTCCCGTTCGCGGATGGAAGCGGTGAGCAAGGGTATGTATTGGACTTGTTCCGCATTGAGGGAGGCAGCCGGCACGAATACACGCTGCAAGGGGATGCGAACCGCGATGCCCGTTTCGAGACAGATGCGCAGCTCACGGATTACGGCCCATACTTGCTGCCTCCGGGCACCCAGGTTGTACTGCCGACGAATAATAGCGATAGCGGCAGTGCGGAGGGACATTATCCCGGCTATATCTATGTCCGGGACGTGCAGCAAGCGGAGCTCGATGGCGAGCAGTATGAAGTGACGCTTGTAACGGAGGATAAGGGCGTACAAGGGGCAAAAATGAAGGTGACCGGCTTGCTTGAACCTGGTCAGAACGAGCTGTTTCTTGGACGTTCGCCGTCACTCCGATCCATTCGTCTGCAAGGAACCCAGGTAGACAATAACGACGAAGCAGTGAAATACACGATGCCGAAGCTCGTATTGCGCAGAGAAGGCACCAATCTGAACAGCACCTTTGTAACGCTTATGGAGCCATATAGCGGTGAGCAAGCTCGTGTAGAGGCGGTTGACCGCCTGCAGCTGAACGAGGCGCCTGCAGGAGCTGTCGCTGTTAAAGTGGTTTATGGCAATACGACAGACATTATTCTGAGCAACCCGGATTATCCGAATGAACCTGTAACAGCGGCGGGTGTGACGATGGTGGGAGAGATGGGCTTCATCCGCCTTGTAGACGGAGAGGTGCGGAGCATGTCGCTTGTTGGCGGTACACTGCTCAGAATGGGAGAGCAGCAAATCGAGGGCGACAGTTACGTGACAGGAGAGATTGTAGAAACAAGAAGCGCAGCGCATGGAGATGCTATGGACGCGCTAGTCGTAAATGGTCATATACCAGAAGATATCGCGGGACAATACGCTATCGTGCGTCATCCTGATCAAAGCACATCAGGCTATAAAGTCGAAGCTGTTCAGTATGAATCTGGAAATTCGATTCTCCTTCTGGCCGAGCATGATCCGGGATTTTCGATTAAGGAAAACGGCATTTCAGAGCAAACCTATTATCCTGGGCGTCGTTGGACGGGAACTCATACGGTAAGAATATCCAGCATTGAAAGCGCTGAAGTGCTTGGCGATCCGCCCGTCAGAGACAGTATTATCGCTGGCACAGTAACGGATGAAGAGGGCAGTCCATTGTCAGGAGCTGTCGTCAATTTGAGCGGATATGCCAATATTGTAACGACTACGAATGCAGATGGGACATTTACGCTCCAGGTTCCGGCTGGACAGCATCGTGTTACAGTTTCAGCGAATGGCTATGTGAGAGTAGTATCAGCATCGGTGTACGCAGCGCATGGAGAGAGCGCTAACGTATTCATCTCGTTAACAACTATGCTGCCGCCGGCCGTAACATCCGACTCCGCTGCACTAATCGCTACCGGAACTGCGGTGACGGCTACAAGCTCGGTGCCAGGCAAGTTGTACATGGTGCCAGTAAAAACATATGCTTCTGAAGGCGAGCTAGAACAAGCTGTTTTGTCAGCAGAAAATGGCACAGTGTACGGATTGAAGGCAGAGGCGACAGCGGGGATAGAGGTATCGTTCGACACTTCGCATATGGAGCCCGGAAAATACCAGTTATACGCAGTAAACATGACAGGCATTGTTTCTCCAGGATCAGCTCCAATTTCGGTATTAAGCTCGGAGCCTGCAGCTATTGACGATACGAGTCCATTCGTCACTTATAGCAAACGCTGGTCGGAACTTACCAACACCTTATTGCATGGGGGAAGTGAGCGTTATGCACTGGATGATGGCGGATCCGTTGAGATTATGTTTTATGGAACGCGGGCTACTGTGTACGGAAGTACCGCATTTAACGGAGGGATCGCGGACGTTTACGTCGATGGCGAATGGAAGGGACAACATGATAACTATTCAGCCACTGTAATACGCCAAGCGCTGATTTGGGATACAGGCACACTTCCGCTTGGTTTTCATACGATCAAAATGGTCAGAACCAATAATAAAAACGAGTTATCCTCAGATAAACTTATTCGCTTTGATGTGTTGAAGACGGAGGTACTACCAGTAGAAGATTAATAAACGATTTCCGGTTGTAACTAGCTAGAATGTAGAGGCTGTCCCACAAGGTCTAACAGACCGTGGGACAGCTTTTATTAAACCATCAGTCAAATAGATTGAAGCAGTGTGACGGCAATCCTCGCGAAATTAACGAGTAGCACTTGCGCTCCATGAATTTCAGCCGACGGATGAAGTATGATCGTGATTTCGTACACTAACTGGACAGACGTTCCGTTAATGCGGTTAAAAAGCTCCATTTGCTTGATAAAAGTGACAGACGTTCCGCTATTGCTAAGAAAATAGAAAAGAAAAGCTGACATTTGAGCAAATAGCGGAACGTCTGACCGCGAAACTTCAAAAACAGCTTTTTTGGGGCGAATAACGGAACGAGTGTCCGCCAAACCTAGGGGGTTCAACGATTTAGTAGAAATAGAATTCCTGGTCATGCTCAAGACTTATAAGATAGCCTCTTGCATGGAAATGGCAGGCGATATTCTGATATGATTGAAATAAATATTAGTATTCTGGCTGCTGAAAAAGTGTACAAGGAAGAATCGACAAGTGTTACATTGCTCACGGCAGCTAAGTACATTTTCTGAATTGGCAGCTTAGTACATTTTATGCATCTAGATTTTCCTTTTTAATCGAATAAACGATTCTAAATGGATTTCATGCATCTAGTTTGATTGAATTCCCCTATACTTTGCAAATTGCGCCAAACTAAATGCAGTTTTTCCCCTTAGAATCACAAAAACGGCAAGTTTCTCAAAACTAAGTGCAGGAAATGCAGTTAGCTTTGTTAGCTTAAGCGAGCGAGTGCGTGCTCGCTTCACAAAAGAGATTGTCCTATCCACAACTATTCAACACACTTATATCATTCGTTAGAGCTTCAAAATGAGTTTTCAGCAGCCGGCAGTATAAAGTAATATATTAGGAGCGATCTATTTTATGCAGCTATATGTAGTAAGCACGACTAGAACAAATAATTTTATTGACGAGCAAATCATGACTAAAATCAAAACGGTATGGGAAGAAGCTTCTCAGCATTTTGGACAGCATCAAAACTGTACAAAATACGGTGTTTATTACGATTACGAGAGTGATTATAAAGGGGATTACTCCTTGGGGATTGCCATCGAGGAACGTTGCGGGGAATCTGTGATTACAATACCGGAAAGTGAGAAGTATGAGGTTTTTAAAGTAGATATATCAAGCGAACACGGCATCATTAATGCCTGGAAAAAGATTTGGGGGCAAGCAGAAACTGGCGAACTAAAAAGGGCTTACACTTATGATTTCGAAAAATATTATGCGAATGGAGAAGTCGAAATACATATTGCAATAAAGTAACTACCCGATCAGATACATGCAATTGGAACTTTAAAAACACCTTCAAGCCTTTCTTATGCCTATAGCATAGGAGCAGCTCGAGGGTGTTTTTTCATAAGTGTCGATTATGAGGAGAGCAGGAAACTGGAGAAGTGGCAGGGTCCGCCTTTGGTGAATAAAAGCGGCCCTACTTCCAACTTTAATTGCAATGCTTATCCATTTCTTTACCTGGTCGTTTTTCTCCTGCACAAATAGGGAAAGCTAGGGAGGACAGGGGGAACGGGGGGGATATTATGCGTAATGTAGGGATGAGAAGAACGGCATATTCTGGTCTCATGAACGCATTCAATCGGCTCTGAACGGCCCTATTTGGTTTTGTTTTTTAAGTATTTGTTTATTATTTTAGGATTTTTCTATGCAAATTGGAAGCGTATACTTGGGGTTAAGAAAAACATGAGGAGGTCAAATATTATGAAATTGAAATCGCTTACTCTTACCCTAGTTCTAGCAACTGGACTTATTTTATCAGGCTGTTCCCAGGATAACGGTGGTAAAAAGGATGAAAATACGCTAACGATATACACTGCGCGCAGCGAGAGCTTGAACAATGCGGTTATTCCGAATTTTGAGAAGGACACAGGCATTAAAGTAGACATCGTCGTGGCAGGCACAGGCGAACTGATCAAGCGTGTGGAATCTGAGACGAACAATCCGATGGGAGATATTTTATGGGCGGCCGATGAAACGATGCTTTCCAGTAAAAAAGAGCTGTTCGAAAAATATGTTTCCCCTGAAGATGAGCATATGATTCCGGCATTCCGCAATAAGACGGGTTATTTCTCGCCAGCTTTTGCTGACCCGACTGTATTTATTGTAAACAAAAATATTGTTGGCGATGTGCAAGTAAAAGGCTTTGAGGATCTTTTGAACCCGGCGCTAAAAGGTAAAATTTCGTTCGGCGATCCATCGGCATCCAGCTCTGCATTCCAATCGCTTGCAGCTATGCTATATGCAATGGGTGACGGCGACCCTATGTCCGACAAGGCTTGGGATTTCGTAGAGAAGTTTATTGCTAATTTGGACGGCAAAATTGCTGGCAGCTCCGGTCAAGTGCATAAAGGCGTAGCTGACGGCGAGTACCCTGTCGGTCTAACTTGGGAGGACCCAGTTGTTCAATACATTAATAACGGTGCTCCCGTAGATGTTATTTTCCCGGTTGAAGGCGCGATCTTCCCAGGTGAATCTGTTCAAATTATTAAAGGTGCAAAAAATATGGAAAATGCACAAAAGTTCATTGACTACGTGCTTTCTGATAAGGTTCAAACTTTAGTAGGCTCTGAGCTTACAGTCAGACCGCTTCGCGACGGCGTTAAATTGGCAGACTACATGGTTCCAACTGACAGCATTGTACTTGCTAAAAACTATGACGAAGCTTGGATTTCGGAAAACAAAGATAAAATTACGGCTAAATTTACGGATTTGCTAGAAAGATCAATGGATTAGTCGTTTTTCGAAAATAGAGCAGCTTATACGTCACTGTAAAGCTGCTCTATCTTTATTAAGAATGGCATGAAAGGATGACGAACATGAGTGTATCTATTATAGTCGACAACGTTGTGAAGAAGTTTGAAGATACAACGGTCATTAATAAGCTTTCTTTGCAAATAAAGCCAGGTGAGCTCTTTACATTGCTTGGACCTTCAGGCTGTGGAAAAACGACGCTTTTGCGTATGATTATCGGGTTTAATTCGATTGATGGCGGTAGCATCAGAATTGCGGACAAAGAGATCAACCACATTCCGGTTAGTAAGCGTAATATGGGCATGGTGTTCCAAAACTACGCGATCTTCCCGCATATGTCTGTCAAAGACAATATCGCTTTTGGGCTAAAAAATCGTAAGCTAGGCAAGGAAGAGATGGAGAAGCGGATTAATGAAATTTTAAATGTCGTTCATATTGAAAAATATAAAGACCGTATGCCAGATAAGCTGTCTGGCGGACAGCAGCAGCGTGTAGCATTAGCAAGAGCGATTGTTATCCACCCGGAAGTGCTGCTCATGGATGAACCGTTATCGAATCTTGATGCGAAGCTTCGTATTGAAATGCGTAATGCGATTAGAAGCATTCAGCAGCAAGTAGGCATTACTACGGTATATGTCACGCATGATCAGGAGGAGGCGCTTGCTATTTCTGACCGTATTGCCGTTATGAATGGCGGGGTCATTCAGCAAATCGGTTCTCCGAAGGAAATTTATGAACGGCCTGTCAACATTTTTGTATCTAAATTTATTGGAACGTCAAACGTAGTAAAAGGAAAGCTGATTGTAGAAAACGGTGAAAAGTATATTCAGCTGGGCGATAGCTACCAAGAAAAAATGCCGAATATTTCTAACCGGGCTAAAGCAGGCGATACGGTTCTAGTTTCTGTCAGACCTCAGGAATTTATTATTAATGAAGAAAAGGTTGGATTGAAGGGCAAGGTTATTAGAAGCATGTTCCTTGGCATTAATACGCATTACTTCATTGAGCTGGAGCAAGGTGAAGAGGTGGAGGTTATCCAGGATGCGGATGCAGTGGATCTAATTCCGGAAGGGTCTACCGTATATTTGAAGGTGAAGCCAAACAAGATCAACGTTTTCAGCGAGGATGAAAAAACACTAATTAAAGTAGGTGGGGCAAATGAAAGCAGCAAATAAAAAGCCGTTTAATATTTGGAACACCTCCACTTTGCTAATTTTATGTATATTTTTACTTTTTATCGCGTTTCCGCTTTTTCTAGTGTTAAAGAAAAGTGTGATTGATCCCGGGACTGGACAATTTACTTTTGAATATTTGGGCAAATTTTTCGAACGGAAATTTTATTGGATTACGATTTTAAACAGCTTCAAAGTAACAGTGGCTGCTACGGTGCTATCGATGGTTATCGGCTTGCCGCTGGCCTACATGATGCGGAGAGTGAAAATTAAAGGCAGTAAGTTTATTGAAATCTTTGTTATTATTTCGTATATTTCACCTCCATTTATCGGTGCCTATGCATGGATTCAGCTATTAGGACGCAGAGGAGTAGTAACTGAATTTTTCAACAATTTATTTGGAACACAATTCGATGGAATTTATGGATTTACTGGTATAGTATTAGTACTCACACTGCAATCCTTTCCACTCATTTATATTTATATCTCGGGTGCGCTGAAAAATTTGGATAACTCCTTAAATGAAGCGGCAGAGAGTCTTGGCTATTCGAATATCCAGCGTATCTTCAAAATTATTATTCCGCTTATTATTCCAACTATGCTTGCAAGCGCATTGCTCGTCTTTATGAGAGTTATTGCTGACTTTGGAACGCCGATGCTGATCGGTGAAGGCTATCGCACCATTCCAGTTTTGATCTATACGCAATTTATGAGTGAGGTAGGCGGTAATGACGGGTTTGCAGCCGCGCTATGTATGATCTTTATTGTTGTTACCTTGGTTCTGTTTTTGGTTCAACGCTTGGTTGCAAGCCGCTTCTCCTATTCGATGTCGGCGCTAAAGCCAATGTCTGTAGAAAAAGCGAAAGGCTTTAAAAATATTTTGTCTCATGCATTTGTATATTTCGTTGTGTTATTGGCGATTCTTCCGCAGCTAGTTGTAACGTTTACTTCGTTCTTGGAAACGAAGGGCGGCCAGGTTTATACCGGCAATTTCTCATTTGATAATTACAAAAATATTTTGTTAATGAAAAATACTTCTGTCATTTGGAATACTTATAAAATGGGACTTATCGCCATCGTCATTATTGTCGTGCTAGGGGTATTGATTTCTTATTTAACGGTTAGAAAGAAGAATGCCATTACGAATGTATTAGATACGGTTTCGATGTTCCCGTTCATTATTCCAGGATCGGTACTAGGGATTGCATTTATTTTCGCATTTAGTGATAAGCCGTTTGTGCTCAGCGGCACAGTGTTAATTATGGTTATGTCGTTCGTCATTAGAAGGATGCCGTACACGATTCGTTCGAGTACAGCGATTATCGGCCAAATTAGCCCAAGTCTTGAAGAAGCTGCGATTAGCCTTGGCGCGTCGGAGGCGAAGACATTCCGCAAAGTGGTTGTGCCAATGATGATGCCAGGGGTTATGGCAGGAGCAATTATGAGCTGGATTACCGTTATAAGTGAATTGAGCTCCTCGATTATTTTGTATACGAGCGGTACGCAAACACTCACCGTATCTATTTATACGGAGGTAATTCGTGGTAACTACGGCAATGCATCCGCATACTCTGCCATATTGACTGTGACTTCAATTATTTCATTATTACTGTTCTTTAAGCTGACAGGCAAACGCGAGGTTAGTGTATAGTTAGCTGAATGTGCGGAACACGAACGAAATGTATGTTTGCTTCCCTTAGCTGTATTTGATAATTTAAGATTATAAAAAATATTGCTCGGGAGGCAAACATATGACGCACAAGTATAGCGATCCTTTTGACATCAAAGGTCCCATGTTGAGTTACCCGCTATCATTGCCGGAAGGATTAGGCAGTTTGAAAAGGGTGCAGCTTACAAATCTTTGTAAGCTGCTTAAGATCGAAGGTTACAGCAGCCTGAATAAATCGAATCTAGCTGCCATGATTAGCAGAAAAATGCCGAATCATCTCGATGAGACATTTCAATTATGGGACTTGCATCGGGTGAATATCATTCAGGAAGCAGTAAAAAACAATGGCCGAATTACGAATCTTCTTGATAAACTAAAGTATTATGAGTATTTTACAAATAGAGGGATTTTGTTCCCAACATTTATAAATGGTAAAGAGGCATATCTTATGCCTGAGGAGCTTATCGCTTGGTTTAAAGAAGTGGACATTATGAATGTATACGATATCACTCGGCGCAATACAGAATGGATTAAGCTGACAATGGGCTTGATTTATCGTTATGGTGCTTTGACATACACTCAATTGAGTGAATTGGTATTTAAGCACGCTGAGATGAGGCTAGGTGCAATGGATTTTTACGACGTTATTTCAGATGCTGCACAATATTATTTGGAAATTGAAATTGATGATGATCATGACATCGTTTCTTATTTTTACAACAGTTCTCCAGAGGACATCATTGCAGAGCATAATTTCAGAAGCCAGCTTGAATTTTACCCGTTTACCCGTCAGCAGCTTATGCGAGCCGGTGAACCGGGCTATAACGAAAAGTCGAAGCATTATGAACAATCAGTCCGTTATTTGATGACAACCTATCGGATAGGCCGCGAAGATGCAGATGTCATGGTTGAGGAATGCGAATGGGAAATTAATAATCTTGCAACCTTAGGGGAATTGGTGAATGGTTTTTCAGAGTGGATCGAATTTTCTTCATTAGATGAGATGTCAACGTTGACTGACAGAGTTGCAGAAATGATGAATAACACAAGACAGTGGGCGTTGAAAGGTTATTATCCTAGCGAGCTTTCCGCGAAGCGTCAAAGCAGCAAGCCTGCGGTTTTAAACCAAGCTTCTAGCCAAAGCGGGCGGGGGACGGTGATTTCCCTTGAGACAAAAAAGAAAATTGGCCGGAATGATCCATGCCCATGTGGAAGCGGTGCAAAATTCAAGAAATGCTGCGGCCGATAGAGTTAATTTCATAATGCTGCAAAACCGAAATTGACTCAATAAGCAAATACGTTGTAAGAGCAGCCCGGAGTGGCTGTTCTTTTTAAAATAGCGTGCCCAGAGGCACGCATCATCTAGTTGATGAAAGTTCAACCGAAGGAGGGACCAAGCCACCTTCGTAGCTAGGATACCTGCGTAAGGCGAAATCTGTACGTAGAAGCGTATCGACGTCGACATCCAAGGCGATCATTCACTCTCGCAGATCATATTGCATGGTTAAACCTTATATTTCACCGAGAAACGGCACCTCCGTAGCCAAGGACGCGCAGCGTTTCTTCTTGTTCGTAGAGCAGTGATTAGCTTCTAACGGTTGCCACAAACGCTATTTGTGTAAAAATAGCAGATTAAAATTTCTAACGGTTGCAATCGCGCTTATTTACACAATAAACCACAGATTCCACTGAAAAATGGGGGAATAACGCTCATGACAACCGTTAAATGACAAAGTGAGCTAAAATAGTCGAAATAGCCTCAATGGCAACCGTTAGCGAAGTTTTAACTAGCTTTTAAGCCATCTGAAAATTGCGTTTTTCTTAGAATTACCGCAAGCGACGTAATTGTTTAAGGGTGAAGGGGGGGATGAACATGCAAAAGAGCTTCAGAGACTATATGAAAAAAATCTTTCTCAAATATTCGGTCATTACGATCGCTCTTATTTTCACGCTGTACATTTTATCCCTTTACGTTACGTTTATGGTTGTCGTCGTCAAGAAAAATCATCAGGTTAATGACCACATTCGCGCTATTGTAGCCTATGAATTTTCAAGATATCGCAATACGTTGGATAAGCTCGCCCAAGATGAAGCATTTCAGCAGGTAACGGAGGATCGTTCGCGATTATTGGAAGTAAATAATATATTGTATTCATTTGTTAACGCCAGACAATTTAAAGGGAGCTTTGTTCTTTTTGATAAAAATGGGGATATCGTTACGACCAGTCTTTACAAAGGGAATGTCGAGGCGTTAACGAGTGACTATTTGATGCAAAGCTTGCTGCGTGATACGGATTTGCGGGATGGAATAGAGCGAACCGTTGACAATTCCTTGTTCAAGGAAGGACAAAGCAGCTCCTATTACTTCGCTAAAGCGATTATGGCAGATGAAGCTGTCCAAGGCTATTTATTCTTTTTCCTGGAAGATCTCGGCCGCTATTTTCAGCATTCAGCAGATTTGGTTGCGATAACGGACCGGTTTGACCAAGCCATTTATGTATCTGATCAGAAGCTGCTATCCCATGCAGGGAAGGTAAACAAGCACTATCTGGAAGAGAATACGGCTACGATTGATAATAACGCTTACTATGTAACGAACCGTACGATTTATGAGCAGGATATTCAAATTATCAATATGCTGTCGATTAATACCTTCAAACAATCGGTATGGATTGGGCTGATTTCTTTTATAAGCATCGGCGTAGTTATGATTATTGTTATTTATTTGGTTCTGCCTAAAATTATGAGACAAAGCCTGAAGTCCGTCGATTCCTTAATTCATTTCATTCAAACGCCCTCCAAGCAGGTGAAGACACAGGCCTTTGAGGAGTTTCAAATGATTCAGGATGAGTTTCTTATTAAAATGGATCAAATCCAATCGTTAATGCAGAGTAATGCGGAAATTGCCGAGATGAAGCGGAGGATGGAAATTAAGCAGCTGGAGGCGCAGTTCAATCCTCATTTTGCATTTAATGTGCTGGAAATGCTGCGTTATGAAATTTTATTCGATCCGCAAAATGCTTCGGATATTGTTGTTTCATTTGCCAATTTACTAAGGTACAACATCCATTATGGCAGCACGATGGTGCCTGTTGAAACCGATATCAAATATGTAGAGGATTACTTGAAGCTGCAAAAAATGCGGTTTAACCGCCGTTTGGATTACACGATTGATGTGGATGAGTCGATACGAGATGTAAAAATTCCAAAGCTTATTATTCAACCGCTTATCGAAAATAGCATTAAACATTGCATAGAAGAGACGGCTCATTTGGAAATTGCGATACGCATTGTGCGGAAAGATGATTATATGTATATGGCTGTAAAAGATAACGGGAAAGGGATTGAACCGGACAGGCTGGCCTTGCTTCAGCAATCGCTCGAGCGGGGAACGAATGATACAGAGCATTACGGTATTTTTCACTCGCATCGCGTCGTTCAGCTCATTTACGGCGAGCAATTCGGAATGACGATTGACAGTGTTCATGGAGAAGGAACGAATGTTGAAATCAAGATACCTTTAAATAAAGGGGATTGATAGCATGTATAGAGTGCTTATCGTGGAAGATGAGGACATTATTCGTAAAGGACTTACCTATAAGGTGGATTGGTTGAACAATAACTGTGTCGTTGTTGGCAGTGCAATCGATGGGAATGACGGGCTGGACAAAATTAAAGAACTGAAGCCAGACATCGTAATCACCGATATAAGGATGCCTTTTAAGGATGGAATTATCATGCTGGAGGAAGCGCTGGCTGTACATGATTTTGAAACGATTATTATTTCAGGCTACAGTGAATTCGACTATGCCCAAAGAGCGATCTCGCTTGGCGTCAGCGAATATATTTTAAAGCCGATTGATTTTAAATTGCTTGATATCGCGATCCAAAAAATCAGAAAAAAAATCGATGCCCGGCAAAGTGAAGAAAAGAAGCATGAGTACCTTAATATGTATCAGGAAGTGCTTGACGTTGAAGCCTTATCGGTTCATTCCACCTATGTATCAGATATGCTGGACTATATTAAAGAAAACTACCCGCATAGAGTTTCGATAACGGATCTGAGCGAAAAATTGCAAGTATCCACCGTGTATTTAAATGCCAAGTTCAAGGAAGAAACGAACTATACGTTTAATGATTTTTTAAACCGGTACAGAATTATTAAAGCGATTGACTTTATGAAAAACAGCGGCAAGCTTATATATGAAATCGCGGAGCTGGTGGGCTTTAAGGATTACAAGTATTTTAGTCAAGTGTTCAAAAAATATGTCGGCTATTCGCCTACTCATTTTACGAAGTAATGCATCAAATATCATCTTAATAGAGAAATGGCCGTTAATCCTTGCTTATTCCAATAATCATTAGATCTACTATGTGGCTCTAAACTTCATGATCCTGAGCTGAGATGAGCAAATAATGATGAAATGATTATTGCTGTAATCGAAGGCATGCCGTAAAGTTTCTACTATCGCTAGGCATGCGATCTCGATCTGAATAAGGAGGTTGAAGAAACTATGGGGTTAAGAAAGCAATTACGGTTTAAGCTGTTGTCCATGCTAGTTTGTTTTGCCTTGCTGTTGAATGTGGCAGCGGTGTGGTCAGGTTTTGGAACCCATTTTGTAAGCGCTAACAGTCAATTTGAAATCAATGAAAACTTTGACAGCATGACAACGGAGGAGCTGCAAGAGCATTATCTGTTTTCTCCTAATCCGCTTAATGAGTCCAATAATGTCACGATTAAGCAGGATCCGTTAAGAAGCGGCAGTGCCGTGTATATTGAGGATCAATCAACAAGCGCGCAAACTCAATTCATACGTAATTTGAATGAACCGCTATCTGGTGTTGTAACGGTTGAATTGGACTGGTATCACGAGGGTAGCGAACGCGCAAGCTCGATCCGACCGATCAAAATTTTCTCTTCGACTAACGAATCTGCGGCAACGACTGTTGTAGAAATCCAAACACGGGACAGCGGAAAAAATGTAGCTCTCTCCGTTGGAAGCAGCCATACGAATATTATTAATGATTACGCCATCAATACTTGGTACCGCTTTAAGATTGTCATGAATACCGATACGAAAAAAGCAGATGTCTATGTAGACGGCGTGCTTAAAGTCGATCAAAGTAATTTTGTCAGTGCAGATGCCAATCAAATCGCAAGAATCAAGTCTTACACACAAGATAAGCCGCAAATCAGTCAATATATCGATAATTTGAAAGTATATGCCGGTACATATAGCCCAGATCCCGATCCGGGCACTGATCCCGATCTAGGTACAAATCCCGAAACGCCGCCTGTAACGGAGCCCGCGGAAGGAGATTTGATCGTTGCTCCTGACGGTCTGGACAGCAATGCCGGCACACTGGAAAGCCCCACTACGTTAACCTCAGCAATCACTCGAATTCAGCCGGGCGGCACGATTTTTATGCGCGGCGGTACCTACTACTATGATAAAACCGTACATATTGAACGCAACAACAGCGGAATAGCGGGTGAACGCAAGCGGATTTTTGCTTATAGCAACGAGAAGCCTGTGCTTGATTTCTCCGCGCAGGCATTTGATTCAATGAACCGCGGACTGCAAATTGACGGCCATTACTGGCATGTAATGGGCATCGAAGTGAAGGAAGCCGGCGATAATGGCATATTCATCGGCGGCAGCTACAACCGGATCGAAAATGTGGAAACACATCATAACAAGGATACGGGTCTTCAAATTTCCCGTTACTCGTCTACCGCGACGAGGGAGGAATGGCCTAGCTATAACGAAATTATTAATGTCTATTCCCATAACAACTATGATCCGGATAATGGCGAGGATGCGGACGGCTTCGCGGCTAAGCTGACCTCTGGTCCCGGCAATATATTCGATGGCTGCATCGCCGCTTATAATGTGGACGACGGCTGGGATTTATTCACTAAGACGGATACCGGTCCTATTGATCCCGTGACGATACGTAACAGTATTGCATTCAACAATGGAGCGACCTCCGAGGGCATATCTACCTTTAACAGCGACGGCAACGGCTTCAAGCTGGGCGGTTCCAATATACCGGTAAACCATATTGTCGAGAATAATATCGCATTCAATAACAAGAAGCACGGATTTACCTATAACAGCAACCCCGGCTCCATCACTATGTCGAATAATACAAGCTGGAATAATGGAATGAAAAGCGGCAGCAATTTTGCATTCGACAAGGGTACTCATGTATTTAAGAACAATTTGTCCTATAAAGCATCGGCCAGCGACAAGTATCCGGATGTCGTGGATGTTAGCTATTCCAATCTTTGGTGGCACAATACGAAGGGCAGCCAAAACGGGAAAGGCTTGAAGGCGAGCGAGGCGGATTTCATTAGTCTGACGCCGGCCATTTTTCGCAATGCAAATGGCTCGCCAAGCATCGGGGATTTCTTGAAGCTTGTCGAGGGCAGCAGCCTCAAAGGCGCAGGAACGCCAGCCGGCACAGATATCGGCGTGCTTTATGATTTCGTGCCGTCGCCGGGCAATCCGGACCCGGACCCGGACCCAGGTCCAAATCCAAACCCGGGCAATGGAGGAGCACAGCGGCATGAGTATGACTTGATCGGATTCGCTTCAGGAACTACCAGAGGCGGGGAACTGCCTGTAACAGATGCTAACTATGTGCAGGTATATGATGCTGTGCAGCTGGGCCAAGCCTTGAAGCGCAAATCAAGCATCAAAGTTATTGAAATTATGAACGATCTGGATTTGGGGTGGAATGAAATTCCAGAGGCTGCAAAGGTTGCTCCCTTCACCTCCCATGCAGAGCCCAAAACTCACCCTGTGCTCTTGGAAACCGGAGTAAGCAAGATTACCGTAGACGGCTTCGACGGCCTGACAATTTTCTCTGCGAACGGGGCCAAAATCAAGCACGCGGCATTCGTATTCAAGCGCAGCGCCAACATTATTATCCGTAATCTCGAATTCGACGAGCTGTGGGAGTGGGATGAACAAAGCAAGGGAGATTATGACAAAAACGATTGGGACTATATTACGCTTGAAGAATCCAGCAACATCTGGATCGACCATAGTACCTTTAACAAAGCCTATGACGGTGTCATAGACGCCAAGAAAGGGACGAACGGACTAACGATCTCATGGTCGCTGTTCCGCGGGGATGACGGCAGCCCGAATAGCTGGGTCACTCAGCAGATTAATGCGCTTGAGGCAGAGCGCAGCCAATATCCAATGTATGATTTTGCTCGCGGTCTAGGGTTAACGCCCGAGGATATTATCGCGATCGCCGGCGGTCAGAAGAAAGGGCATCTGGTCGGCGCCAACGAGTTGAAGACGGAGAATAATGATCATACTGTAACGCTGCATCATAACTACTATAAAGATATGATGGATCGTATGCCGCGGCTGCGCGGCGGCGATGTGCACGCCTATAATATTGTCATGGACAGCGCCGGCGCCCATGCTGCATCGAAGCGGTTGACAGAGGCCATGCAAAGCGCGCTTGCTTCCAAAGGCTACAAGCTTGGCGTGACCAGCAACGGCGCCATCTCTACCGAGGGTGGAGCAGTGCTCATAGAGAAATCTCATATAATTGATGTGCTCTATCCAATCCGCAATAATCAGAAGGATGCAGCCAAGTCCAACTATACAGGAAAGATTAAAGCTATCGATACAATCTACTCGTTGGACGGTGTAGTGTTCCGGGGAGGAAGCGAAGAACCGGACAGCCCATTATCGCCGGTGCCTGCGCCAGCTCTTGAATTTTCCTGGAACAATTTCTCCACGCTGCCATACAGCTACAAAACCGATGAACCGGAAACGCTCGTTGGGCGGCTTCTGGCGGAAGAAGGTGCTGGAGCCGGGAAAGTGAACTGGCCTGCCGCCCAATGGCTGATGACTGAAGGCCTGGGTCCAGAGCTGCCTCAAGACCAAGCGCCTGGACAGGTAACCGGGCTGAAAGCCTCAACCCAAGCCGGCCAAGTCAACTTGAGCTGGAGTGGCGTGTCAGGAGCGACAGCGTATCATGTAAAGCGAAGCCTGGTAAGCGGTAGCGGCTACACAACGATTGCAACCGTCAATGGAACGAATTATGCCGATTCGTCCGTCGTTAACGGCACTGCTTATTATTATGTGATCACTGCTGTGAATACCGCAGGCGAAGGAATCGCTTCTTTCGAGGTACAGGCGACACCGTTTACTGAAGAGCCGAGCAATCCACATTATCCTCCATCAGGCGGGACAATTCAGCCGGAGCAGCAGCCTGAACCGCAGGATACGGTATGGATGGAGGCATCAACAACTATGTCCAAAGGTGCGGACGGTCAATCCTTAGCCACAGTTATCGTAAACGAAGAGGCGCTCAAGAAAGCTTTCCGTACTCTGAAGCTCTCACAAGCGGCAACGCCAACTATCGCCGTCGAAATAGCTGACGAGGGCTCCGCTGTTATCGTGAATCTGCCGCTTCAAGCACTGCTTGCCGAGCTCGCCGCCTCATCAAATGCAGTGTTGTCAGTGAGAACGTCTGAAGGCGAGTACAGCCTTTCGTTGGATAAGCTTGGCCTTAGCAGCTTCACCCTCCAGCTTGACCAATCGCTGGAAGATGCCAAGTTAAAGATAGCAATCAAACCTGTAAATGGTAACGCAGCGACAAAGATTGCACACAGCGCCGCTAGTGTGGATGCCGCTATCCTAAGCGGTGCAATAGCATATTCGGTATCTATTCAAGCCAGCGGCAGCGATATACCTCTGAAAAATTATGCCGGTTATGCTACCCGTACAATCACTGTAGATTTACCAGTTGATCTCAAGCATCTTGCTGCGGTCATGTACAACCCGGAGACAGGAGCACTCACCTTTGCTCCTGCGTCCTTCAAGATAGCTGACGGCAAAGTGACAGCAACACTCAAGCGAGCCGATAACCAAATTTATATGATTATCAGCAAGAAGAAAACATTCAGTGATTTGCAAGGGCATTGGGCAAAAGCGGACGTTGAACTGTTGGCCTCCAAGCTGATTATTAAAGGCGCAGCTGCAGATCATTTCGCTCCGGACCATTCCATTACAAGAGCGGAATTTGCCACCCTGCTCGTACGCGCTTTGGGGTTGAAGGAAGAAGGAGCGCCTCAATTCCGTGACGTTGCGCAGACAGCCTGGTATGCTGAAGCGATAGGTGCAGCAGCTGCATCTGGCATCGTCAAAGGATACGCAGACGGAACCTTTGCCCCGAACTCTAGCATTACGAGGGAAGAAATGGCCGTCATGATTGCGAGGGCGCTTTCCTCAACAGGGGCGGGGACTGCTTCCTCTACTGTTCTGGAGAAGTTTGACGACAGCAGCCAAATTAGCGGCTGGGCGCGATCTGCCGCGGCGCAAGCAGTAGAAGCCGGAATTATTAAAGGAGTTACCGATCAATCCTTCGTGCCTGCTGCAAAAGCCACGCGCGCTGAGGCTGCGGTCATGCTGAAACGTTTGCTGCAAACGGTTAAATTTATCGATTAAATACAATAAATTGCAAGTGAAGCTTCCAAGACCAGAATAGTGGGCTTTGGAAGCTTCGCTTTATTATTGTAATGGTATGCTTCATCAAATGTAATCATGCTCTTGCACAATCCTCAACCCTATTGGCATTCTTGAATAACCTTTTGCCATTCCCTATCCTCCATCCAGCAAATCCCCTATGGCCGCCTTAAGCCCTGTGCCTCTGCTCCTGTGTCGTTTTTTATATGTTAACACGGACATCATTGTGCTATTATAATAAAACAATTCTAACATACAGAAATTGAGGGAGATACCGCTATGGCATCCAAAAAGCTGCAAACAGTAACGATTATTCTTATGATTACAGCGATATGTATCATGAGTATTTCAATTGTTATGTACAATATTACTGTCGATTCTATTAAGCAGGAAGTTGAAAGCGCTTACCGTGTTTCGTTGCAAAATACGAGAGAACGTATTGAATCCTACTTCCGTTCTATCGATCAGTTAACCCTTCAATTTGAAAAAATACCTGAGGTTGTTCAATTTACACAAGGCAATTTTGATCCAGTCATCCTAGGCACAGTGTTGAATCAAGCCTATCGCCTGCATGCTTCGCTTGATTATGTCGATAATGTGCTTATTTATCACGACGAATATCGTGAATCTATATCGACCAATCAAGACATGTCCAAGCGGTATACGGAGTTCAGCCCGCTGCTTGAAAAGTTCGAACAAATGAATACGGATAAAGCCTATATTAAGACTGAGCTGGAAGGCATCCCGATAAATGTATTTATTCGTAAGCTTCCGGTATTCAGTCAAGCGCAAAAGCTCACCATTGTGTTTCAAATCAATCAAGCTTTGTTTGACCGTATATTGGGAAGCGCTGCCAATGTTGAGAACAGCGGCTATTTCATTATGGATGAGGAAGGCGAGCTTGTTACGAATCGCGGCTATTTCAGCAATGAAGAAGTGATGAAGTGGGCTGGTCAAATACATGCTGCAGGTATTGCAAATGGGAATGATTCAAGCAATGTACTTAACTTGCAGGACACCTTCATTACTTATCTGGGCCCATCTTATAATGGCTGGAGCTATGCGTATGCCGTATCAAACAGCTCCTTTCTGCACAAGGCTGATGATCTTAGAAATATCGTTTTGTTAATTGCAGTATTGTTGTTTTTGCTTGCGGCCGTGCTGTCATTCGCAACGACACAGTGGCTGTGGAGAGGCTGGTACAGAATCAAATCCTTGCTTGATAACAATGCGGCAGCTGCACCGGAGACGATTCATAGCAGCAATGAGTTTAAAGATTATTTGGCCAAGGTGCAAACGATTGTAAACCGCAGCGAGCTATTGAAAAAGCAAACCGATGAAATGCTGCCGCAATTAAAGGAAGCGCTCAGCTTATCGCTGCTGGAAACGGGAGCAGTATCGTCCGAGGTGATGGAGAAAGCAAAGCAATACGGGATTTTAGTACAAGAGGGGACGTATTGCTGCCTGTGTATCATTAATGATTACCCTCAGGAAGAGCAAGGCATGTATACGGCCTGGGATAAAACGACATTGGAATACGGCGTTTTGCTCGTTATCAAGGAAGTGATAGAAGCACATGCGTATGGCTTTGCGGTTAACTCGCAAAAGGGACATGTTGCGGCTATGCTTAGCAGCAGCCAAAAGGAGCCTGCGGAGCTGACGGAAACGATCGTGAAGGTAACGCAGACGATCAGACAATTTATTCAGCAATATTTTCCGGTTACAGTCTCGATTGGAGTCAGTAAGATCCGCACAGATTTAAGCTTAATCAAATTAAGCTATAATGAAGCGCTCGAAGCGCTTAATCAAAAGCATATTTCGACAGGCGATCAGGTTTTTTATTCGCAAGATGCAGCTGAGCCTTATGCGGACGAGCAGTTTCCGTTGCGGGAAATTGAAAACAATCTGATACATGCTATTATGACGCGCAATGAGGCCCATGCCTATAGTCTTGTAGAGAACTTATATATGCTGAAGGATAAGAAAAATATTCCGTACAAATGGTTTCAGAGCAAAATGATTGAATTGACGCAGTTGCTGTCCCATCAATTAAAGCAGCATTGGAAGGAGCGAAATATCCATGAGCCGTCGCTTGATGACCTGCTGCAGCTGGCTACACTGGATGAATGGGTTAATTTCATGAAGAGCTATTTTATCGACGGGCCGATTGACGAGCTGGAAAAACAGCATCAAGCGAACATTATGACGACAACGAACAGGCTGAAAGACTATATCGCCGACCATGCCGAAACGGATCTCCAGCTTAATCACGTCTGCAAAGCGCTCCATATTCCCGCCTCCTTCGCGAAGCAGGCTTTAAAGGAAACGATGGATGCCACCTTTTCGGAGCTTGTGCTCAGCATGCGGATTGAAAAATCAAAGCAATGGCTTGCTAATGAGGATTACAGCATAGAGGAAATTGCAAAGCGCTTGTATTACAGCAATGCACAAAATTTCTCGCGTACGTTTAAAAAAGCAGTTGGCATTCCGCCTGGTCAATATCGGGTTAATACAAGAGCAGATAAAACCGGAAATGAATAATCATTTGTTTAAAATGATGCATTTGACGGATTTGATACAGTGTATCTTTTGTTCAGAATGGCTAAAATACAAGGATTGATTATTGAGAATGAATATATTGCCCCCTATATTGATGTTGTAGGCATCGAGGGGGCAATTTGTTTTGCACCTACCTTGATCCTCAAAAAAAGATGACATGAAAGGGGTTAAACCATGTTGATTCGTTCGATTAACAAAAAGGTAATGCTTGCTTTATCGATTGTGCTCATTTTTACAGTTATTGCAACAGCTTGTTCATCCAAGCCTGCAGGTAATAATGACAACACGCCAACGAGTCCGGCAAGCACCGGCAGCAATGCGCCTGCAACAGACGGGGCTGCCAAAACAGATCCAAAAGACAGAGTAACCATTAGAGTGACGCGCAGCGGAAATCCTCCAGCTGACTTAACGGTAAATAATCCGGCTGTTAAGTATTTGCAAGATA
This sequence comes from Paenibacillus sp. GXUN7292, assembly GCF_050864975.1. NCBI lineage: Bacteria > Bacillati > Bacillota > Bacilli > Caryophanales > Paenibacillaceae > Paenibacillus > Paenibacillus sp. GXUN7292. Next base: position 217,277 of record NZ_JBOZWO010000003.1, on the reverse strand, counting down.
AGCTTGACGTGAATATGGAGTATCAAATGTATCCAAGCAATATTTATGCGGAGAAGATCAGAGTTCAGCTTGCCGGAGGAGATATACCGGACGCATTCGTATGGAATGCAGGGTTGGACGGCTTGATTGTTTCCTTGATACAAGCGGATAAGATTGTTCCGCTGGATGAATACATCGATAAGTACCCTGGTCTAAAGTCGTTAAAGGACTACTACAGAGTTCGCTACGACGGGAAAATCTGGGCTGTTACGGGAGCCAGGCATCCGGCTACTACCAATGATATTCCTGTCATTCGCCAAGATTGGCTTGATAATTTGAATTTGAAGGCACCGACAACAACTGACGAGCTGATGGAGGTCGCAACTGCATTTACGAAGGATGATCCGGATAAGAATGGTGTAAATGATACCTTTGGCATTATTCTTGGAAACAATTTCCTTGAGCCTGCTTTGTCGGGCTCCAACGGTATTGCGCAGGCGTTTGGTCTCGATAATGCCTATATGAAGCAGCCGGACGGCAGCTATGTTCCACAGCTGGCTGACCCGCGTTTCAAGGAATATCTAGCTTGGATGCAGGAAGCTTACAAACGAGGAGCAATCGATCCTGACTTTACGACGTCTTCGGAGCCTGGAGCCAAGCTGGTTTCAACAGGTCAAGCCGGAATTGCATTCAATTATGTCAATGTTATTTATGAGATGGAGGATCCTACTGGCTATAAGCAAAAAGATCCGAAGGCACAGCTTGTCCCGTTTGAGCCTGTTAAAGGGCCGCATGGCGACCAAGGAGCGAAATCACGCGTATCATTAGCCGGTATATATATTTCCAAAGAAGCAGCGAAGGACCAGGCCAAGATGGATAAAATTATGGAATGGCTGGAATGGGGCATTACAGATGAAGGTACACTATTCGGCACTTATGGTGTAGAAGGCGTCCATTACACGAAGGATGCCGCAGGTAATGTCTCGCCTGATGCAACGGCTGTGAAGCGGGATGAGCCTTCCCTGCTAACTTATACGAAGCAAGTCGAAGAGACGAAGAACGTTAATGCAAACAAAGGGTACTCAGAAGAAGCACAGGCAGCTGTAAGCCGGGCAGCCTTGCTGGTTGAACCGCATCTGAAGTATTCCGATACTTCTGAAGCCTATTCGCCGACAGAAACGAAGTACCGCAGTGAAATTCAAAGCTTTATTGTAGAGAATGTATCCAAAGCAATTGTAGGGCATACGAAAATTGAAGACTGGGATAAAGTCATTGAAGAATGGTACAAGAGATTTGAAGGCGATAAGATCGTTCAAGAGAAGCGCGAATTTATGGAAAGCTTCGAATAGCAGCGGCGTGTCGAACAGACCAATATCTGTTCGACACTTTTTAAGAAAGAGGTGAGGGAACTGTTGACCGGCACATCCATCGAATCTATAACCGTTAGGCCCTCGAAATGGAGAAAAATACAGAAAAGGCTTATTAGAGACCGGTATTTGTATTTATTGGCTTTGCCTGGCGTGCTTTATTATATTGTTTTCAAATATGCCCCAATGTGGGGCGTGTTAATAGCTTTTCAAAATTACAATCCGTTTCTTGGCATTATGAACAGTGAATGGATCGGCTTTGCTCAATTCGAACGGTTATTTTCGCTTAGTGACTTTTGGATTATTTTCCGAAATACAGTTGTTATCAGCGTGTTGAATTTGCTGTTTTACTTTCCGGCTCCGATCATACTCGCCCTGCTGCTGAATGAAGTGCGCCACTATTGGTACAAGCGCAGCCTGCAAACGGTTATGTATTTGCCGCATTTCGTATCCTGGGTCGTAATCGGCTCCTTGACGATTAATTTTTTTGACTCTACGGGGGCAGGAACAGCGCTATTAGAAAGGCTTGGCTATGAGGGCAAGATTTTATTCGATGTTAATTACTTCTGGGGCATGATCACGCTGCAGTCGATTTGGAAAGAGGTCGGTTGGGGAACCATTTTGTTTTTAGCCGCCTTAGCCGGCATTAATCCTGAGCTGTACGAGGCTGCTCGCGTAGATGGTGCGAATCGCTGGAAGCAAATGACGAATATTACGATGCCGCAGATTATGTTTACCGTTGTCATCTTATTAATTCTTCGGCTCGGTGACATTTTGGAGCTATCCTTTGACCAATTATATATTATGGGCAATCCGATCATTCTTAAAGTTGCTGAAGTGTTTGACACTTATGTATACAAGTCTGGCGTGCTGCAGGGCAATTACAGCTATGCGACGGCGATCGGTATTTTCAAATCCGTTGTAAATTTAATACTCGTATTATCAGCTAATTACGTCGCTCGTAAAACTAGCGACCACGCCCTATTTTAAGGAGGATCAACAGATATGATAGGAAGAAGCTTCTCCTCCAAACTCGCTGATGTTTTCAATTACACGTCACTGGCTATTATTTCGTTAGTCATGATCTATCCGTTTTGGAATGTATTTGTCGGATCGCTCTCCCAGCCGCACCTCGTGCAGCAAGGCATGCTGATGTTCGTGCCGCAAGGCTTTTCGCTGGCCGCTTATGTGACGATTTTCAATACGGACAATTTTGTGAAAGTGTTCGGAAACACAGTGTTTATTACGGTTGCCGGTACAGCGCTCAGCATGATTTTGACGGTTACGTTATCCTATACGCTGTCCAAGAAGAGAGTTGTCGGTTCCACAACCACGTTGTTTCTAGTGTTTTTTACAATGCTGTTTCAAGGCGGCATTATTCCAACGTATCTTGTCGTGAAATCTGTCGGCTTGATCGACAGTTTATGGGCGCTTATGCTGCCAAATGCGATTTCAGCGTTCAACGTACTGTTAATGGTCACTTTCTTTCGCTCTGTATCGACTGAAATTGAAGAGTCCGGGCAAATTGACGGCTGTAATGATATCGGCATTTTGTTCCGGCTTATTATCCCGACTGCCTTGCCGATTCTAGCTACATTGACGCTGTTTTACGCGGTATCGCAGTGGAATATGTTCATGCAGGCTGTCCTATATGTGAATGATACAAGCAAATACACGCTGCAGGTGCTGCTGCGGCAAATGCTGTTTCAGATGACGAACCGTGACCTTGATGAAACGCTTAGAGAGAATATTCCAAATATTGCGGTAACGGTTAAATTTAGCATGATTATTGTAGCGACTGTTCCTATATTACTCGTCTACCCTTTTTTGCAAAAGTACTTTACGAAAGGCGCTTTGCTTGGATCGGTAAAAGGGTAGGGCAGTGCAAGGCAGAGGAAGCAAAGGAGTGGCATGGAACTTGAATAAACAAATAAAGGATTCCTATAAAGGTGTTTTTTCATTGCTGCTGACCCCGTTTCATGAGGATGGCTCTATCGATTGGCATGCTTATGACGAGCATGTAGACGCGCAGCTTGCAGCTTCGCCCAAAGGGCTGTTTGCTGTATGTGGAACGAGTGAGATGAGCAGCTTGTCCGAGCAGGAGAGATTGGAGCTGGCGAGACGGGCTGCTGCTCGTGCCGGCGAAACACCGGTGAAGGCGACAGCTAATGTGAGCGGGCAAATAGAGGAGCATCTGGAGCAGGTAAGAAGAATGGAGGATACCGGAGTAAATGCCGTTGTATTAGTGCCTCCTCCGGTTCAGGATTATTCCAGGCAGCAAAAGTTCGAGTATTATGCGCAGTTAGCGGAAGCTTGCAGTGTGCCTGTTTTTATTTATGAATGGCCGGGCAGAGAGGATCATATGATCGATGCCGCTTTGTACGGCGATTTGGTGACACAGGGCGGCATAGCCGGTATCAAGGATACGACATGTACGGTTGAAGGAATTTGCAGCAAGCTGAGCATGGCTCCCGAATCGGTCGTGTATCAGGCCAATATGGCCTTCATGCTGGAGGCGCTCGAAGCAGGCGCAGGAATCGAATGTATTCATAGCGCCTCCTCTTCGCAGCTTGTTATTGATTTGTACAATGCATTTCAAGCGCAGGAACAGGCTGAAGCACAGCGATTATATGCTTATCTTACTTTTCTAAATGGCATGCTGAGAGGCATACATCCGGCAGGCTCCAAATATTTGTCGCAATTACAAGGACAGAGCATGTCAACGAAATGCCGTAACGCAAACCATTTATTAACGGCTGAGCGTATCAAAGGCCTCGATACTTTTTATCAGTTTACTAATCCGAGGTGAGACGATGTACTATGACTTGCAGGGACAAGCGGACCGAAAAAGGCAAATATACGAAAAAATAGCGGAATACACGATGGATTACTTTGATCAGGACGGTCATTGGCGTGTGAACCATAGCCATGAGGAATCGCTTGGACTGAGAGAGCGAATATGGTTTGTGCTCAGTTATATGGAATCAGGCGATAGAGGGGCTATACAGCTGGCGAATCGCATCATTACGGCAACAACGTTTTCTATGTGTCATTTCACGCCTATGGCAGCCCTTCAGGTGTTAGTGAAATATGATGACCAGCTCGAACCGGATGCCAGAGCCGCTCTTACCGCTTATTTGAATGACGAGTTATTACGTGAATTTACGAGTGTGGAGATGGAGTTTCGGGGGGCCAATGATAATTATGCAACGATGGGAGCGTATACGCTGCTAGCAGCCGGACTGTATCTCAAGCAGGACGACTATATGCAGGCAGGAGCGCAGCGTTTGCAGCAGCTGTGCAAGCTGCTGCAAAGACGCGGATTTACATCGGAGTGCAACAGTCCGACCTATACGCCAATTCAAGCGTATTGTATGGCCGAAATTGCAGAGCTGCCGCTCTCCGCTGAGCTGCAGGAAATGGCATTGCAATGCGAGGAAAGACTGTGGGTAGATTTGCTGTTCCACTATCATCCGACTACCTTTCAAACGGCTGGTCCTTATTCGCGGGCCTATGCAGTTGACTCAACGGCGCATACTCATTCTTCACGTATACTGCTCTATATTTTGCTGGGCGATGAGGTGGCGATTAATCCAATGAACACCTTCTTTACTGGCAAATTTGGCAAGCCGGGCGAATTGCTTCATCATAGCGTCGGCTTTATGCAGATCAATACGGGCTGCTTAATCCATACAACGTATCATTGCCCTGCCTATTTGGTGGAGCAGATGAAAAACAGGTCCTATCCGTATCGGGTTCAAGGGACATACGAATATAGCGCTGCGACCTTCAAGCCTCAGCCGAATCCCAATGAATCGGATGATCTATTTGAGATGCCGGCAGGCAGCGGTTCGATCTCGACCTATATGGAGCCGGACTTTGCAATGGGAGTCATGTCCCGTGAGTTCCGTACCGGTGTTTTTGATGATGCCTTTCATTTGCTTTACCGCCGCAGCGGGCAAGTGACGGAGCAAAAAGATATCGCGACCGTATGCAGCAGACTGATTCTAAATGATAAGAAGTGGGGAGAGTCAAACGACTATTCCAAAATAAACTGGCCGCAGTGGAAGGACGCTCTTTTGGATGAGGGCCGTAAAATCGGTATTCATCATGATCAGACCGCGATGATGCTGTATAAGCCCAAAATCGGGCTGCATGAAGCCGTTTCTAGTATAAAGCTGAGTTTATTACTTAGTGCAAGGTATGGGCCTGTTGAACAAATATGGCTTGGTGAGCACAGGCTCGATCAGCTCGAGGGGGCAAGTGTAGAGGCATGTCCTGTATTTGTAAAGGATGGTCCGGTGTATATGGCGTTTTTCCCGCTTGTTTTTTCAGATTTGGGCAGAGAACAGGCTGTAAAGGTTGAAAAAACCAGCGATTATCTTATCGTCTCTTTTTATAATTACGAAGGGCCAGAGCGGCATTTTGCACAGCGCGGCTTTCAGCTGATCAGCAACGGCTTTGTTGCAGAAGTAAGAAGCGAAGCGGAAGCTGGCAGCTTCGAGGAATTCCGCCGTATGTTTGATCAAGTTGTCATTACGGGCGAGTGGGCGCATGGGCGGAAAATTTCCCATATGCGGCGGACTGTGTATGAACATAGTCAAACGAAGCTGGAATGCGTATGGAATCCTATTAGTGAAGGAATCAAATATATCGAAATTAACGGTAAATTACTAGAACAACCTAAGCTTTCTGTCAGTGGGTTAGATACTGCTAAATTGCCTTTTATGAAAGTATAAGCCCTCATTGACCTATTTGTTTACCAATCATAACTAGTAGGAGTGGGAAAAATGTCATACCGGATTTTTGCTAATCATGCCCATGTGTTTCAGGAAACTGTCAGACCGCATGCAACCGTGGTTAGATTGCTGCAGCTTATGGACAATTGCGGTATCGAGCAAGCGGTTTGCTACGCTCCGTTCAGCGGGCAGATGGATACGGAAGAGACGTCATGCAACGGCTGGCTGGCCAAAGAAATAGAACAACAGGATCGTTTATTCGGATTTGGCACGCTTGATTTTAACAAAAGCAATTTAAAAGAACAGGTTCGGCAAATCTATGAGCTCGGCTTTAAAGGAATCAAGCTGCATCCGGCGTATCAAAAATTCAACATTTTATCGCCTGAAGCATTTGAAGCTTATCGAGCGGCTGAGGAGCACAAGTTGTTTTTGTCCTTTCACACCGGCATTCATTGGCACCGCATAAAAGATTACGATGTTGTATTGTTTGACGAAATCGCGCATCACTTTCCCAAGTTGGGATACAGTCTGGAGCATGTCGGCGGATACAGTTTTTTCCCGGAAGCCCTGGCTGTCATCGTTAATAATTCGCGTGTCGGTAATGTTTATGGCGGACTGACAAGTGTATTTACCAAGCATATTAGCCGCTTCTGGCACCTGACCGATGAACGTTTGATTGAGCTTGTTGCGCAGGGCGGTGCCAAGCAGCTTATTTTTGGACTCGATTTTCCATACAACCTCGAGAAGGAAACCAATATCGGGCTGGAGCGCTTGAAAAATTTGAACTTATCCGACGAGGAGTTAGAGCTAATTCTGGGTGGAAACTTACGCAGAGTGTTGGGGATTAAATAGATATTGAAATATGGTGGAAACAGAAAATAAATGTAGTCGAGAGGCTGGGAAGAGATGAAACATATTGTCATTTATCAAGAGGAAGGCAGATATGCAGCTTGGCCGGCAAACTATGGCATTTGGGGATTTGGCAATGAGATTGTAGTGGGTTTTACATCTGGCTATTACTTAAACGATGGAGGATTCCATTCCAGAGATCGTACCCAGCCGTTTACAGCCATGCAAGCTAGAAGCCTAGATGGCGGTGAGCACTGGGAATGTGTAGAGATGCCTGTAAAAACACCGGGAAATCTGGGACTGTCAGTGGGGGAGCATACGAAACCTGACTCTCATAATTTGGAGATTAATAGACCGATACCTTTGGACGTTACGACCGATTTTCAAAGTGATAATTTTGCCATGATGTTCGGCAGAAAGGATTTGGAAGGCGACGCGGCATCTTGGTTTTACGTATCACAAGACCGTTGTCATTCCTGGCAGGGACCGTTCGAATTAAGCAAAATGAATCAAATCGGAATTGCTGCGCGCACCGATTACTTAGTTGAGTCGAGCAGCACAGCACTTATTTTTCTAACGGCGCAGACGATATCGGGCCAGGAAATAGGCAGCCGTGTTTTCGTCGCGAGAACAGAAGACGGCGGCAAAACACATCAATTCCTAAGCTGGATTGATAAGCCAGATGAAAATGTATTTTCGATTATGCCGGCAAGTGTCCGAATATCAGACAATAAAATACTAGTAGCCAACCGTATTAGAAAGTATGAAGACAAGGATCAAACCTCAAATTATATCGATTTATATTGTTCGGAGGACAATGGAATAAGCTGGGGATACGTCACCAGGCCTGTCAGCAATACAGGGATAGGCGGCAATCCGCCTACGCTAACACTATTACAGGATGGCCGCCTTGTCATGACCTATGGCTTCCGTGATCAGAAATGCGGCATGCGCGCCAAGATCAGCTGTGATCAAGGGGAGACCTGGGGAGAAGAAATTATTTTGCGGGATGATGCGGGCAATCATGATGTAGGATATCCAAGAGCTGTCCTGCGCCCAGACGGCACATTGGTCATTGTTTATTACTATAACGATGAGCAGTTTCGTTCCTGCTATATTGCAGCTACATTGTGGAAGCCTTAATGTAACGGAAAAGTGAGGATGAGTATAGTGACTAACACGTTTAATTGGCAAGGCGTGTGGCCTACAATGATTACACCCTTCCATGAAGACAAGACGATTGATTATAACAGCCTAGAAAAATTAATAGAGTGGTATATAGCTCATGGCGTCGCAGGACTGTTTGCCGTATGCCAGTCAAGTGAGATGTTCGCTTTAACCTTGGAGGAGCGTGTACAGCTAGCCGCCTTCGTAGTAAAGCATACAGCCGGCAGGGTTCCTGTTATTGCTTCTGGTCATATAAGCGACACACTTGAAGGACAACTGGAGGAAATTGGCGAGATTAGTAAAACAGGCATTGATGCATTTGTGCTTGTCAGCAATCGGTTAGCATCCTCAAATGAGAGTGATGAGGTGTGGATAGCGAACTTGCAAAAGATTCTGCATGCCTTTCCTGCTATCCGTTTTGGCCTGTACGAGTGCCCGTATCCTTACAAACGATTACTGTCGCAACATATGCTGAAGTTCTGTGCGGAATCAGGCCAAATCTTATTTTTAAAGGATACTTGCTGTGACGATAAGCTGTTGCAGCAAAGATTGCGGCTTGTCCAAAATACAACACTGCGGCTGTTTAATGCGAATTCTACTACCTTATTAAGTTCTTTAGAGCAAGGCGCAGCCGGCTATAGCGGCGTAATGGCTAATATTCATCCGGATTTGTACGTTTGGCTTGTTGAAAACGATCATTCGAACGGTAAAAAGGCACAGCAGCTGCAATATTATTTGACGCTATCCTCATTGGTTGAGCATTTGGCTTATCCTATTAGTGCAAAGTATTATTTGCAAAAAATGGGGGTCATTCGCTCTATCACGACAAGAACAAAGGATGAGCATGAGCTTAATGCCCATATGAAGCTTGTTATTGACCAACTGGCATTATCCGATAATAGTGTGCGTCAAGGGAGTTTCCTATGACCGAAGGTGGGTCAGTTGTGGTTCGATATTTAAAGGATGAGGAGCTTGGAGCAGCTGTTAGGCTTGCCGATCAAATATTTCGTGCTGGTCAGAGGAAGTCAATGGGGTTATCCCTGCCCAAAGTATTCTCACGCAGCTTAAAGCAAGGCTTAGGCTGCTTTGTTGGAGATCGCCTAGTGTCATTTGCTGGGATGGTACCTTCCGTTGTTAGAGTAAAGTCTTCGAAGCTGTCCGTTTACTCTTATGGAGCGGTATGTACAGATAGCGCCTATCGGGGTCAGGGGTATGCGACTAAAGTACTCGAGTATGCTAAGCAGTCAGCTCAGAAATCCAAGACATCCCTTTTATTTGTATCTGGAGAACTGCCAATCTATATTGAGGCAGGGCTGCGTACCTTTGGAGAGTGGAACCACTGCACGTTCTTTAGCAGACTCACTCTGAATCGAGCTGTGGCTCCATGTCAAGAAATAGGCTTTCGAGAGATGCAGGGAACAGATTGGCTTCATGTATATCGAATAGCGGGTAGCGGAGCTGTTGCCTTCGAGCAAAGTATATGGGATTTGGCAGACTTAATAGAAGCAGGCTCGCTTGCAGCTATTCGAGATTGGGAACAAGTGACAATCCTCGTTCTTGAAGGAACTCAGGTTATTGGTTTTATTGTTCTTGCGTACAATAATAAAGCAAAAGAGTCAAACCGAATAGGACAAGTGATCGAATGGGGAGGAGCTATCCCGGCAGTTGCCTATACAATCAATCAATTATTATCGTTCTATCAACTATCTGAAATAAACTGGTATATAAGCAATGAGGAAAAGACTCTAATTGATCAGTGCGGACTTGATATTGGCTATCAAAAGGAACGGAATCAGGGAACCATCTGGATTAGCGATGCTGCACAGTTATTTGCAGAGCTTGCCCCTTATTGGCTGGAGCATAGAAAGCGTGCAGAAGATATTCCGCGTATTCACCTATTAGACGAAGAATCGGAACAGGTCATCCTTTCAATTGGTTCTATTGTGTCAGCCCCGATTTCTATAGTTGATTTGTCAGTATATGTTTTTGGTCAAGCGGGATTTAACAATTATGCAAATGAAGATTTTCGAAATGAAGCCCAACCCTTTTTTCCTGTTCCTTTGCCTTACACGAAAGGATTGAATTTTGTATAATAGGGTATCGGTCATTGCGTAATAAAAGGAGGTCATCACACAGCCGCAGTTATGGCTTGTGTGATGGCCTTTTTGAAATTATTAGCGATTAAGAGGGTGTCGATTAATTGTGGGCAACGATTGGCAAGCAAAAAGAAAGGAGAACGAAGAGCAAGATTGGGAATGGAGAAGCGGCAGCGTCCGCCTTTGTAGGCCAATTTTATCCTTTACAAGGATTATTTCATCAAAAAATGGGACTACAACAGCGGTCGGAATTTTAATATATTTATTGATTCTAGGCAGGAAGTACATTACGCTTACCTATATTGTAGGGGGGATGAATAAAGTGTGGTCGAAGCTTAAGCTTGGCAATATGCCCATTTTTCCAAAATTGATAGTAACATTTCTAATTATTATGACACCATTATTCACATTAAGTCTGATACTGAATGAGCTGGGCAAACAGGAAGTGAAAAGTCAAATATCTAATTCCATCTCGACAACCATCCATTATTATTTTGCCAGCTTGGAGAAGGAATTAGAAAGAATTATTCTAACGCAGAAGACTTTCGTTAACGACGAGAATCTGATGAAGCTCAGCAATATTAATTCGAGTTTATCTGACTATCAGAGAACAAAAGCTATCATTGATTTAACAGAAAAGCTTATTAATTTAAAGGAATCCAGCAGCTACATACAGGATATCACGATCTATATCGAATCGATAGGGGGAGTGGTGTCTACTTCCAGTTTAGCCGATGCCGCTGGCATTAAGGAAGAGATGGAAGCTGTAACACTTGCAACCTATTCGAGCGGCGTACCGATAACAGCATGGAAAGATCGGCTGTTCCTCAATTTAACTTACCCCACATATTTATTTGATAAAGAAAAAGCCAGAAAGTCTCCTGTTTTTATTCAGAATATTGAATTATCTAAGGAAGCAATAATAAATGCGCTGGAATCTTTCCCGCAAGAAGGCGGCGCGTTACTGTACAATGACAATTTGAGTATCTCTAATAAGCAATACCCGGAAGCTTTGGCACAAATTAAGGAGCATGTTGAAAATAGCGATTTGCCCTTTCTTTCTACCGAACAATTAAAAGTAGGCAAAGAAAACTATATCGTTATTGTCGATAAATCAACTTTTTTGGATACGAATCTCGTCTTTTATTTTCCCGAAAATCTTCTTATTGGCCAGCTTAAGACATATGGCATCTGGTTTTGGCTGCTTGTGGGCTGTTCCCTTATTATTGTCATTCTGTTTTCCTATGGTATATATCTATTAATTCAAAGGCCGCTCCGAATGCTCGTGCGGCGTTTCAGAAATGTGGAGGAGGGCAATTTTAATCCGATTCTGTTGTCAACGCGTACAGATGAATTTGGATTTCTTTTTAATCGTTTTGATCAGACAGTCCAGCGATTGAAGACTTTGATTGATGAGCTTTACGTACAGAAAATCAGGCTGCAGCAATCAGAGCTGAAGCAGCTGCAGATGCAGATTACCCCGCATTTTCTTTATAATAGCTTCTATATTTTGCATCGATTAATTAAACATGATGACAATCGCACAGCAGAATTGGTATCCAAAAACTTGGGTGATTATTTTCAATTTATTACTAGAAATGGGCAGGAGGAAGTTTTGCTATTGGATGAAGTAAACCATGTTCGCTCCTATGTGGAAATTCAAAATATACGCTTTTCAAACCGAATTGATGTGAAATTTGAGGAACTGCCCCAGGAATTTCACGATATCAAAATACCGAGGCTGATCTTACAGCCCTTGGTTGAAAATGTTTATGAGCATGGGCTTAGTGAAACAATCGCAGGCGGGAAATTAACGATTTATTTTAAGAGCATGGATGACAGATTGTATTTTGTAGTAGAGGATAATGGAGCAGGGATGCAGGAACAGGAGCTTATAGAGTTGACTCGTCAACTGGCCTTTCAGAAAGAGGGGGAGACGACGGGACTCGTAAATATCCAGCGTCGTTTGAAGTTGAAATATGGTGAACGAGGCGGGCTTGAAGTGATGCAGGGACCTAACAAGGGATTAATTGTTCAAATATACTTTCCGACCAGCAAAGGAGACTAACGAATATGTATAGGATACTTATTGTAGATGACGAGCCGTTTATTGTGAATAATATTAATCTGCTACTTAACGAGGCAGGGCATTGGGACCTGGAGGCATACCGGGCATATAACGTTTACGAAGCGCTGGACTGCCTTGCCCATAATCGGATCGATGTTGTCATCTCAGATATCCGTATGCCAGGGATGAGCGGTATTGAACTGCATGAGCGGATTATAGAGAGCTGGCCGATGTGTAAAGTTATATTTTTGACTGGCTTCAATGAGTTTGATTATGCCCGTAATGCGATTCGCATGGGTGGCATTGTTGACTATGTGCTCAAAACGGAAGATGACCACGTTCTGCTTGCTGCGTTAAACAAAGCCATTGATGAGCTGGACAAGGCCGAAGAACGGATTAATCATGACATTAAAGCTAGAACGAAACTGCAATCGGCCATTGCGGCCATTCAGAAAAGCACTTTATTCAAGTTAATGGCAGAACCTGCACTCTCTGTAAAAGAACGCGAGCACAAACTGCTTGAATCCGATATTTCTTTACTTTCGAATAAGCAGGTATTCGTTGTAATTGGAAGTATAGAGGGCTGGAATGGAGAAGTAAGTGAAGCTGACAGAATGCTGTTACTCTATGCATGTCAAAATATTGCCGAGGAGTATTTAGCGACCACTTGCATTCAGCTATCAGTCACATTTGATTTGAACAAGATTGTTTGGCTTATTCAACCGATAGCGTTAAGGTCCGGCGAGCAGACTGAAGGGGAACAGGAGCATCGTGCCTGGCAGCATTTGAAAACGAGGGTCTACTCCATTATGGAATCTGTTCAGCAATCCTGCATACAACTTTATAAGTATCCAGTTTCGTTTGTAATTGGGAAAGAGCCATGCAGTTGGGAAGATATAGGGGGACAGTTTGATCATTTGAAAAAATTGCTCGCGCAATACGCAGGCCAAGGTCAAGAAATGCTAATTCAGGATTCGGACAAGCTATCATCTCTTTATGAGTCTGTCAGGGGAGAGCAAACGGAACGGCTCATTCATTTCATTCAACAATATGTCAAAACAAATTTGGATGGTGATTTGAGCTTAACGGCGTTGGCTACCTTGGTCCATCATAGTCCAACCTATCTGTCGCGTTTATACAAACGGACGACTGGAGCAATGTTGTCGGATTATATTACGAATGAACGGATGAAGAAAGCAAAGGATTTATTGGAAGACACAACTATGAAGATTCAGGAGATCGCTATAACGTCAGGCTATGAGGCTCCGTCCCAGTTTAATCGTTCGTTTAAACGTATTTTTCAAATGACCCCGCAGGAGTATCGGGAGAACTTTTTGATAGAAAGACAATTAAAGAGGACAGCAAACGCAAAGAAAGGCAAGGATTGTTGATAGATCGCATGAAAGCGTTATTTTACAATTAGAGGTGAAAGGAAAAAGGAACAGGGGGCTAAAATATGCTGGGTAACTCGACAAAATCTGTACTTCTATCTATGGTGGTATGCGCATTCGTCTTGCTGGCAGCTTGCAGCGGCAAAGTTGAGGAGAACGGTACAAACGGAGGAACAAAGCCGTCGGACAACGGAGTAAAACCAACTGAAACAGTGGAAGTGGCCAACCATGATCCATTTGGAAAAATTGATCCGCCGATTGAAGTAACAGCAATCCGGACTGTAAATTCAAATTTGAAATTTGAAAACGGTGAAACGATTGAAAACAATGCATGGACAAAGCTGTACGAAAATGAGTTCGGTATTAAAATCAAATACTTGTGGGTTTCCGATCCGTCTCAATATGAGCAAAAGTTCAATATAGCGATGGCATCAGGCAAATTGGCTGATATTATGCCTGTCGATGGCATTCAGTTCAATCAATTGGTCGAGGCAGACCAACTGGCTGATTTGACAGAAGCGCTGGAACAATATGGAGCGCCTAAAATGAAGGAACTCCTAATGAAAGACGGAGGATTGGGCATAGAATCAGCAACCTTCGATGGAAAGCTGCTGGGGCTGCCGGTTAACTCAGGTTCATTCGACACAGCCCCGCTTTTATGGGTACGAACGGATTGGCTCGAAAAGTTGGGGCTTCCTGAGCCGAAAACGATGGAGGATGTATTCAGCATTGCGGAAGCATTCGTTACACAAGATCCAGATGGCAACCAAAAAAATGATACGTATGGACTGGGTGCAGCAAAAGATTTTTACGGTCTGGAGCCGGGGCTTGAAGGGTTCTTTAATGGTTATCATGCTTATCCAAAAAGCTGGGTGGAGGATGATTCCGGACAGCTTGTTTACGGAAGTATTCAACCAGAGATGAAGCAGGCGCTTGCCAAGCTGCAAGAAATGTATGCCAATGGCCATATTGACCGGGAGTTTGGCGTGAAGGATAAAGAAAAGTTTATTCAAACCGTAAATGCAGGGAAATTAGGGATGTTCTATGGGGCCGACTGGTCGCCGCTCCTGTTTCTAGATGGCAAGAGCCTGGATGAAAAGATGGAGTGGAAGCCATTCCATCTGCCATCTATCGACAATACTCCGGCGCAGCCGCAAACTGAATACAATGTGAATCAATATTACGTGGTCAGAAAAGGGATGAAAAATCCTGAAGCGGCTATCAAGCTCCTAAATGCTGCAAGTCATGATTGGGATCGGGGCAAGTATCCGCTTACCGATATGAACCGCAATGGGGATGTAGATAAGTGGCAATATGCTTTATTACAAGCAGCCAACCCGATTCAAAATGTGGAGACCTATGAATATGTATCCAAAGCAGTGGAAAAGCAGGATGAATCTTTGCTTAATTTAACGAGCAATCCAGGGCAGGCTAGCTTCTATAAGGGGATTAACGATTTCAACAATGGGGATATGAGCGGTTGGGGTTTTACAAGATTCTTTGATGCAATAACGATCTTGTATGACTATCATACGAAGGATCAATTCAAGATGACGAAATTTATATCCGGTCCAACGCCTACCATGGTGGAGAAAGAAGCTACTTTGTTAAAAATGGAGTTGGAAACGTTTACGAAGATTGTGATGGGTGAATCCTCCATAGATGCTTTCGATGAGTTTGTAATCAATTGGAAAAACCTTGGCGGCGATAAAATTACAGAAGAAGTAGCAAAATGGAAGGCCAGTAAGTAAGCATAAAGACAGATAAGAGCTTATTTAAAATATAAGCAAGTATAGGCTTCACCTCTATACGTATCTTATATTTCTCGGAATGAATCGCACTGCGCCGTCAAAGGATGGCGACAGCCGTTTCACCTTAGGGAGGCAAGGTCTAATACGGACCTGCTTCCTTGAATAAAAAGCGGTTAGGGGATGGTTGGTTTGTCAATTATGACTGTAACGGGCAGGGTAAGTAAGGACAGCCTCGGTGTGGTTCTGCCTCATGAGCATGCCTTTATCGATCTTAGAAAATTAGTGCCTGCTCCAATAGGAATTTCACAACAGAGGCTTGCCAATGAACAAGTAAATATACGCAATCTCGGGAAGCTGATGCGCAATCCGTATGCAGTTTTGGATAATGCGGTCATTGATGATGAGGATGTCATTCGGAATGAGCTGTTGAAATTTAAGAAAGCTGGGGGAAAGACGTTTGTCGACCTCACACTTAGGGAAATCGGAAGAGATCCTGTTTTATTAGCGGGCTTGGCTAGGGAATTAGATTTAAATATTATAGCAGGCTGCGGCTACTATGTACGCGGTTCCCATCCGCCTGATATGGATGCTAAGACGGTGGATAGCATTGTAGAAGAATTATTGCACGAAATTCGAGTTGGTATAGATGGAACAACGATTAAAGCCGGTGTAATAGGAGAAATTGGCACTAGCGAGATCATATATCCGAATGAAAGAAAGGCACTGCTTGCCGCTGCGATTGTGCAGAAGGAGACCGGACTAGGCTTGCACGTGCATACAGATTTGTATAGTACAAATGGCTATGAAATTGTTGATCTGCTTACCCAGCATGGGGCTGCGGCTGAGAAAGTCTGTATTAACCACATCGATGTGGATATCCGAATGGCGTATATTAAAGACTTGTTAAACCTTGGCGTATATGTTGAATTCGATAATTTCGGCAAGGAATTTTATGCGGATAAGCGGGATCGAAGTGTGCTTAGGGGAATGTTCGCCAGAGATATTGAGCGGGTTATGGCCATTAAACAACTCATTGACTGGGGATTTCTTTCTCAAATATTAATATCGACTGATGTTTGCCTGAAAACCTGTTTGCATCGTTACGGGGGTTGGGGGTATGACCATATGATTACTAATATAATACCGATGATGGAGGATGCCGGCATAACTGCAGAGCAAATTGAGACGCTTATGTGCGGCAACCCGGCTGCCTTTATGGATGATGGCAAGACGGGATATGAGGGAGCATGAATATTCAGAAGCTGAAGCGTCAATCCTCTCTCCATCTCATGTTAATTCCGGGTATTATTGTACTGCTTATTTATAGCTACTATCCTATGGCGGGGATTGTTATTGCCTTTCAAAAATTTATACCGATCAAAGGGATATTCGGCTCGGATTGGATTGGATTGGGTAATTTCCGTTATATCTTGCAGATGCCTGATATTTGGCAGGTATTGTATAACACTGTTTATATTGCATCTATGAAAATTTTGCTTGGTTTGATCGTGCCGATTATTATTGCCATCCTATTAAATGAACTGAAAAATATGTTTATCAAACGTGGGGTCCAGACCTTAATCTACTTGCCTCATTTTTTGTCATGGGTAATTTTGGGCGGCATAATGGTTGATATTTTGTCCCCTTCTGAAGGAATTGTGAATCAGGTTTTGCAGGCAGCGGGAATGGACACCATTTTTTTTCTTGGAAGCAATAAGTGGTTTCCTTTCGCCCTAATCGTATCCGATGTATGGAAGGAATTCGGCTTCAGTACCATTGTCTTTCTAGCAGCAATTACGGGTATCAATCCTTCTTTGTATGAAGCAGCCGTTGTGGATGGGGCAAGTCATATCCGGCAAGTATGGCATGTGACGCTTCCCGGTATGGTGCCAATTATTGTACTAATGGCGACACTAAGCCTGGGCAATGTTCTAAATGCCGGGTTCGATCAAGTGTTTAATTTGTATAGCCCGAGTGTCTATCAGAGCGGCGATATTCTTGACACATTGATTTACCGGATGGGGCTGCTTGATGCGCAGTTTGGGGTGGCTACGGCAATTGGCTTATTTAAGTCGCTCGTATCGTTTATTCTAATTGCTCTATCTTATTTCTTAGCGTACCGGCTAGTAAACTATCGTATTTTTTGATGAAAGGAAGGGTTAATATGCTGCGCCAAGCTTCTTTCGGCAGGAAAGTGTTTGTTGTAGGAAACTATCTCTTCCTTATCTCTCTTTCACTGCTATGTCTGCTGCCTTTAATTCAAATGCTGGCCATTTCTTTCAGCTCCAGCTCGGCAGCCTCGGCGGGCCTGGTTAATTTGATCCCTGTTGATTTCACGTTGTCTTCTTATAAATATATCATGCAAAAAAAAGAGTTTATTTTATCTTTTTTAATTACGCTGCAGCGGTTCGGGCTCGGCTTTGTCATTAGTATGGGACTCTCTATTTTATCTGCCTATCCATTGTCCAAGGAGAAGAAAGATTTGTACGGCCGCAGTTTTTACGCTTGGTTTTTTGTGTTTACGATTTTATTCAGCGGCGGGCTTATTCCGACTTACATCGTTGTAAGCAAGACAGGGTTGATCGATACGATATGGGCGCTTGTTATTCCAGGTGCGGTTTCTGTATTCAATGTTATTTTACTGCTTAACTTTTTTCGGGGGTTGCCGCGGGAAGTTGAAGAGTCCGCTTTTATGGATGGGGCAGGGCATTGGACAGTGCTATGCCGCATGTATATCCAGATGTCGTTGCCGGTAATAGCGACAATCGCCTTATTTACAATGGTATTTCATTGGAATTCTTGGTTTGACGGCCTGATCTATATGAATTTTCCTCAAAATTATCCGCTGTCAACGTATTTGCAATTGATGGTTATTAACAGCAATCCTATGAAGACGGACCCTAACAATTTAAGCGGGATTTTGGAAATTTCCGAGAGAACGACACGTTCGGCGCAAATCTTTCTAGGAGCTCTTCCAATCCTTATTGTGTATCCGTTTCTACAGCGTTTTTTTGTAAAGGGAATTGTACTTGGAAGTGTGAAAGGATGAGTGTGCAATGAGTATCCATTATGAGCGATGGATCTGGATTGAATTAATTGGCTTTGACAATCAGCAGCCGGATTATGCTGTTGGGGCCTATCTTGATAATGCGGGATTTATACCTGAAAGCATTTCTTTATTGTTTTACACGCCTGATTTTGTCCATGGGCATATGGGAATGGAGGATGAACGGGAATTGCCTATGGAAATCTGTTCATACGGTGCCCGCCCCTATAGCAAAGATCGCAGCAGGCAGCGATGGACGAATTATGAGCTGCGTAATTTGGTTCGTGAGTTTCAGAAGCATGGTATTGAAGTATACTGCGCCTTTTTCGATATTTTTCAATTTGATGGGGAGGATGGCAGTGAAGAGCTGCGTAAAAGTGCGTGGTGTGGCGCTCATCCTGAGTTGTACGAAATGCGCAAGACGGGCGAGCCTTTCCCGGGAATTAATCCGCTAAGGCGTATGAAGGACGGCAGCCTGTATGAAGACAAATTTGTAACGGAGCTCGTTCAGGTGCTGCAGGACTACGGATTCGACGGCTACCATGGCGCTGATGGCTATACGAGCCCAAGGCTGACTCTGGCGGAAAGCGATTATTCCGATGATATGGTGGAGCAATTTATGCACTGGAGCAGTGTGGAGCTGCCGGAAACGCTGCATGCTTCATGTGATGGCATGCGGGATGAAATGGTACGGCGCGCAGACTGGATCTGGAATAACAAGCGGATGGAATGGGTGCAATTCCACAGCGGCAGATGGGCGCAGCTTTGGCAAAAAATTATGGCTGCGATACGCAAAATCGGGAAAAAAGCCTATGTGAATACCGCCTGGACAAGAGATCCGTTTGAAGCGCTATATCGTTACGGCGTAGATTACAAGCTGCTGGCTGATACAGGGATTGATGGGTTTATCGTAGAGACTGTCGGCGCGTCTCTCTCAGCAGGAGCCGGGGAAACCGAATATGAACCGGGTTCTGAATTTATGACTATGCTAATGATGATTAAAGCTTATGTGCCGGATACGAAGCTGATTTGTTTAAATGCGCTTCATGATACTCATGAGCAATGGGATGCGATCAGTCATGCACCTACCGTACTGGAGCGGGATATTCATTCCTTAACGAATATGTATCTGGCTGGAGGTAATCAAGTAAGGCGCTGTGCAGCTGGTTTTATGGCTTGTCTTGGAGATTGTATAAGCCGGGAGAACTGGAAGTGGATTACTGCGCGCTGGGATTTAGGATTTGATGCGCAGCCGCAACGCATAGCGGGAGCCGCAGTGGTATGGTCAGATGCGATGCTGCAGTCATCTATGCGCGAATATATCGATTATCGCAATTGGCCTGTTCATAAGTACACGAATGAGCTGTTGGTGCGTGGAGCACCGATACATGCAGCTATTCGAATAGAAGATATCCCTAACTATAACAGCTCAATACTTGTAACTAATCTGCATTTGATGCCGGATGATGAACTGCAAACTATACTCGCTTATCGGGGAGGGGCTGCAATTCTGATCGGGCGGATGACGGAGCGGATTGCTATGTCCTTAAAGCACTTTGGTATTCAAAGCGGCCTTCGTGAACAAAAGTATTTTTGCGTAATTCGTGATCCTGGAAGCGAGGCCGGCAAAATTTACTTTATGGAAGAAGAGTCCCAAGGTTCAAATGGACTGACGCAAGAAGTGGGTGGAATTAACGATGGGATCACTTGGTCGGAAAGCTTGCATTTCCATCCCATGGCAGAGTCGTTTATTAGCCGCATAGTGGAGGATCTGATTGAAGTTACCGCAGCACCAAAAATATTAAAAAATAAATCCTACATTCGCGTTGCTACATTAGAGATAGCTCCGCGGCGTTACCGCCTGTTATTGACTAATTTACACATCAATTATAAATCCGCACATGTTCAGATGGGCAGCTCCATACAGCAGATTGATGTCTTGACTGAGTTTCCTGGTGTCCCTGTTAAGGCACGTGATTCCCAGTTTAGTTTGTATGTACCCGGGCGAGGGGCGGTAATTGTGGAAGTAAGCTTGTAATTATGTCAGTCAAAAGCAGGGGGTGATTGCAGCAGAATGATTATTGCCAGGCTAGGGAGAAATGCAAGGAGGACTCGATAATAATAGTGAAGGAGCGGTTATTATGTATACGAGTAACAGGTCCAAACGAAATCGTTTTTTGTCGTTGGCTATAATTACTTGCATGCTGCTTATGCTATATCCGCCAATAAAGGCTGAGGCAGCAAGTGAGGGTGTGAATGCTCAGCAAAATTTATCGGATATTTCAAAGCATTGGGCGTTTGATGTTATGCAATCATGGATTGAAAGCGGTTTATTGAACGGGTTTGGCGATCACACATATCGTCCGGACAGTTCTGTGACACGCGCCGAATTCGCAGCTTTTATCAACCGAGTGTTTAATTTTCCAGCTATTTCAGATGGCAGCACTCCGTTCTCGGATGTGGCAAACAGTGCCTGGTATATGCATGATGTTAGCAAATTGCATGCCTTTCAAATTATTAACGGTACTGGAAATGGGAAGTTCTCGCCTGATACAAACATTTCTCGTCAGGATGCTGCTGTTATCATTGCGCGTGCTTTTAAAGTAAGCTCTGGCCCTGAAGCAGTAGAAGCCTTTGCTGATGCAAATAATATTGCTGCGTACGCCGCCGCTGAAGTGGCAGCCTTGCAGGCAAAGGGATACGTGAAAGGAAGCGGAAATAATTTGTTCAGCCCGCGAAAAAACATAACTCGGGCTGAGGTTGTGCAAATGATTCAAAATGTGATGGGAACACTAGTGAACCAACCTGGTACTTATAATGAAGATGTTACTGGCAACCTTGTCGTCAACAGCGCGAATGTTCAATTAAGAAATATGACAATACATGGGGATTTGTATATCACTCAAGGTGTAAATGACGGCGAAGTGCTGCTGGAGTCCGTCACTGTATTAGGCTCCGTATACATTCTTGGAGGCGGAGAGAAAGGAATTATGCTGCTTGATTCGACGGTGGCAGGAGCCGTACGTGTAGACAAGTGGGATGGCAAAATTAAAATGACGGCAGGTGAAGGTACTGAAATTCAAGCTTTGCATATGAACGCAAGCGGTATGATTGATTTGGCGGCATCTGCCAAAGTGGCCGTTATGACATTCAATGCACCTGCTGCAGTAACAGGAGAAGGAACGATTGAACGGGCCATATTTAATGTGTCAGGTGCTCGATTGAATAAGTGGCCGCAAAAAGTAAGCTTTGCTGCGAATGTAACAGCTACTATTGACAATGTGCTGGTGGCTAAAGATACTCGCAGTCAGCCGACTGTCACTGTACCTGGCAACTATTCTGAGCCGGGCCCAAGTCCGAGTCCAAGTCCAAGCCCAAGTCCAAGTCCAAGCCCAAGCCCAAGCCCAAGTCCAAGCCCTAGCCCTGGCATTCCTTTGACGATTGTCAATTCGGGTGTCGCCAATTCTGATATCTTGATTGGCTCGGAGGCGGATGAAATGCTGCTCTATGCAGCCCAGGAATTGCAAGAGTCAGTCAAGCTCGTAAGCGGGGCAGAGCTGCCAATCTTTAAAAGGGATTCATCGGCGGCTGTTAGCATCTTGTTTGCAAACAGTGAAATGTCACTCGCTAAAAGCGGGCACTATCCACTTGAAGTGCATATCGTAAATAACGAGGCAAGTCCTGCCGTAATCTCTCTTGTACAAACTAGCAATAGTGCCATTCCTGTCAACTTGCCGGCGGACGTGTCAGTGGGGGCATATGAACGAAAAATTATCCGAGGCTCTTTTCAAATGGCGGAAGCGTTGGCTGATGGCAGCTATGTCATAGAAGTAAAGGCAACTTCAAGCGGCGGTGTTACGCTCAATACGCTTTCGCTGCCTGTCCAGTATGCATCGAACCTGCTTGTTAATCAGGGGTTTGAACACAATAATGGCGGTAATCTGCAAGGCTGGTACTCACCATCTGCTGTAAGGGATGCAGCAGTATGGAGATCAGGCGCCCATTCGATGCGCATAGATCTTGACGGCAATTCCTATATGTTTGCCAGGAGCGAACAGGAACTGCAATTGACGCCAGGAAAACAATATAAGTTAAGCGCATGGGTGAAATCGGCGGGTGCAGGAAATATGAATATGGAGATTCACGAGCGGCAAGCTAGCGGCGGCAGCAATCCTGTTACGGCCCGTACGGTAAGTACATTAACTGACGAATGGACATTGGTGGAACTGGACTATGCACCACCTGTGACTGCCAACTACAATTTCAATAATGTCTACTTCTTCATGTCGGAAACAGAATCCATGTGGGTAGATGATATTAAGCTGATTGAAGTGAACGCACAGGAAGAGCCAATGCCAGAGATTACGATGGTCAGTTCAAGCCATGCTAGCGATAAAGTGGAGCTTGTGCTTGCTACACCCGGCACCGAGCCGCAGCTTGCAAGCTTGTATGCAGCTGATCTCAGTTTTCTTGCCCAGTCAGATGGCTTTGCTATCCGTAAAGAGGGCAGCCGTATATACATTATTGGTGACGAATCACGAGGCGTGTTAAATGGCGTTTATGATTTCCTGGAACAAAACGCAGATATGCTGTGGACACGCTCGGTAGATATAGGAACCCTTTATGAAAACCAGTCAACGATTATTGCCGAGAAGGTTGATTATGCTGAAAAATCGCCGTTTCAGCTAAGAGGGTGGCATACGACAGGTTCGGGCAAATATGGGGAGTTCCACTCCGATTTGGACACAGAAAAGATGCTTGCGCGCAA
Organism: Paenibacillus sp. GXUN7292; assembly: GCF_050864975.1. Lineage (NCBI taxonomy): Bacteria > Bacillati > Bacillota > Bacilli > Caryophanales > Paenibacillaceae > Paenibacillus > Paenibacillus sp. GXUN7292. The sequence goes on along the minus strand of NZ_JBOZWO010000003.1, from coordinate 194,056 downwards.
CAAATTAAATACTAAACTGGCTGAAATGGGCAATGTGCAGTATTGGAACAGGCATGACCGTGTCGGAATTACACCGTTCCTGCTTGGTCACAATTTAGACTCCTGGCTGCCTAATGAGAAGTATTTTGCAGCGCACCCTGAGTACTATAACGAAATTAATGGGGAATATGTGCCTGTCACGCTGGATCGTTCACAAATTAATTTTTATCATCCGGATGTGCCGGGAATTGTAGCCAATGAGATGAGGGCGCTGCTCTCCGTCCAGCCGCTGGAATATGTTGGGGTCGGCATTATGGATAACCAAGTATTCAGCCAAGGAGAGCTTAGCAATCAGCCGTTCACAACTCCGGCAGGGCTTACCGTTCAACCGGAAGATCCTGCGTATAAATCAACTGTGTTCTTTACATTTCTGAATAAAGTGGCGGCGGATCTAAAGCAGACTCATCCAAATGTAAAAATTCCGACATTTGCATATTTCTTCACTGATACACCGCCTAAGGTCGAACTGGAAGACAATATTATTATTGTAATGGCGCCGGCTGCGGAAGACGCGAGGGCTCCATTCAATACAGCGGATCAAAACAATTCGAACTATAGCTACAAGCTGAAGCTAGAGGCTTGGGCAGCGAAGACGCAAAATATTGTGATGTACAATTATTATGGCTGTTGCTCCAACAATGTATATGAAAGGCCAATTGCCGGCAAAGTCCAAGCGGATCTGCAATACTATCGCGATCTTGGCATTACGGGTGTATTGCCTGAAGGACAGGTAGACAACAGCGATATTTGGGGTATCAACGCCTTGCAATATTGGCTCATCCACAATTTGTATTGGGATCCTGATGCTGATCTGGAAGCGTTGAAGGACAAATTCTTGACCAAAGCTTACGGGGCGGCGGCTGAAGCGATGGGCAATTATTATGACTTGATCGAGCAGGGCTATAATTATGACCAGCAACCAGTTAGCGTCTATTCTAGGGAAAGTCAATATATTGGCCGATATGTTATTCAGGCCGGAATAGCGGATGCTGCGCAAGCTGCTCTGGATACTGCGTGGGAACTGGCGGATGCCAAGGGCAAGCAGCGCATTGCCCCTATTAAAACAACGTTTGAAAAGATGGTATTCACAGTTGGGCAACTGCCGAATTTATCAGCAACAGCATATAAAACGAGCTATAGTAAATCGGATATTATGAATGCGACGGATTTCAGTTCTGGTCCTTGGACAGAGGCAGTGCCAATGAACGATTTCCGGGAAATTGGTACTAAGCTGCAAGTACCGGAAGAAACGAAGGTATACCTGCTGTGGGATGATGAAAATCTGTATGTCGGCTATGAAAATTTCGATAACGATCTGGACAGTATGGTTGTCAGCGAGAGCGCTCCAGGTGAATGGTGGAGCAGCGGTGCGGATGACTCGGTTGAAACCTATGTTACTGGAAACAGGGAAGGCACTTACTATGGTTTCTTTTCTAATCCGGCTGAGGTGAAATTCGAGTACAAGTCATTCCAAGACCCTTCCTATAATGGGGAGTGGTATGCTGGCGCCCATATAGGCACAGACCGATGGAATGCCATTCAAGTTATTCCATTTGCCAGCATTGGCGTCGATCCAGCGAATATCGATACACTCTATGGCTTCTTCTTCCGAAACTTCCATGGCAAGGAACGCTTTATTACATGGGGGGGAGGTATGGTCTGGAATCCGGGCGATTTCTATCCAATCCATCTGGAACAGTCAAAAAGCCAGACTAATCTCGTTGAGAATGCTAGTTTTGAGTATGGTAATGAAGGAAGCTTTGCAGCGGGCTGGTTTTCGACTTCAGCGAAGTGGGATCATACGGAAAAATATAGCGGCACCCATTCGTTGAGACTGGACTTGAATGACGCACCGTACGTGTTCACACGTGCGGACCAGGATCTCGAGCTGCAGCCCGGCAAGCGTTACAAGCTGAGCGCGCGGGTCAAAGGAGCCTCGTCTGGCAGTATAAGCATGTCCATCTATGGAGTCGGCACAGGAGGGACGACTACGATGGCGGCCAATGTGGATGCTAGTGCCAATCATCAATGGCAGTCGATCGAATTGGAATATGAACCTGAATTAACGATGTCATATGACCATCACTGGGTTTACATCTTTATGTCAGGTACGGATAAGTTATGGATTGACGATGTGGTAATAACAGAGATAGATTCACCTGAAGGTGGCAATTTGCTATATAATTCGGGATTTGAAATCGCTACGCCGTCCAGTTTTCCGGACCGCTGGTTTTCAGCGTCTGGCGTATGGGATCATGAGACGGCTCATAGTGGCGGACGTTCCTTAAAGATTGAGCTGCAAGGAGCCGAATATGCAATGGCCAGATCGCTGCAGGATTTTGAACTTGCGCCCGGCAAACGGTATAAGCTGAGTGCTTGGGTGAAGGGGCTCACTGCAGGTTCAGCAAGCATGTCCATCTATGAGATGCTGCCAGGCGGCGGCAATAATCCAGTAACAGCCAATGCAGTTATTGCTCTGAATGGCGAGTGGCAGCTGCTTGAGCTGGAATATGAGCCGGATCTTAATGCGGCAAATGAGTATAATCATATCTATTTCTTCATGTCAGGCACGGATGCAATATGGGTCGATGATGTATCGCTTATTGAGTTGCCATAAATGATCATGATTTGGAGGCGGTTGGATTTGAAAAAATTGAAGCTGGAGCATTTCGAAGCAAGAATTGCTAGGCTGAAAGAAGTGATGCACCAGGAAGGGCTTGATGCTTGTCTTATTTATGGCGATGAGTATAGAAGGGAAAGCCTGCGCTATGTGAGTAACTTCTGGCCGCTTTTTGAAAGAGGAGCACTTATTGTACCTATGACTGGAGAGCCAATACTATTGGCAGCACCGGAGGGGGAAGTCATGTGTAAAGAGATGAGCGTATGGCCAGATATTCGGTTTGTGCCGGACTTCTCCTGCATAACCGTGCCTGATGAAATTGAGTATCCTCAAGCAAACTATACTAGCTTCCAAAAGGTTTTTGAGGAGCTGAGAAGCAAGGGGACGTTCGGGAAAATAGGAATTGTTGGAATGGATGCTATGCCGCACACTGTTTATATAGCGATTCGAGACAGCGTTCCTGGCAGTGAAGTAGTTGATGCGAATGCCATTCTATTCGAACAGCGTCTATTGAAAACGAGTGAGGAAATTGCTTGTTTAAAGGAAGCGGCACGCATTGCGGATTGTGCGTATAGAGCATTGCTGCAAAGGGCAAAGCCCGGTGTAACTGAATTACAACTAGCAGCAGCGGCACATGAGGCGGCATTTCAAGAAGGTGCAGAGTATATTCCGTTCTGCCTCGTGTCGAGCGGTGAGCGTGTTGCCACGATAATTGGAAGAGCAACACAAAAAGTTGTCGAAGATGGAGATATGGTCATGGCTGCGCTTGCGGTTCAATACGAGGGATATATAGCGTCGATCAATTTTCCATTTGTGGTTGGGGCAGCATCAGAGCAACAAAAGAAATTTATAGATTTGTTAATAGAAGCAAATGAGAGAGGAAAGGCAGCAATTAAACCAGGAATCCGAATGGCGGATATGGTAAAGGAAGTAAAGCATTATTTTAGAGAACAGGGAGTATCGCAGTATGATCTTTACCCGCCTCTTCATGGTTGTGGTGTAGCTGAGGCTGAATCACCCTATCCAAATGAGAATTCTACAGGTGTTTTCTTGACAGGTATGACCGTGAACACCGATATTAGCTTATTTGGCCATCCCGATGGCTCGAATCGAATTGAAGAATGTTTTGTTGTTACAAGCGATGGTCATGAGCCAATGTCGCAGCTTGTCGGGGAACTGAGTTGTCAGTGGCTAGCAAAGCGGGAGATAACTATAGGCTCGCCGACAACATCTTGATTAATCGTAGAAATCTTAGTTTGCTAATGACTATGGTGCTGCACTCTGTCTAAATTCGGTTAGAACTACAGAAAACGACTGCCAGTTTGACTCTTAAGTCTAACTGGCAGTCGTTTTCTATTGTTGTATGGATCGTGCGTTAAGATTATTCCCCTTCAAACGGCACCAGCAAGCTATGTTGACACGCAGTCTGCAAATCACGCCAAATTTGATTGATAGGCTCGTCCTCCATAATGGCTGATATGCCCATGTAAGGAAACAGGTTTTGTACGCAAGCTAACGCTGTTCTAGAGGTCTGCTGGCATACCTTGCTAATTTCTGTGATCTCTTCAGGAGTAAATGGCTGCTGATCCATATGGCTATTCCAGGACTGATCAATTGTCTCATAAAAAGTGCGGCTTGCGCTGCTCAATTGATTGTCTGCTTGCCTGATAAGTCCCATTATAAATTCGTATCTTCCTGCTCTTGTTGATTGCCATGCCTGCTGTCTTCGCTCAGCAAGCGATTTGGCTTCATCCAGAAAATGTCTGGAGATGCCAATGCCGATTGCGCAAAATGTGGCCTGGGCGAAAGGCAGAAACGGGTAGCTGAACAATGGCTCATCCAAGAAGGCAAGCTGCTCGGTTAAGCTAAACGTTCTTTCATCTGCCACAAACTGATTATTTACGATCATGGAGTGGCTGTCGGTTGCCTTTAGACCGAATGCTCGCCAATCGTGAACGATTTCTACCTGCCCAGGCGAGAATGCAAATGCACGAATTTCTGGGTTGTCAGAGTTGTTACTTTCGATTATACAATTGGCAGTGAAGGTGGTGGCATGCTCGGAGCCGCTGCAGAAGCTCCATTTTCCGTTTACAATATAGCCTCCTTCAGTGCGCACTGCTGTTCCAGTTGGCGCGCCGCTGCCTGCGATGACAGCTTGCGGTGGTGAAAAGACGCTTTTAGCTGTATCAGGCTGCATGAACGCAGCAAAGTATCCACCGCCGGCACCGATTGTTGTCAGCCATCCAAAGCTTCCGTCGACCCATGAAGCATACTCGAAAATTTTAAGTGCATCCGGCAAAGCCGCCATTTCTCCGCCCAATGCCTTAGGCACAAATAGTTTAAACCAATTGCGCTCTAAAATTAAGTTCAAGGCATCCCGCGCCAGACCGCCTTCATTTTCCGATTGTAAAGATACGCTTCGAATTTGATCGATCATATTTGGTTTCAGGTTCATTTGTATCTCTCCCAGCTGAAGTTATATAGATTAGAATAACACTGTAGACAATGGAAGTCATTCGAGCTATAATGATAGGCGCAAAGGCCATTGCATGCAAGACATAAATTAATTTTTAACAATAGCATATTGCCTGGGGTGCTGGAATCGGCCGGCTGAGATTGTGTCCCTTAAGACACTGACCCGTTAACCTGATCTGGATAATGCCAGCGTAGGGAGATGTGACGCACAATTCGCAGTATATTTCATGTGGAGTGTAAACAACGCCCTTGGATCGTTAAGATCAGGGGCGTTTTTTGGGTTATTTAGGAAATTATGCATCTATTAAAATTGTGAATAAGTATATCAAAATGCAAATCACTTCTCGGAGGATCTACTATCTGCTGCCATACCGTAACATGAAGTATGCGTTGTGGTGCAACAGGGATGATGATGGGCAGATCTGTTGTTTGGCGTACGCCGCGGCTGTTGAGCTCGAATGGATCCTAATGATGCGGACACTGGTGTCCGTTAGCGCTCATTTTTCGCCAACTACCCCTTTCTAGCGGACAGAAATGTCCGTTAGCGAGAAAAAAGCTAGAGAATTCGACGGAATTTTCTTCTAATGGTCATAAATGTCCGTATATTAAACAAAAATAACTGTTTTTTGGTTCTAACGGTCATTAATGACCGCACCACAAAGAAGATAGGCGGCTAAATAGATATCGGAAGCATCGCTTGTTTTTTTACACACGATGATGGCAGGTTAGGTCACCGATAGGTGATTTTGTACTGAAGTAGGCCGCGAAGCCGTTTATCCTTGGCTCAATAATGGTTTAGACATACTAGGAGGAGAAACACTGTGCAAAAAATGACTAGAAAAAGTATTTTTATTTTGATCGCTGTACTGCTTGTACTTACCGCTTGTTCCAAAAAACAGGATGGAAATGCTGGACAAAAAGCTGGCGAAGGCAATAACAAGCCTTTAACCGATGTTACTTTAGTGCTGAACTGGTCGCCGAATACGAACCATACGGGTCTGTATGCTGCCCGGGATCTGGGCTATTATGCCGAAGAAGGCTTGAATGTTGATATTATTTTACCTGGTGCAAGCGGTCCGAATGCGATCGTAGGATCAGGTCAAGTGCCTTTTGGCGTCAGCTTCCAAGAAGGCGTAACGGATGCGCGTGTTGAAGGTGTGCCGGTTGTCTCTATTGCAGCAGTTATCCAGCATAATACTTCAGTGTTCGCTTCACCTGTTGCTAAAAATATTAAATCCCCGAAAGACTTCGAAGGAAAGAAATACGGCGGCTTCGGAGCTGCAGCAGAGCCTGCCATTTTGGAGTCCTTAATGAAGGAAGACGGCGGTGCGGATGTCAATAAAGTGGAAATTCTTAATGTGGGTGAAGCAGACTTCTTTACATCTGTGCAGCGCGATATCGATTTTTCATGGATCTATTATGGATGGACAGGAATTGAGGCTGAGCTGCGCGGATTCGAACTTGATTCGATTTATCTAACCGACTATTCTGAAAAGCTGGACTACTACACACCGGTTATTATAACAAATGAGAAAACGATGAAAGAACAGCCTGAGCTGGTAAAAGCGTTTATGGCAGCTACCGCTAAAGGCTATCAATATGCGATTGACCATCCGGAGGAGTCCGCTCAGATATTGTTGAAAGCTGTGCCGGAGCTGGATAAGGACCTGGTTATTGCCAGTCAGAAATGGCTGAGCCCTCGCTACCAAGACGATGCTGCTCAATGGGGCTTGCAAGAGCAAGAGGTTTGGGAAAATTACGCGAGCTGGCTGAAGGAATACAATTTGCTGGATAAGGAATTCGATGCAGAGGCAGCCTTCACAAATGAGTTTTTGCCTGCGAAATAAGGGAGGAATTTCGATGCCAAATGCAGTAATGAGCTTTGAAGCGATTGCGCGTACGGAGGACTCTGCTCCATTTATGGATCGTGCAGTGGAAATCCTTCGAGAGTCGGGCGTGAAATTTATTGTTGGACCGCTTGATACTTTAATGGAAGGCGAGCTTGGAGAGCTGCTGGAGGTTGTCAAAAGGGTAAATGAGGAGCTTTCCGCTATAGGCGGGAACACAAGCATCTCGTCGCTGATTAAAATACATTTTGATCCGCAAGGCATCTCTATCGATCAATTGACTGAAGGGTATCAGTAAAGATGAAGAGAATGAGATTGACAGCTTGGTGGCCGCCCGTTGTGGCGGCTGTGCTTTTTTTGATCCTATGGCAAGTGTCGACCGTGTTGTTTGACATCCCGAAGTGGATGCTGCCAAGTCCACTGGAGATTGCTAACGAAGCTTACATCAGCTTGCCGCGCATTTGGATGCATACAGCAGCAACAATCCGTATGACGATTCTCGGTTTTATTGCAGGTGCAACAGCCGGGATCACTTTGGCTTTCCTGCTGCACTTTTTTCCATTTGTCAGAGCAACCTTTTATCCATTTCTTATTATGAGTCAAAACATTCCGATCATTGCGCTTGCACCTTTATTAATTATCTGGTTCGGGCTGGGGCTATTGCCAAAAATGATTATGATTGTAATAGTAGGCTTTTTTCCAATAACGTTATCGACCTTGAACGGCTTCGCTCAAACGGATGCGGGGATGTACAGCTATATGCAGATGTCTGGTGCGACTAAAAAGCAGTTATTCTGGAAGCTAGAGCTGCCGCATGCGATGCCTTTTCTCTTCTCGGGGCTGAAGATTTCAGCCACTTATAGCGTAATGGCGGCCTTTATAGCAGAATGGCTTGGAGGAAATACCGGGATCGGCGCCTACATGATTATTGCAAAATCCGCATTTCGTACTGATCGGGTGTTTATTGGAGTTTTTGTCATTGTATGCTTGAGTATGGCATTGTTCGCTTGCGTCGTTTTGCTGGAGAAATGGCTAACCCACTGGAAAAGAAGCAAGTAAAGCCGGAACCGGCAATCGCTAGTCGAAGCTGCAAAAAAGGTAAGGGAGTCAGGTGAACGAATCCATGTCAACAACGAAGCTGGAGCTGCATGGGCTGTCCAAAACGTATTCTAGCAAAGGAACAGCAGCCAAGGTGATTGAAAATGTAACGTTAACTGCATCAGAGGGAGAATTCGTTTCGATTATCGGGCCTTCCGGATGCGGGAAAAGCACCCTTTTTCACATCATTGGTGGAGTTGCCGAACCGTCTGCCGGCAAGGTTGTGCTGGATGGCAAAGAGGTTACAGGCAGCAAGGGGCTAATCAGCTATATGCCGCAACAGCCCGCTCTTTTTCCTTGGCGGACCATTCTGGACAATGTCATTATGGGGCAGGAGCTTGCAGGTTCTTCTAAGAAAGAAGCAAGAGAGGCAGCCAGAGAATGGCTCGCCAAGGCTGGACTTCAAGGCTACGAGAAGGCTTATCCGCATATGCTGTCAGGCGGCATGCAGCAACGCGCTGCATTCATCAGGGCTTTGCTGAGCCCAAGGGAAGTGATGTGCCTGGATGAACCGTTCGGCGCACTTGATGCATTAACCCGGCTGGATATGCAAAGCTGGCTGCTGGATATTTGGGAAAATAATAAACGTACCGTTTTATTTATTACACATAGTATTGAGGAAGCGCTCTTTCTGTCTGACAAAATCGTATTGCTGTCACGAAAACCAACCCGCGTATTAAAAGAGATTACCGTTCCTTTGCCTCGTCCCCGTCAGGAAGAGCTAGTGAACGATCCGCTATTCCTTGAATTAAAGCAGCATATTTATGGATTGATGAAGCAGGAGCAGAGGCACAATTAAAAGGAACTATGAAGCCATTCGTTCAGCTCAAATGCTATCATTAATTTGTTGTACGAAGTCTCTCCAGCCATTGCTTAACGACATGTGGAATGCCTTGCTTTGCGTTAGGATAACGGAATTCGAAGCCCGTAGCCAGCAGCTTGGCATTCGAGAAATAAGTATGCGCAGTCGCGTATTCCGTTAGAACAGGCCCGATTACTAACCGGCACAGCCACGCAGGAATTTTGACTACTTTTCCGGTTACGCGCAGTTCCTGCTCTATTATATTTTTGAACGATTCGGAAGGCATCGGATTCGTATCACACAAAATATAGCTTTCTCCTGTTGCGGCATGCTTCATTAAATGCAGGCAGGCTCTCGCACAATCCTCCACATGAATTGGCGAAAACATCGGCTCATTTCCTTTTAAGGAGTAGATGGGCTTATTGTTATGCAAAGGTTCTATAAACAACTGTACAGTCCAGGAATCCGCACCATAAATTTGTGCTGGAAATACGGTTGTAATAGGCAGTCCCGTCTTCTTGTACTTATCCAGCACATTTACAGATGGGGCAATATAAGGTCCCCACCCTTTTGGGGTGCTGCGGTATGTTTCGTCCTTTGCCCGATCAGCGCCGCTGTCGCCCAAATAGCTGGTTCCCGCTACGTATATAATATTTTTAATTACAGTAGGATTGATATGTTCTAATAACCGCACTGTCATTGCATAATGGCCATCACTATACGCGGAAGCAACTTTTTTTGTAACCTTCTTCCCCCAAGTAGGCGGTGCCGCCAAGTGAATGATGTACTGGCATTGTTGAATAACTTTTTGCCATTCCCCATCCTTCAGCAAATCTCCTACGACCGCTTTAAGGCCTTTTTCCTCTAGCTGCTTTGCTTTTGCTGCAGAACGCGTAAGCACGATCAGTTCTATATTTTGTTTAATTGCTTCTTGAATTAATGTTTTACCTACATAGCCTGTGCCGCCTGTAACAAATACCTTATCCATTGCTTTGATCTCCTACGTTGTCATTTTTATATAAGTTAACACGAACTGAGGATTTGTTTTGTAATAGCGACTACGAATTTTAAATGCTTTTAATAATAAAAAAAGCTTCAAACCGGAAACCGATTTGAAGCGCTGTATGTCTGAAGGAAGTTGCTTATCTCAAAGTTTTCAAAGCGCCGCTCCAAGCAAGCACTTGGTCAAGCATCGCATTAACATTAGTCAAATGCAATTCAGCAGGCTTGAAAACAGAGAAGTTTTCGAAATCTGTAAACAAAGACAGAGTTGGATGTACACGAACATCAGCAACCAGTAGCTCTCCCAAAATACCGCGAAGATGCTCTGCTGCACGAGCTCCGCCAGTAGAGCCGTAGCTTACGATACCAGCTGCTTTGTTATTCCATGCTTCACGAGCAAAATCGATAGCATTTTTCAAAGCGCCTGAAATGCTGTGATTGTATTCTTGAACGATGAATACGAATCCGTCTAGGCTAGCTAGTTTTTGATTCCAAGCCGCAATGCCAGGCTCGCTGCCATCAGTTGTACCTAAGAACGGCAAATTGAAATCAGCAATATCAACGATTTCGTAATTTGCATCTGCGCGCTGCTCTGCTATTCCTTTTACCCATTCGCCTACTTGAGGACTAATGCGACCTTCACGAGTGCTGCCTAGAATAATTCCGATATTTAACTTCGACATTCTGTTGGTTCCTCCCTAGATGGTTTGTTTTTACCAGCGTCCGATTGCTATAACAATAGCTAACGCCAAAATAATGATGTTCATGCCGATTGCCTGATTTTCTTTTCTTTTGGCATGAAAAATAGCAGCAAGAAGCATAATAATTCCTAATCCTATAGCAGCAATGGGAGTTAATACTGGAGCTATTCCTGTTGCGAAAGGGATAATTAACCCAAGTCCGCCGAGCAATTCTGATACCCCAATGAATGTAACCAGGCCTCGACCGTATTCCTTCACCCAAGGCATTTTGGCTTTCGTTTTCTCATACTGGAATGCCTTTGAACTACCAGCCATAATAAACATGAACCCCAAAATGATTTGGATGACCCATAAAGCTATATTCATAATCGTATTTGCCTCCTTGTTTTATAGTTACTGCTATGGTTATAATAAATCTTAAGAGCAGTCTTGAATAGTAGACACTTAAAAGTAACATAGTGTACAAAAGGAAACCTTAAGAGAGGAGCGGGATTTCGCCATGTCACATGACTGTAAAGTTGAAACAGCCCTCGATATTCTCGTAGGCAAATGGAAGCCGGTTATTTTGTATCATATTTTGTCGAGCGGGGTTTTGCGGTTTAGCGAGCTTCAGCGATTAATTCCTGAGATTACAAAGAAAATGTTGACCACTCAATTGAGAGAATTGGAATATCACAATATTATTAACCGCAATGTGTACCCACAAATTCCTCCAAAAGTAGAGTATTCGATTACGGAGTATGGAAAAGGATTAGTGCCGCTTCTGGATGCGATGCATCTTTGGGGAAAGGCGCATATTGAGCATTTGAATGAGCTTTATGGAGAAGAAAAAGCGGAGCATGTATAATAGGAATAGAAAGTAAGGCTATCTTTTAAGGTTATAAACCTTTTGGGATAGCTTTTTTGTTGCCGTAACATGAAGTATGCATACGGTGCAACAGGGATGATGATGGCGTAGTTCTGTATGTTTGGCGTACGATGCGGCTGTTGAGCTCGAATGGATCATAATGATGCGGACACTGACGACCGTTAGCGCTCATTTTTCGCCACTTCCACTTTCTAGCGGACAGAAATGTCCGTTAGCGGGAAAAAAGCCAAAGAATTCGACGGAATTATCTTCTAATGGTCATAAGTGTCCGCGTATGCAACAAATAGACTGTTTTTTGCTTCTAACGGTCATTAATGACCGCTCCGCAAATATGACGCATTGTATCTTCTTTACATACAATGACGGCAAGTTAGGTACCAATAGACAACTGTCGATTAATTGTGGGCAACGATTGGTAAGCAATAAGAAAGGGGAACGAAGAGCAAGATTGGGAATGGAGAAGCGGCAGCGTCCGCCTTTGTAGGCCAATTTTATCCTTTACATGGCTTATTTAATCAAAAAAATTGGACTACAACAGCGGTCGGAATCCCAAACTTGATCGTAGTAAGATCCCTTTCGATTGCTTATTGCCCTATCCACAATTAATCGACAGTCTCAATAGGCGCTTTGTTTAGTATTTATTTTCCACTCAAGGATTTACACACAACATGTAAAAAAATTGCACACTGAAGGAGTAGGAATTATTTTAATATGAGATAAGTTAAAATGGCCATAATCTATAGTGGGGTGACAGAATGCTTTATCCGCAAATGAATACTTACCGGACGATTTATGATATGAACGGCTTTTGGCGCTTTAAAGCTGATGTTGACGTTATTGGTGAAAAGGAACAGTGGCATACAGGCGTGCCTGGAGATCGCGAGATTGCAGTTCCGGCAAGCTGGAATGAACAGTACGATGATTTAATGTACTTTATGGGTACAGGATGGTATCAAAAGGAATTTGAGCTTCCGCTGGACGGTGGCGACAAAACCTATTGGCTTAGAGTAGGCTCAGCAAATTATTATACTAAGGTATGGGTGAATGGACATTACGCAGGGCACAATGAAGGTGCTCATTTGCCGTTTGAGTTTGATATAACATCGTATCTTAACGTACAGGACAAAAATACTGTTGTTATTTCTGTAGATGCTGCAATTGGCAAGGACCGCTTGCCGCCAGGAGATGTCGAGGATGAAATGATTGTTGGATTTAAGGGACAATATCCTAACAACTACTACGATTTCTTTCCTTACGGGGGCATTCAGCGTCCAGTACAAATTATCGTAAAGCCGCGAACGCATATTGCCAAGCTGATGGTGCGCACAGATGTGAATGAAGCCAACACAGCCGGCTCTGTTCATTATCAAGTTCACTTGAACGAACAGGCGCCAGGAAATGTCCGAATCGTATGTGACGGGCAAGTGATCGAGTCTGCAGTGGATCGTAAAGGTATGGCGGAAGGCATTATAAGTGTTCCAAACGCTCAGCTATGGTCGCCAGCAAGTCCTAATCTTTATGAGTTTACGGTACAATACGTAGAGCAAGGTGAAGTAAAAGATAAATACTCGCAGCAGATCGGGATTAGAAGGATTGAAATTAAGGGTAATCAGCTATTGCTTAATGGCGAGCCGGTCTTTCTGCGCGGAGTAGGCATGCATGAAGACTTTCCCGTGCTAGGCAAAGGCTTGAGCCACGCTGTAATTGCGAAGGATATCAGCCTCATTAAGTGGCTAGGCGGCAATTCATTGCGAACGACGCATTATCCATACAGTGAAGAATTTTTGCAGCATACGGATAAGGAAGGCATTCTCGTTATCGGAGAAAGTCCTTTTGTCGGCTTTGTCAAAAGTCACTATAAGGATTCCGCGATAATTGATAAAGCTGCCAAGGTTTTGACGAGAATGGTAGAGCGCGACTGCTGTCATCCGTCTATTATCGCCTGGAGCCTGGCTAACGAGCCAGATTCGCTGGATGAAGGAGCGGGACCTTTCTTCAAAACATTGTATGATACGGTCAAGGGGCTGGATAGCAGCCGGCCAATTACCTTTGTCAATTGTGTAGACCCGGATAAAGATACAGCTATGCAGCATATGGATTTTGTAAGCTTGAATCGTTATTATGGCTGGTATGAGCAAGCCGGAAGATTAGATGAGGGCTGCGAGGTGCTTGATAAGGCGCTGGACCGCTGCCATGAACGTTTCGGCAAGCCTATTATTATTACGGAATACGGGGCAGACGCTATGGCTGGCGTGCATACTAATCCGCCAGAATTATTTTCAGAAGAATATCAGGCGGAGATGCTTACCAGACAGTATCGTATCATCAAAGACAAGCCTTATTCGATTGGCGCGCATGTATGGGCATTGGCTGATTTCAAGACAAGCCAAACCCCATCTCGAGTCGTAGTGAATCGAAAAGGAATGTTTACGAGAGAGCGCCAGCCCAAGCTATCCGCTCATAGAGTGAAGCAACTGTGGGACGAGGAAAAGTAATGTAAGAAAAGGGCAACAGCGCCCCTCAGTACGGTTAGAGAAAGCAGCAAAAATAAAAATTAACTAAGCGTTTGTTCAATGAACAAACGCTTTTTTTATTTTAAGAATTTATAAGTTTTTTCTATAAACTTGTTCTTATCATTCTTCGGTAAATGCGCCTTTCCAAAGGACGGCAGAGCCATTTATCCTTGTAGTGTGCGCAATAACTGCCATGCTATAATTAGCAGTACAATTTCTTACAGGTCCTTGTTAAGACAGATAAGAAATTCTATTTTTGTCAGTACAGCTTTTATATTGAAAGCGTTGTCAAGAAAAGGGGGAGAATAATGCGCAAGAGCAAAGCTTTATTCGAGACTTTAAAAGGCTTAAATATGAAATACCGCTTTTTCTTTAAGATTTTAAGCTACTTTTTGCTGTTGCTCATACCTTTGAGTGCAGTCAGCAGTATTTATTATTTTAAAATGAAGTCTATGAATGAAAAAGAAATACACTCAAAAATGCAAAAGGACATAGCTTCTATCAGCTCGGGTGTGGATCTCTATTTAAGAACGATTCAGGAAAATCATTATAATCTGCTGCAAGACAATACCGTACATGCTTATCTCTACAAGGAGGAGGCAATCAGCCTCGAGGAAAGAGTGAGGCTTTACGATATTAACCGGGTGCTCATGAGAACGGGCAGCATTGTATTTCCTTATGTTCAGGATGTTTTTCTTTACGTGGATGACAAGAGAGTGTATTCAGGCAATGGTACCGATGATTTTGATCTGTTTTTTACAAAATTTCATCCGTTAGAGAAATATCCGGCCAGCTTCTGGAGAAGCAAAATGGCTGAAAATAAAAAGTATGAATTGCTGCAGCCGACTGCCTATACAGATGGCAGAATGGTTCTGCCTGTTGTTAACAAGCAGCTTGTTAATGGGGAGTATGCAACAGTCGTATCCTTGCTGTCTTTAAACAGTATAAATATGATTTTCGAGCAAAATTCGTATATAAACGCAACAAATTACTTTGTTTTTGACCAACAGGATACTCTTATCCATAGCTTTGCTGCCGATAAAAAAGCACATTTGCAAGAAACAGCTGATCAAGCAGCAGCCTATATAAAAAACAATGAAATCGACCTTAGCAAAGGATTTGACTTCATTAAACTCGGCAGAGAGGAAGGTTATCTCTATTATGAAATGTCTGATGCTTCTGGCTGGAAATTTGTTTCATATACGACTGCTGATCAAATTTCTAATCCGGCCAGCCGGTTGATTCAATTTATTTTTATTGTTTTTTTGGCGATTTTTGTACTGACTGTCATGCTGGCCGTATGGTTGAGCATTCGCATTTATTCACCAATTCGCAAACTAAGTGCTCTTATTGAAGACTTAAAGGAGGAGGACGGGCAAGTTAATCATACCGATGGTCATTTGGAAAGCAGTGAAGTGCATCGCATCGGATCGGGGTTGCGCCAGCTTGCTGACGGCAAAAAGTATTATCAGAGCAAATTTCAAAATGTATCTCATCAATATATGGAGCAGGCTCTCCTCCAGTTGTTAAAAGGGCAATATAAAGGGGAAACGGGGGAACTGGAGCAATATCTTCGCGAGAATTACAACTTTGAAGGCAAAACTTATATGTGCTGTGTTGTCCAGTTTCATTTTTACGATGCTTTTTATAAGGAGATACAGGATGTTGAACGATTCAATATATTATCGAAGCTGCGCAATGTTATTGCAGGTTTAATACAACCGCATATGAAGGCTGCCGTAATGGAATATAATACAGAGCTTTATGCTTGTATGATGGACGGAGCTGAGCGCGCGCGATTAGAAAAAGTGCTGCAAGGACTTTATGATACATTTTCAAGTGATATTCACTACTATCAGCTATTAATTGGAGCTGGTTGTGTGCATGACAGCATAACTGGTGCGCGCGCTTCATTCGATGAAGCTTTTGCTGCTATTGAACGGATGTTTGATAAAGCCGGATCCCATATTGTTTATGCAGGGGAAGCGGATGTGAAGAAGCATTATTATTACAGCTTTCATGATGAGCGTCAATTAATTAATTTTTTGCAGACTGGGCAGGAAGAGGAGCTGTATGAAAAGCTGCACAGCATTATGGATCTTAATCGCAAGCAGGGTGTGTCGAGCGGGGTAATGCAGCAGCTGTACGCGGCTTTGAGGAGTACGGCAGTAAAGTTTGCATACGATAAACAATTGATTTTGGAGCTGGATCAAAATTTTACGAAGGAAGCAGGAAAGCATGAGCTAAACAAATTGAAGTCATTTTTCTCTCAAGTGCTGGTGCGCAACCAAGAGAAGGTAAGAGAGGAAAGCAAGCAAGAGCAATTGGCAGAACAAATTATTAAATACGTTGATGAGCATCTGACAGAGGATTTGTATTTGGAAAGAATTGCAGAGCAAATGGATGTATCGGCAAAATATATTTCAAAAATTTTCAAAGAAAAAACAGGGACGAATTTGACGGATTACATTGGCCTAAATCGGATCAAGCTGGCACGCAAGCTGCTGGTGCAGACTAATTTGCCGATACATGAAATCGGAAATCAAGTGGGTATTTATAGCCGCACCACATTTTTGCGGACATTTAAGAAATGGGAAGGAATTGCCCCTGTAGATTATAGGCAGATGCATCAAGGCGTGGAGAAAAGCAATTGAGCGGTTTGCGAAATATGGAGCATGGCGATAAATGAATCAAGAGCTAGAAGTGGGAAATATGAAGCAGCTATCTCCCATTTTGCATCTTTAAGCCTGCGGCGCTGTTGCGTACACTACAAATGAATGCGCTTGCATTTTTCAGGAAGACAAGAGTCAAATAGTGAAAATGACGAGGAGGCGAAGTATGAGAAGATTTGCAAAGGTGCTCATTTTGCTGGTGTTGTCCGTAAGTTTAGCAGCAGGCTGCAGCTCGAATCAGCCTGGCACAAAGGGGGAGAATGGGAATAACGGATCTCCAAAAAGCTCCGAGCCTGCTAGCAGTTCAAAGCCTGTCTCCGTAAAATGGATGATGGCCGAATCCAGCGTGCAGCCGATGCAAGCTAAAGTTCCTATTATTGATGCTATTCGTGAAAAAACAAATGTGAACATTCAACTAGAGCTAGTACCGAGCAGCAGCTATCAGGAAAAAATGACGACGCTAATATCTACGAATAACATTCCAGACATTCTCCGTGTTACCGCCAAGGAAGTACAGGCTTTTGCAAGAACAGGAATTTTTCTTAATTTAAGCGAGTATGAACATTTAATGCCGAATTTTATGAAACGGATAGAGGACCGGCCGGAAATCAAAAAAATTATGGTAGACGGCAGTCTGTACTCCTTTCCTCTATTAGAGGATTTCAGAGTTAGTGTAGCGCCGCAAGCCATTTTACGAACGGATTTGCTGGAGAAGCATAATTTAAAGATGCCGGAAACTTGGGAGGAGTTGTACCAAGTATTGAAGGAGCTTAAACGGCTTTATCCGGACAGCCATCCGTTTACAACGAGACAAAAGACGTTAGGCACGATCAATTTACTTAGCTTCCCGCTTGGTTCCGGGGGCGGCGGATCGGTTCCCGTCTATTTTGAACCGAATGAAAACCGTTATATTTACGGACCGTCGCATGAGCGGTTTGTTGAAGCTATCACTTATATGAATAAGCTGTTTACAGACGGGATTTTAGACCCTGACTATTCGATTAATACGCAGGATATGGCTTGGGAGAAGCTTTCTTCGGGTAAATCCTTTTTCTATTACGATAACAATACCTTTGCAGCGAGGGTATTTAATCCCGCTATTAAGCAAGTCGATGCAAATGCCAAGTTTGAGATGATTGATCCGCTTGAAAACAGCTTTGGCGAGGTTCGTTCATTCCGCTATCAAAGAGACTGGCTTGAGACTGACTATGTCATCAGCTCCAAAGCGGCTAATCCGGAAGCGATCATAAAGATGTTCGATTATTTTTATTCGGATGAAGGGACGAAGCTGACCAATTTCGGAGTTGAAGGGGAGCATTATACGATCGAAAACGGTTTGGCTATGCCTGTGCAGGCGCTGCGGGATAAGGTGAAAAATAAAGGCGGGGACGTTGCCGCCAATATGAGGGGCGAGGTAGGCTTAGGGCAGTTTGCGTTTGCCGTTAACATTGATGAGACTTGGGACACGATCTCTACAGATCCTTATATGCTTGAGATGGGCGAGAAAATTAATGAGTTGACGGAAAAAGGCGAAATTCAGTACCAGTATTTGAATCCTCCATTTACAGAGGATGAAATTGATGCTCTTAAAAAGCTGGAAAACAAAGTGAATACGTATTATCAGCAAGAAATAGACAAATATATTATGGGCACAGTGCCGATGAGTGAATTTTCCAAGTTTCAGCAAAAGCTGTACGCGGACGGCGGCAAGGAAATGGAGCGCATTTATAATGAAGCGTTAGCTAGAATCCAATAAAAAAGCGGGGTAGCTCGCCATGGTATGGAAACAAATAAAGGAAAGCCGTTACTTATATGTACTGTTCGCGTTGCCGCTGCTTTATTTTGTTATTTTTAAGTATGGGGCGATGTTTGGCTTATTGATTGCTTTCCAAGATTACGATGTATTTAAAGGCATATGGCACAGCCGGTTTATCGGATTGGAGCATTTCCGGGAGTTCGTAACGGATGCGTACTTCTGGAAGGTGGTTCGCAATACTATCGTCATTAACTTGTATATGCTTCTATTTTATTTTCCGATGCCGATTATTTTGGCGTTAATGATTAACGAAGTGCGCTTAACTTACTTCAAAAAGGTTGTGCAGAGTATTAGCTACTTGCCGCATTTCTTGTCCACGGTTGTTGTGTGTGGTATGCTCGTCAATTTGCTTTCAACAGACGGGATGATCAACCAAATTATAGCGGCCTTTGGCGGCACGAAGATTTCTTTTTTTATGAAGCCTGAATGGTTCCGGTTTATTTATGTCATTTCGGAAATATGGCAGAAGGTCGGCTGGGGTTCGATTATTTATTTAGCTGCTTTATCCGGTATCGATCCTCATTTATATGAGGCCTCACGAATGGACGGAGCCAATCGTTTTAAGCAAATATGGCATATTTCCTTGCCAGGCATTGCACCTGTCATTTCTATATTGTTTTTGCTGACGCTAGGGGAGCTGTTGTCTGTTGGCTTTGAAAAAATATTGCTGCTTTATACAGGTCCAACCTATGAAACAGCGGATGTCATCTCTACTTATATTTATCGGCGGGGCTTGATCGGTGCAGATTTCAGTTACGGCACAGCTGTTGGCTTATTTCAGTCGGTTCTTGCGTTATTTTTAGTATATGGTGCTAATAGAGGAGCCCGGAAGCTGGGCTCAACGAGCTTGTGGTAAGGAGGGATTAGATGAGTACGAAAATATTAGAAAAGGTGAATAGCTGCATCATTGCTGCTCTATTAATTTTGCTGTGCCTCGTCATTCTCTATCCTCTTTACTATATGTTAATCGTATCATTTAGCGATGGAAATGCAGTGATGAGGGGCGAGGTGGGGTTGTTCCCGATTGGCTTTAATCTAAAGGCATATTCTTTTATTTTACAAGATCCTTACATCATTACAGCTTATGCCAATACGATTAAATACACGCTTATCGGCACCACTATATGTGTCGGCATGTCGGCTTTATGCGCCTACCCGCTTTCACGGACACGATTCTACGGCAGAACAATATTTACAATGATTATTCTGTTTACGATGTTTTTTGAAGGAGGCATTATTCCTAACTATATATTGATTCATGAGCTTGGGCTCATTAATACGATATGGGCAATCGTGCTGCCGCCTGCGATCAGCGTATGGTACATGATTATTATGAGAACCTTTTTTCAACAAATTCCGAATGAAATTCATGAGTCAGGCTATGTTGACGGAGCTAATGATATTCAAATTTTTTGGAAAATTATTCTTCCATTATCCTTGCCTGTACTTGCGACAATGACTTTATTTTATGCGGTATGGCATTGGAACAGCTTCTTTCCTGCACTCCTTTACCTGAATGAAAAGGTGAAATATCCTATGCAAATCGTAATGCGCAATATTGTTATACAAGGGGATATGGCAGGCATGGAGGCTGCATCTACCGAGTCTAGTGCGGGTGGGCTTAATTTGACCGGCTTAAATTTGAAATACGCAATTATTTATGTGACGATCACCCCGATATTGGCAGCTTATCCATTTATTCAGAAGTATTTCGTCAAAGGAATGATGGTTGGTTCATTGAAAGGGTAGTCGAATAGAAGAGGAGGATGGCAATGAAAGCAAATGTGGAGAACTTTATCGTTTATAAGGGCGAAAATCAGTATGCAGGCTGGCCGGCAAACTACGGGATGTGGAGCTGGGGGGAGGAAATTATTCTTTCCTTTGTTGCCGGGTATCCAAACGCCGAGGGTAGTTTCCATGCCATTGACCGTACGAAGCCAATAGAAACGATTCAGGCGAGGAGCAGCGACGGAGGAAGAACCTGGACAAGTGCTCCATTCCCTGGACATACACCCGGGGGGAGGGCATTATCGGCTGACGAGCATATGATACCTGAATTGTGGACGCTAAAGGCCATTCAAGAAGGAGATGCGCCAAAGCCGTTCCCTGGCCATTATGATTTTACTCATCCTGATTTTGCACTGATGAATGCCAGGACGCATTTAAATGAAGGCTCATTGTCATGGTTTTATGTAAGCAAGGACAGATGCCAGAGCTGGGAGGGGCCTTATGAGCTGCCATTGTTCGGGCAAAAGGGGATTTCGGCGAGAACCGATTATATTGTAAACGGGCCGAACGATATGCATATGTTTTTGACAGCGGTCAAGAGCAACGGCAAGGAAGGCAGGGTGTTTTGCGCGCGTACAGAAGATGGAGGTAAAAGCTTTCAGTTCGCAGCTTGGGTATGCGAGGAGCCCGAAGGCTATGCCATTATGTCTTCAAGCTTGCGTCTGGCGGATGGCACGCTGCTTTGTGCGATCAGGTATTCAGGGACGAATGCCAGTGGAGAGCGGGAATGCTGGATTGATCTGTATGAATCTAAGGATCAAGGGAAGAGCTGGTCATTTAAAAACCGGCCAGTGCCTAATACAGGCAGAGGGGGCAATCCGCCAACTTTAAATCAGCTGTCGGACGGCAGACTGGTTATGATTTACGGTTATCGGGATCAGCCTTACGGCATTCGTGCTCGTATTAGTACGGACCAAGGGGATACCTGGGGTGAGGAAATCATCTTGCGCGAGGATGCCGGCAGCTTTGATATTGGGTACCCGCGCACCGTCGTGCTGCCGAATGATACGATTGTAACAGCTTATTATTACAGCGATGCAATTGGAGCGCCTTGCTATATTGCATGTACTGTTTGGAAACCGTAGCAGGAAGCAGAAAGCGGGTGAATAGAGTGAAACAGTTGCCTAACGGCGTTTGGCCGACGATGATTACACCGTTTACGGAAAATAACGAGATTGATTATGCCTCGCTAGGAAAGTTGATTGATTGGTATATTGAACGCGGAGTGGACGGGTTATTTGCAGTCTGCCAATCGAGCGAGATGTTTAAGCTTAGTTTGGAGGAAAGAGTTGCCTTAGCCGCCTTTACAGTGGAAAGAAGCGCAAGCCGTGTACCGGTGATCGCATCAGGGCATATTTCGGATACCATGGAGGATCAGATTTATGAGCTGCAGGCTATCAGTAAAACCGGTATTGCTGCTCTTGTTTTAATAACGAACCGGCTGGCTTCGGAGGATGAATCGGATGAAGTGTTAAAAAATAGACTAGAGGAGTTGCTGCAGCATCTGCCGAAAGAGCTGCCGCTTGGCTTTTATGAATGCCCGGCACCGTATAAACGGCTTATGACGCCGGAGCTGCTGCGCTGGTGCGCTGATACGGGGCGGTTCCAATTTTTGAAGGATACAAGCTGCGATGTGGAGGAGATCAGAGCCAAGGTGGAAGCCGTCTCCGGAACCGGCCTAAAGCTGTACAATGCAAACTCTGCAACCTTGCTGGAAACCTTGAAGCTGGGCGCTGCAGGATACAGCGGTGTAATGGCTAACTTTCACCCCGAGCTGTATGTATGGCTAGTAAAAAACTTTCAGCAATTTCCGGCTGAGGCCCAGCTCCTTAGCGATCAATTAAGCTTAGCTTCCTTTATAGAAAGACAGGTTTATCCGGTTAATGCGAAGTATCATATGATGCTGGAGCAGGTGAGCAGCAATTACTTTTCAAGAACAAGGGACGCCTCTCAATTCCATGCAACAAATCGGTTAGAAGTAGAGCAGCTGCACAGGCTGGCTAAGCATTGGGAAAGTCAGCTTCCTGGGGTGTAAGCTGGAAGTGCATAAACCCGAAAGACAGACACAGCAAGGTGTCCGTTTTTCGGGTTTTGTTTTACTATTGAAATGGTAGAAAATTGGTGTATGCTGCGGAAACATACATATTCTTGCAACTATAAGGCAGCAACTTTCGTCTTTAACTAGTAGATAACAGTGAAGTCCGTTTATACTAGAGTTGGAGCAAAGAAGGGAGTTGTTCATGCTGAAGAAGATCGGAGTAATGTTCATACTTACGGTATTTATGTTTACTATTTTCAATGATGGCAGAGTACTAGCTTATAATGCACAGCTGCAGCCATTCAAGGATGAGGAATTTGATTATTCCAGGGAACCGATATATACCCTTGCAGCTATGGGCATTATTAATGGCTATGAGGACCTTACCTATCGGCCAGCAAACGATTTATCCAGAGAAGCTTTTATAAAATTACTAGTAACGGCAAATGAACAAAAAGATGATAGAAAGACAGGGAAGCTTCCGAAGGATGTCGCCTCTAATCGTTGGTCAGCCTCTTTTATTTCAGAAGCCTATGAACGGAATTGGCTGGACGGTTTAGTAGATTCCTCCGGCAATTTCTATCCAGCGCAAACGATTACTCGGCAAGAGGTAGCATTGCTGGTAGGTAAAGCATTGCTGGCAACGGAATCCAACGATGCTCAGCTCAAATGGTTAGACAGCGGCTGGAAGAAAGTCAAAGAGTCGCGGAAATTTAGAGATCAAAACGCAATTAATAGCGCTATGCAGCCTTATGTCTACTATGCTGTGCATAGAGGGGTTATGGAAGGAACGCCGACGGGGTTTAAACCACAGGAGCCATTAATAAGAAAACAAGCCGCTGCTGTAATTTTTCGTTTGTTGGACCGCAGCGCAGCAGCAAAAAAGATAGATTTTACAGGGTATTATGCGATCCGTTCTTACGAAGCAGTGAAGCATATTAACAAATTGAAGCATATGATTTTGGGATGGTCGCATTTGGAGTATTCTGGCCAAGGTGATGCCAAGCTTAATACAACGGCAACTGTCAACCGGATTCCTGAAGGCTTTGAAGAGGTTCTGGACGCGGCTAAGCAGGGGAATGTATCTAGAGAATTGATGGTCTTCTATGATCAGTCCAATTTGAAAGATTTTTTGAAGGATAAAGAAGCGCAGAGCAGCTTTATTGGCAGCCTGATAGCTGTGCTGCAAGATCCGGCGTATTCTTTTACAGGGGTAAGCATTGATTTTGAAGGCTTAAAGGATGCTGCAAGCGCACCTGATTTTGTTAAATTTCTGGAAGCATTAAAGGAGCAGCTTGATTTCAAGCATTCGTTGTCTGTTGCTGTACCGCCCGCTGAATATTACAAAGGCTATGATATGAAAAAGATAGGTAGCATTGCGGACACTGTTGTTTTGATGGCCTACGATTTCACCCATAGCAGCAGCAAGCTGCCTTCTGCTCCGTTGCCCTTAGTCAATGAGGCGATCGTGGAGGCGCTGCAATCCGTGCCAAAGGAAAAGCTGGTGCTCGGTATTTCGAAACAAGCTAATCAGTGGGTTACTGCTAACAATGGAACCGTATCCTTGACCAGCCCAGCTATCGCTGATGTTGAGAAACGGCTGGCGATGCCGGGTGTAACAAGCACTTGGAAGATGCCTTACTTTTTGTGGAATTCCACCTTTACTGACGAGCGGGGCAGTCATGAAATTTATTATGAAGACACGCAAAGCATCGCCAAAAAAATATGGCTTGCAAAGTTTTATAATTTAAAGGGCGTTTCGTTGTGGCATATGGGCCACTATACAGCCTCTGATTGGGACATGATCGGTTGGGAAACAGGGAATTAGCACTTATTCAAATATAATCCGGCAATAGAAGAAGATCGCCACCGCCTTGAAAGAAGGCAGGGGAGGCGATCTTTTTGTTTAATGCAACTCTAACGAATAATAGGAGACTGTCGATTAATTGTGGGCAACTATTAAAAAGCAATAAGAAAGGGGAAACGGAGAGCAAGAATGGGAATGGAGAAGCGTCAGCGTCCGCCTTTGTAGGCCAATTATCTCCTTTACAGGGGTTATTTCATCAAAAAAGTTGGACTACAACAGCGGTCGGAATCCCAATCCTGATCGTAGCAACATCCCTTTCGCCTGTTGCCCAATTAATCGCCACCTTAACCTGTAAAGGATGGATCCTGCTAAAGTGCAGGATTTTTTTGGGATTAAAGACAGTTTGAAGGGAACTCCTGCTAAAGTACAGGATTTTCAAACTTTATCGGCTAAAAAGGAGACTGGAGCTCATTAATCCTGTACAAATGCAGAATTTTCCAAAAGTAAAACAGAAATGGAGAAAAATGATGCACTTTCGCATCATTACTAATGGTCTGCTTAAAAGGATCCATTTAATACGCAATCCGCAAAAATTAAATAAAGTGGGGCTGTAAAGCGGCCCCAGCATATCTATACGAAAAAGCTCAGCAGCTATTGCCGGGCTTTTTTGCTGCTCAAAAACGTCGCGAGGTGAGAATGAGTTTGGATAGCTGCACCAAAAAAGTGTATTGACGCCTGCCTGTGTTGCATATATGATAATAGTAATCATTACGATTAAATAAAATAATGGCTTGCAAGTACAGGAGGATACGACATTGCGAAGAAGAACGGTAACTTTATTATTTGCATTATTTATTTCAATTGTATTGCTGGCAGGTTGCGGTAACAGTAATACTTCAGGAGAGGAAGCAGCAAAGCCAGTCAAGGAGTTGGTGTATGCCACTGCAAAAGATATTAACGATATGAACCCGCATTTGTATGCAGGCTCGATGTCAGCCCAAGGGATGGTGTATGAGTCGCTGATTGAAAATACGGAGGAGGGGTTAAAGCCCTTGCTTGCAGAAGCATGGGACATATCCGAGGACGGGAAGGTATATACCTTTCAATTGAGAAAGGATGTGACCTTCCACGATGGGGAGCCGTTTAACGCGGAGGCGGTAAAGGCGAACATCGATGCTGTCCAACGAAATGCCAGCAAGCATTCCTGGATCAAGCTGTCCACGAAAATCGTCAGCTGTAATGTTCTCGATGAATATAAGGTTCAATTGGTATTATCGGAACCCTATTATCCTGCTCTGCTTGAATTGTCGATGACCAGACCGTATGTGTTTATCTCCCCTAAAGACTTTATAAATGGGGAAACGAAGGATGGTGTAAACGGCTTTAATGGCACTGGCCCCTATAGGCTACATAAACAACAAACCGATCGATATGCTATTTTCGAGGCCAATGAAACCTACTGGGGCGGTGCTCCAAGCATAAAAAAAATTACGGCAAAGGTGCTGCCAGCGGGAGAAACGACATTATTGGCGCTGCAAAAGGGAGAGGTGAATTTTGTATTTACTGATGATAGGGGAACAGACAGTATCGATACTGCAGCTATAAATAAGCTAGTTGAATCTGGTCATTTTCGGCTGGTGAAAAGTAACGCAATGAATACAAAAATGATAGTCACCAATAGCAGCAAAGCGGGCAGTCCGGTACATGAGATGGCTGTTCGTGAAGCAATCTGGTACGCGGTAGATAGAGAAACCATAAGCAAACAAATTTTTGACGGCAGTGAGACAGCGGCGGAATCTTTATTTTCTTCTAATGTGAACTATGCAGATGTAGAGCTGAAGAAGCGGGGGTATGATTTAGAAAAAGCACAAGAAATATTGGAAGAAGCGGGCTGGAGCCTGGGAAACGGCAAAGCGGCGCGAGCAAAGGCCGGAAAAAAATTAGCGATGAAGCTGTACTATGACGCTAATTCCTCCTCGCAAAAAACGCAGGCAGAGTTTATCCAGAGCTCTTTGAAACAAATTGGGGCTGAGCTGGAGCTTATCGGCGAGGAAGCTGCTTCTATCGCGAAAAGAAGGGCTGAAGGTGATTATGATTTGTTATTCAATCAAACATGGGGATTGGCGTATGATCCGCAAAGCACGATTGCCGCATTTACTTCCGAATCCTCCTATTACTATACGACAAGCGGAATATCCCAAGCAGCTGAGCTTTACAAAAAAATAGATGAAGTAATGGTGTCAGCGAATGAGGATATACGAAAATCGTTATATGAAGATATTTTAAAAATCGTCCATGACGAGGCTGTTTTTATTCCGCTGACGAATGGCAGTATTACGATCGTAGCTCCAAAGGACTTGCAAGGCATCTCATTTAAACAAACGCAATATGAACTGCCATTTAATCAAATGTATTTCAACTAATCTTCAACGATAAAAAGAGGAGTTAACGATGGGCAGTTATATAATGAAACGATGTTTTATTACTATCCCAATGCTTTTGAGTATTTCCATTATCACGTTTTTTTTAAACAATCTTTCCTCTGTAGATCCAGTTGAAGCTGTGCTGCATGCCCAAGGCATACCGAATATAAACGACGAGTTAATCGCAGAAACGAAAGCAGCGCTCGGCATGGAGCGTCCGTTTCTCATTCGTTACTTGCATTGGCTTGCTTCATGCTTGCAGCTCGATTTTGGACATTCCTACGTGACAGGCAAGCCGGTGTGGTCATTGCTGGGTCCGGCATTTTTGAATACGTTGAAGCTTACGCTGGTGTCTGTTATTGTTATTGCAGTTTTGTCAGTAGCTCTCGGTGTCCTTTGTGCCATGCGAGAAGGAAAATGGATCGATAGATCGATTCGAGGCGTTTCATTTTTTCTAACGTCAATGCCGTCCTATTGGCTTGCTGCGCTTATGGTCTGGTACTTTTCGGTACATCTCGATTTGCTTCCGACAAGCGGAATGGACTCGTACAAAAGCTATGTGTTACCGATTATTGTCATTTCGGTCAGTTATGCGGGCATTTACTTTCGGGTCATTAGAAGCGCTATGCTAAGCCAACTGCATGAGGATTACGTGTTATATGGCAGGGCTAGCGGCTTGCCGGAGAAAAAAATATGGATGCATATTTTTAAAAATTCATTGCAGGTAGCCATTTCAGTATTCGGCATGGCTATTCCGATTATTTTAGGGAGCACAGTCGTAGTGGAAAATATATTTGCATGGCCGGGATTAGGGACGTTAAGCGTAAAATCTATTCTTAATAGGGACTTGCCGATCATTCAAGCTTATGTTCTTGTCTTGGCAGCAGCTTTTGTGCTGTTCAACACTGCTTCCGACATCATCAATGCGGCGATGAATCCTAAGCTAAGAAAGGATCTCTAAATGAAATTTTTTAAACATTTATTGCAGGATAAACTGGCAGTGATAGGCTTGTCTATTGTCGCGATAACGGTTGTTGCGGGAATCTTTGCTCCATTGGCGGCACCTCACCACCCGGAGGCAGTGAATATGGAACTGCGCTTTGCCTCTTCTTCATGGGAATACTTGTTAGGGAACGATCATTTGGGGAGATGCATTTTATCAAGACTGATCTATGGAATCCGCCCCAGTGTCCTTTGGGTGTTTGCAGCATTAGCATTATCGCTGACAATGGGGGCGGTTTTCGGCTTTGCGGCTGGCTACTTTAAAGGGAAAATAGATGCTTTTATTATGAGAGCTTGTGATGTGATGCTATCATTTCCGGGATATGTCATGATATTAGCTGTTATAGGCGTTTTGGGAACAGGTCTTGAAAATATTTTAATTGCGTTTGTATTGATGAAGTGGGCCTGGTTTGCCCGGATTATTAGAACGTCGGTGATGCAGCATGCCGATTCTGACTATATCAAGTACTCAAAAGCTCTTGGCGCCGGCAGCCTTACTATTATGGTTAAGCATATTGTTCCCGTATCGCTGCCAGACATTGCGGTCATTTCCAGCAGCTCTTTCGGCTCCATGATATTGCAGCTATCTGGCTTTTCTTTTCTTGGGCTGGGCATTCAAGCTCCGCATGCAGAATGGGGCATGATGCTGAACGAGGCGCGGGAAGTTATGTTTTCAAAACCTGAATTTATGCTGGCGCCAGGCTTAGCTATTATTATTGTAGTTTCGTCAATAAACTTTTTATCTGATGCGCTGCAAGCTGCTTTAGATCCCAAATTAATGGCCTCCAGCCGCAAGGTAAAATATCGAATGATTCCTGCCGGAAAAGAGGTGGCATAAATTCAGCGATGCCTATTTTAGAAGTGACTAATTTAAAGGTTTGGGACAGTATAACAGGCCGGGTGATTATTCCGGATAGCTCCTTTCAGCTAAAGAAGGAAAGCTGTTTGGCGATCGTTGGAGAAAGCGGCAGCGGCAAGTCTGTAACCTGCAGAGCCATTATGAGATTGCACAAGGCAGGCATTTGCCAAACAGGAGACATTCTGTTAAAGGGTGAAAATTTGTCAGAACTTTCTGAAAAAAATATGAGAAAAAAAAGAGGCAAGCAGCTGTGCATGATTATGCAAAGCGGTATGCGAGCCTTCGATCCCACCTGTGTAATCGGTGTTCACTTAAAGGAAACGCTTGTCCAGCACTTTGGCTGGAGTCATGCTGAAATAACAACCAAGATGAAACACGCAATGGAAAGCGTATTGCTTAAAAATCCAATTGAAGTGCTGAACAAATACCCGCATCAATTGTCAGGCGGCATGCTGCAGCGGGTTATGATTGCGCTTGCCCTCGTACTGGAGCCCGCCATCGTCATCGCAGATGAACCGACGACTGCGCTTGATACAATAGCGCAATACGAGGTAGTTGAACAGTTCATTCGGCTGCGGGAGAACGTAGGCTGCTCGATGATATTTATTTCTCATGATTTGGGTGTTGTTCAAAAAATAGCGGATGAAGTATTAGTCATGAAAGCTGGAGAAATTGTTGAAAAAGCCGACACGAAGACCATTTTCACTGAGGCGCAGCATGATTATACCCGACATTTAGTATCAGCTAAGCTGGCGCTAAATCATCATTTTAACAAAATAATGGGAGGCGTTGGATCTGCTGAGTGTTAGTCACATTGAGAAGTGCTATAAAAAGGGCGGAATGTTTTCAAAAGAAAAACAGATGGTGCTTAAGGGCATCAGCTTCGAGTGCAAGCAAGGGGAATGCCTGGGCATCATTGGCGAAAGCGGCAGCGGCAAATCCACATTAGGACGATTAATGCTGGGCATTGAAAAGCCTGATAGCGGAGCTATTTTATTTGAAGGCATGAACGTAGAAAATCGAAAAGCGAGATTAGGGAAAATTAGCGCTGTATTTCAAGACTATACGTCGTCCATCCATCCGTTTAATACGGTAGAACAGGCTATGATGGAGCCGTTAAAGCTGCTAAAAATAGCAAAACAAGAGGCTCAAGCTAAGATTGATCTGTTACTGCAGCAGGTTGGGCTGCCGCCATCCTATCGAACAAAATATCCGCATGAGCTGTCGGGCGGCGAGGCGCAGAGAGTGTGCATCGCAAGGGCAGCAGCAACAGAGCCAAAATGCATCGTACTGGATGAAGCCGTCAGCTCCCTGGACGGCTCTGTCCAGAAGCAGGTGCTTGATCTGCTTAAGAGTTTGAAAACGATATATGATATGGGCTACATCTTTATTACCCACGATATTCAGGCTGCTGCTTATCTTTGCGATCGAGTCATTATTATTAGAGAAGGCCGAATTGAGGAAATCGTTCATATTGAACATTTAAATGATGTTAAGACTCCTTATGCAAGAAAATTGCTAGAGGCGGTCATTATGCAGCAATAGGAGAATGGAACATGATCAAACAGAGCAGGGGAAGCAGGAAAGCGTTGAAAGGAGCGTTATCATGGCCTTTTCTGCGATTATATATGCTGACTCTATTTTATTTCAGCGCTAATTCTATATTGAATGTCATCATTCCATTAAAAGGTGAGTCGCTGGGAGCCTCTAACACAACAATCGGAATTATTATGGGGGCTTATTTGTTTACAACGATGTTTTTCCGGCCATGGGCAGGCCGAATGATCGATAAGTATGGCCCAATTGCAATTTTGCGTATAATTCTTGTTATTAATGGTGCAGCTCTAATTTTATATACATTTACTGGCTTGGAAGGCTATTTTATTGCCCGCATGCTGCAGGGAGTCTGTACTGCTTTTTTTTCTATGGCATTGCAGCTTGGAATTATCGACTCGCTGCCGGACGATGAGCGTTCGCAAGGCATTTCGCTGTATTCATTGTGCGCTTCTATGCCGGCTGTTATAGGCCCGCTGCTCGCACTGGGCCTGTGGCAAGCAAATGATATGAGTGCTTTCACAGTGGCTATGATTGCCATTGCGGTACTTACAGGAGCGGCAGGTTATACAGCTAAAATAGATAAAAATGATGCGGTATCAGCTGCGAATCCGTTGGGACAGCAACCGACCTTGCTTAAATCGCTAGGACAGCTGGTTGCAAATCGGCATTTATTTAAATGCAGTTTGCTTATGCTGACGGCTTCCCTTGTATTTGGAGCTGCAACAACCTTTATCCCGCTATATGCCCCGCAAATCAAATATGGAAATGCAGCTGTTTATCTTATGATACAAGCAGGAATGGTTGTGCTGGTTCGCTTTGTATGGAGGAAGAGAATGCCCTCGGACGGCAAATGGCATTCATCTTTTGTAATTACAGTCATGCTCATATTAGCAGCAGCCGCGCAGAGTGTAAGCTTTTCTGCATGGGGTGGTGCTTTATTTTTTTATGCAGGCGCGGGTTTGATGGGAGTTGCCCAGGCGCTTCTCTATCCCACGCTGACGACTTACTTATCTTTTGTGCTGCCGCAGCAGAATCGCAATGTATTAATGGGATTATTTATTGCAATGGCTGATCTGGGCGTTTCGCTAGGCGGTGTCTTAATGGGCCCGGTTGCGGATATTTCTTCTTATTCCTCTATGTATATGATTTGCGCTATTATTTGCTTGTTTATGCTCTTTTTTTCAAAAGAACGACGTTAGAGCTTAACGACTTTGCCAAAGCCTCCGTTAGATGTTTTATTTATCAGAAACTTTAGTCCTTACTAGTTAGTTAATATGAAACTAAAGGCATACTAAACAGCAAGCAGAAAGTTCCATTTTTATCATTGTGGAAAGGAAAGCATACATCTATGTCGAAGAGGAGATTATTACGATATAAACGGAGGAAGAGACATAGCTATGCATGCAGTTTACAAAAAAAGAGTGAATGCTGTTTTATCCATTACGCTATCTATGGCAGTACTGCTCGGAAGTCTATTCATTACTTCAGAGCGCACTTATGCGGATGATTTCGTTGAAGAAATTAAAGGCGAGTATCAAGCACTGTATAAGGAGTTTAGCAATCTGTATGAGGAGGATAAGACACAGGTTAGTAAAGAGTATAACTGGCTGTTGAATATTCTGACTGGCGAGCAGGACAAGATGGCGCAAATAGTTGACGCGGATTTGAAGTATTTGACAGAGCTATTTAAAGAAGATTTAAACCAGTTAGAAAGTAAGTATGGGAAACAGAGGGAATATCGCGAAAAGCTGAACGAGTACAGCAGACAAATGAATCCTAACTATTCATCTAGTGCGATGTGGACGTATAACATCACGATTAATAGAAACTATTCGTCAAGTACGCATTGGATCTTTAATAAAGAGATTAACCCCAACTATAGCTCAAGCACGATGTGGAGCTACAAAAATGCAACCAATCCCAATTATTCAAGCGGTACGATGTGGGCCTATACGAATGCGTTCAATCCTAATTATTCCTCCAGTCTAATGTGGGGACTTAGAAATGAAAGCAACGCCAACTATTCATCAAGCACAATGTGGAGCTATAGACTAGGCTATCTTACTTTAGCGGAAGCACGCGAGAAAATGGATAGTGCACTTGCAAAAGGTACAAAAAATTTGCAAGAAGCTCGGGATAATTATATGTCCTCGATCACTAAAACCCGGAAAAATTCGGTAGTTACATTATTTGAGCTTCGGGATAAAACAGCGGACAAGTTTTTGAAAACACGCAAGGAAACAGTGGAAACGATTCAAGCTATTCGAGAAAAGCATTTCGGCAGCCGCTTGAAGGTGGAGTCTATTGCGATTAAATTCGATCCTATTAAAGTTCTAATTAATAATAACTTAATTTCATTTGAACAGCCTCCGGTCATTAAAAATGGGAATACATTGGTGCCGATGAGAGCAATATTCGAGCAGCTAGGCGCTACTATTAAATGGAACCAGGAGGAATATTCAGTCACCGCAACTAAAGGCGACCAAACGATTTATTTGAAAATTGGTGATAAAAAGGCGCAGCTAAATGGCAAAACGATTGAGCTGGATGTGCCGGCGCAAATCGTAAAGGCGAATACGATGGTGCCAGTCCGTTTTATTAGCGAGTCGCTGGGCGCGCTTGTGGAATGGGACGACATGACAAGAACGGTTGTTATTTCAAAAGAATAATAGAGTATTGAAGAGAGCCTGGGAGGGATTAGCCTTCCGGGCTTTTTGTTATATCTTATTAAAATTGAGAAGCGCATGAATTGAGAGTTCTAATATTTTGATTTGTTGAAATAATTTACTTGGAGTAGGTGTAGAAAGTGAATCAGTACAATTTTCAAGCGAAAAACACATATTAAATAAATTAATTCAAATTATTATTGACTTAATAAAATATTTAAATTAATGTATTGCTTGTAAAGCACAAAATTAAACATCAGGCCGAAAGGGGGGGCAAGCGCCAGTATAAGAAAACAAAAGAAAGCGCTTTCTGTGTTTTTGGACGTTCAACATGTTACTTATAGGAGGGGATTTTGTGACGGCTAAATTTTTCAAAAAAAGCGTTCTTGCCATTCTCACATTTCTAGTACTGCTATCAGGGGCTCCAATTCTCGGCTCTTCAGGTGTCACAACGGCTTCTGCACAAAGCAATCTGGACATTGAAGGCCATTGGTCAGCGAACGTTGTAAAACGGTGGATACAAGAGGGGCTGCTTAACGGGTACTCTGATGGTACGGTGAGGCCTGACAAGCAGCTGACGCGCGGTGAATTTATTGCTTTCATTAATCGTGCATTCGGATTTGAGGAAGAAGGCACTATCACCTTTACAGACTTATCTCCGACTCATTGGGCGTATAAAGAAGCAGCAAGAGCCATCCAAGCAGGTTATGTGCAAGGCTATCCGGATGGAACGATCCGTCTCGAAAATAAAATTACAAGACAGGAAGCAGCGGTTGTTATTGCGCGTGTGCTGAAGCTTTCTGATGATGCTGAATACAAGGAAAATACATTCTCCGACTACGACTCTATTCCGGAGTGGAGCAGGCTGGCCATAAATAAGTTGGCAGCGCTTGGCATAATGCTTGGCTCAACGAATGGCAAGTTCAACCCGCAGGCGCCTATGACAAGAGCAGAAGCCGTCGTTTCTCTGGATCGGGGATTTTGGCAAAGCTCTTATTCCTACATCATTACAAAGCCCGGTGTATATGACTTTAAAGATCGCAGTGCAATTATTTATAAAAATGTAATTATAAAAGCCGCAGGTGTTACATTGCGAAATGTAACAATCGAAGGGGATTTGCTGTTATCTCATGAAATAAGCGAAGGCGATACTAACCTGGAGCATGTTAACGTAAATGGCAATGTCACAGCTGCTGGCGGGGGAATCTTGCGTATTGATCAAGGGGAGATTCAATCGCTTGTTATTCCTGAAGGCAGCTTAGGCATTCATATTAATCTGGGAGAAACGGCAAAAATCGTTTCGTTAACAAGCTTTGTGGTTATTCATGTTTCCGGTCAAGGAATCATTGAGACTGCGGTATTAAGCGAAAGCGCCAAAGGTTCTACTTTTGAGAGAAACCCGCTGAATTGGCCTGCAACTTCAACAGGCGGGAGCGGGGGAAACGCTGGTACGCCAACCCCGACACCTACAAAAGATTTGAAGCCCGTCGTCAATGGCACGGCAGAGGCTATCGTTGTAACAGCTGATAATGCAACGGGACAAGTGGCGACCGCAGCAAGTAAATTGATCGAATATGTACAGAAGTCGACTGGCGCAACTCTCCCGTTGATGTCGCAGTCTGCTGCTGAGGGTACAGCTGCTGCAGGGAAAACACTTATTTATGTTGGATTTATCGGTGCTTCTGCCGATGAAACGGCAATTGAGTCTGCACTAGAAGGATTGGATGACGATGGTTTCGTGATTCATTCTGAGAAAGCTGCAAATGTAATCTCAATAATCGGACCGACCGATTGGGGTACTGAATTTGGGGTATATGAATTTCTCGAGCGATATGTCGGCGTTCGCTGGCTAATGCCTGGACCAGACGGTGAGGATGTTCCGCTCAGTATGAATCTTTCTGTGCCAGAAGAACGTGTAGTTCAAGAGCCTTCGTTCATTTCAAGAGCATATGATTCCAATATCGAGAACACGCCGCATCGTATGGCATGGACACGATACAATCGCATGCATACGAGAGTAGAGCATAATCATATTTTTTGGCAAATTATGCCTGCCTCTAAATATCAATCACAGTATCCGGACTTCTATCCGACAGACAATGGACTTATTAATTCGCATGGAGGCTGGCAAATATGCTTTTCCAATCCAGATACTATTGATTTTGTAAGTGATCTTTTAATTGAATACTTCAACAATAATCCGAATGCAAGCTCTCATTCACTTGCTGTTAATGATAACGGAGGCTTCTGTGAGCAAAATCCAAGCCATCCGTCTTACACAACCGAGATGAATTCGATCGGGTTTACGAATATGTCTAACATTTATTACGATTGGGTGAATCAGGTTGCGGAGCAGGTGTTGGCCGTGCATCCTGATAAATATCTTGGAGTCATTGCTTACCACGAAGTTTACGATCCGCCTACCAATGTAGTGCTTCATCCGAACGTTATTGTTTACATAACGGATGAGCGGCTTACTTGGACTGATTCTGAGTTGGAGCAGGAGAATAAAGCTTTTACAGAAAGCTGGAAAGCTGCAGCGCCGGGACTTGCTTTTTATGAGTATTTGTACGGTACGCCTTATCCATTACCACGACCTTATTTCAATCAAATGGATAAGAACTACAAGTATGCAGAAGAGGTAGGCGTAGTTGCTCATTTTACAGAGCTTTATCCGAATTTCGGTGAAGGACCTAAGGCATGGCTGGCTTCTAAATTACAATGGGATGCGAGCGCAGATGCTGATGTGCTGCTTGATGAATGGTATATTCGTGCAGTTGGGGAGGCAGCGGCAGCAGATCTAAGGCAGTACTTCGAAATATGGGAAAATTTCTGGGAAGTGAGAATGCTGGATAGCATTTGGTATGAAAACTGGAAAAACGCTTCACCGAGAAGAAACTTCTTGAATTTCTATGATTCTTCTTATATTAAAGAAGTGACGGAGCAAGAAATAACGTTAAGCCGAAGTCTGATGGAGAGCGTAGTGCAAAAGGCAGTGACCCCGCAGCAGCAAACAAGGGCTAATATTTTAATGCAAGCCTTTGAATACTATGAAGCGAATGTATTAAGTTATCCTTCGGATGCTCCCGTTCAAGAACTCACATCCTCTAATGAAGCTATCGCTTTGCTGGATGAAATGCAAATTAAAATGGAAAAATCGGAATACAGAATTCAGCTTTATGAAAGCTTTAAGACAGATGAAGTACTGCAGCAGCCGCTTGATCCTAGGAATTACGGCATGGGTTGGTCAGGCGTTAGAAGCGAAGAAATTGACGCACTGATTCAATGGATTAAGGACGAGAGGGATAATGGCGAGGTGCAAGCTCATATTGAGAGCATAATTGCAGAGACAAATTCTGAGCTCACAAAGCATTATATGAAGTTTGTTATTGCGGAAGCAACTGGACAGCAGGCACTCAATGACAATATCTCCTTTGAGACAGGGATAACAGGTGACATTGATGATTCTCCGCCTTGGTGGTATTGGTTTGAGTATGGACAGAACGGAGATAATGCACACCGAAGCAATCTGCAAGCAAGAACTGGAAATTACAGTATAGAAACGGTCGGTCTCAAAATTGGCGGTCCGGTTGTGGATGGAGTCGAGATCGATCCGGGCTATCACTCATTGAGTGCCTACTATTATGTGCCTGAAGGATCAACTAGTAATGGCAATATATCCTTGTTTATTAATTTCTGGGATGCAAACGGGAACCACTTAGGTAATGCGATTACGATGAATAAGCTTGCAAGAAATAATGCTGGTAAGTGGTCATTAATCGAATGGGTTGGAGAAATACCAAGCAAAATCGGAGGAGTCCCTGTAAAAAAAGTGCAGTTCGGCACGAATATCTTTGATTTCGCAGACAATGAGCTTCTATATGTCGACGATTTCAAGCTGCTCCGATTGAGTGCTCCGTATGTCCCTTCGCCGGGGGATGACGAAGAGGACAGTGATGTAATTAATCATAACAGCTCATTTGAATACGGCAATGCTGGCGTTGAGGATGCTCTTCCTTGGTCATACTGGATTGACGGCGCCATTGGAACGATGAATAGAAGTAACGAGCAGGCGCGGACAGCGGAGTACAGCTTGAAAATATCCGGAGTGAGCGTAGGAGCGCTTAGTCAGATCGTAGCCGCGCCTGAATCAGGCACCTATACAGTGAAGGCTTACTACTATGTGCCAGAGGATCAAGCAGTGAATGGAAAAGTAAAGCTGTTTATGCACTTTAGAGATGAATCACATGGACATTTGGATACCATACCAACTGTGCATGAAGCTGTAAATGTACAGCCTGGTCAATGGAATTTGCTAGAGTGGACGGGAGTTATTCCGTCTGAAATAGGCGGCATCGGGGTGAAACATTTGCTGCTCGGTATCGAGGCCAAAGACTTTGCAGCTGGAGAGAGCGTCTATATCGACGACATTGAATTGACTAAGCAAATGTAAGGCAGTATCTATGTATGAGTTGCCTCTTAGCCTCTAATAGAGGTTAAGAGGTAAATAACAGATTAGGGGATTGATTCAGTTGACACTACTATGACACGGATGCCGTTGTTTCTCAACAAACCGTAGAGCAGATTCCAAAGGATGCACAGCTTGTTTATTGGGATTATTATCATGACGATCCCGATTTGTACCGTAACTTTATACAAAAGCATAAGCAATTCGGCTCCATCCCCGTATTCGCAGGTGGCGTATGGACATGGCTTGGCATGTGCACACATTATTCGAGAACATTCCGGTGCTCGGAAGCAGCGCTTGCGACGTGTAAGGAGGAAGGAATTCGCGAGGTGTTTATTACTTCGTGGGGAGACAATGGAGCGGAGAACAATATTTGGTCCGCGTTGCCAGGCCTGCAATTTTTTGCTGAGCATGCGTATATGCTCGATTTTGACCAAAGCAAATATGAACGCAGACTTGAATTTTGTACGAATATTCCGCTTGATCATTATTTAATAATCGAGAAGCTGGACGATATTGCCGGGATGGATATTGATCCGCTTGATTTTTCTAACCCATCGAAATATTTGCTATGGCAGGATGTTCTTTTGGGCTTATTCGACAGACATGTGGAAGGATTGGCTCTAGCGGAGCACTACAAGCTTCTGGAAGGAGAGATTAGTAAGCGGATGGATTGTTGTTCCATCTCGCGGCGAGTACTGGAGCTGCCCTCTAAGCTTTGCGGTGTGTTAGGGATGAAGGCGGATATGGGCATTCGCCTTAAAAAGGCCTACGATTCAGCGGACGGTGAAATGCTGTCTTTTATTGTGGACCAGGAAATTCCTGAATTGCTGGTGAGGCTTGAGGAATTGCAGGAAACGCATTATAAGCTGTGGATGAATGCCTATAAATCATTCGGATGGGAAGTGCTGGATTTACGTTATGGCGGTGAATTGCTAGATTAAAGACGGTTAAGAATAGAGTCAGCCTTTATCTGTCAGGTGATATAACAGAGCTCGAAGAACTGGTGGAGGAAAGGCTTTATTTTGACGATCGCGCTCGCAGAGGAACGGTCACTGACCATTTTACTGCCTATCATCGTATGGCGACACCAAATATTTATTGAGCTATTAGATTGGTTAAATTGCAAGCTGCAAGTAAAAGGTGTAGTTTTTTGAAATTTGAATTAAATAATTTATTTTTTCGACACCTATCATAACTTGCTTTAGGGGCGTGTCGTACTGTCTTTTGCAGCATGCTTCCTTAAAGAACATACAGGGAGTCGTTTTATAGTATAAATTATTTTATAAATATATTAATATTTTATATTGACAAAATAAACTAATTTATTTTATAGTAAAGCTGTGCTCGACACTTAATTGTGAGGGGGGAAGCTTGCTAAGTTAATGAGGGGCTTCAAGGACGGCATCATGAAAAGGCATACATGGATATGAATGAGGAGGGGTTACAATGAAAAAGAATGCCAAATTAACGCTGGTACTTGTATTTGCACTTATCATGACATTAGTTTCTGCTTGCGGCGACAGAGGGGGAAATGAAGGAAATTCGCCTTCGCCGACATCTGCAGCTACAAATACCGCAGAACAGCCGTCACAAGATGAGGTATATCCCGAGAACGGACTTTCTAAAACGGAGCAGGTTTCTTTAAAAATAGGTATTGATGAAAACGGTTACGGCAGAGCGTGGCTGGATTATGCGATTGATAATTTTACAAAGAAATACCCGAATGTAAAGTTTGAAATTAATGCGTCACCTGCTATCTATGACATGATTAAAACTAAAATTGCCGCGAATAGCGATACAGACATGTTCGATCTTTTTCCTGGCAAAATTGATTCCAATAGCGTTAAGCTGATCGACGCAGGAAAGTATGAGCCGATTGATGAGCTGTGGGAAAGAGATGTTCCGGATGTGCCGGGCCTGAAGCTGAAGGATGCGTTGCTTGATGGCGTTTACGATAATAATCCGAGATATAA
This sequence comes from Paenibacillus sp. GXUN7292, assembly GCF_050864975.1. NCBI lineage: Bacteria > Bacillati > Bacillota > Bacilli > Caryophanales > Paenibacillaceae > Paenibacillus > Paenibacillus sp. GXUN7292. Next base: position 155,019 of record NZ_JBOZWO010000003.1, on the reverse strand, counting down.
AGGGAAATCGTACAACGTCCCAGTGGGCGGTTATACAACGGGATGGTTCTTCGATAAAAAGCTGTTTGAGGAAAATGGCTGGAATATGAACCCTCAAACCTGGGATGAATTTTTGCAGCTGATGGAAACGATTAAAGCAAAGGGCGTAACACCGATCGTCTATGCAGGTGTCTATCCTGAATATTTCCATACCTTTGGCTTTGGGCCAAAACAGTTTGAAATCGCTGAAATCAATGGCACTTTGGATAAGCTTCTTACAGATTTCCGAAGTATGACGTTGCCGAAGTATTCCAGTGCGGAAAATATTGCAGCTTGGGAAAAGATGGCCGAAATCGGCAAGAAGGGCTATGTAGCTAACGGTGTCGCTGCGATCAACCATACGCAATCCCAGATGATGGTGCTGCAAGGTAAAGCAGCGCTTGTGCCGACTGGCGATTGGGTTGGCAATGAAATGAAGGATGCTACACCGGAAGGCTTCGAATGGGGCTTTATGACGATACCTGTTGGCAACGATCCTAATCAGACGAAATGGATTATGAGTGATTATACATCCGGCGGCTACGTCGTTTGGAGCGGCAAGCCAGACTTGAACAAGAAGTGGGCAAAGGAATTTTTACTCTCACTTGCAACGCTGGATCAACAAACCTATATGGTAGAAAACGCTGGAATTTTCCCGGTACGCAAAGATTTTGCTGACGATGCGGCACGTATGGAAAAGGTGCAAAATGCTCCTAAAGCGGTCATGGAGTATTTATCTCAAAATAAGGTTCGTTCGGAGTCTATGAGAATAGATGTCGTCATTGACCATCCAGCTGTGAACAATGCGACTAAAGTCATTCAGGAAGCAGCGAATGATCTAATTACAGGGAAAAAAGAGATTGCTCCTGTTATGGCGAAAGCAGATGAGGTTTTGAAGGAAGCTATCGACTCTGTAAGTAAATAAAGTAAAAGAAATTGTGGTAGGCTGACTAGATGAAGTAAGGGGAGCGCTGCTCCCCTTGCAAGCTTTTGTGAGGATGGTGATGAAAGGATGAAGTCAGGGTTTTTAAACCAAAAGAGACAGAAATGGCTGTTTCTAATCATAGCAATAGTACCTTCTTACGCGGGTTATCTGCTCTTTACCTTATATCCAAACCTGATGTCATTTTTTTATGCGTTTCTGAAGTGGGATGGCATAACGGAGGCTAAATTTATCGGCCTGGATAACTTTGTCTATATGTTCAAAGACAATTATGTTTGGCGGGCCCTGTATCATAACCTGATTCTAATGATCACACTGCCTATATTAACGGTCATCATCTCTTTAGTGCTTGCTTATTTGCTTATAAATAAAGGCTATAGAGAAGCTCCCTTTTACAAAGTTTTATTTTTCTTCCCAAACATACTTTCAACCGTTGTAATTACGCTTCTATGGGTATATATCTACGATGGAGCTAACGGTTTGCTTAATGGAGTATTGCGGATTTTAGGCTTTGATAATGGGGGATATTACTGGTTGTCTGATCCCGGAACAGCGCTTTGGCTGCTGCTTCCTCCAATGATTTGGGGAGCGGTCGGATTCTATGTCGTTATTTTTATGAATGCTATGAAAAGTATTCCAAAGTCGATGTATGAGGCGGCTATATTAGAAGGTGCAAGTTATATGAACAGGCTAGTTAAAATTACGATTCCGCTCATCAATCCAGTCATAAGGGTAACCTTGCTCTTTTTATTTCTTGGAACGTTCAAGGGCTTCGAAATTATTTTAATTATGACGAATGGGGGGCCATCTGGCTCGACGGATGTTATAGGACTTTATATGTTTAATCAAGCGTTTGGGCAAGGTTCACAAAATTATGGCTATGCGTCAGCGATCGGCATGTTCTTGTTTATTATTCTTGTCGGCGGAAAGCTGCTAATCGATAAATTAATGCCAAATGATGATTTGGAATATTAAGCGTAATAACTTTGAAAATACGGGTGGGTTGCATATGACTAAGGAGTCATCTTTTATCGGTGATTTGCTTTGGAGAATCCTTTTGGCTGTATTTGCTTTATCGATCATACTCCCCATTTTTTGGCTTATATATGAGTCGTTAAAAACAAACCGAGAGTTTTTCCAAGATATTTGGGCGCTTCCTGCTCAGCTGCAATGGTCCAACTACACAAGCGCCTGGGAGAAATTCAAGCTGGGTCAGGTGCTGCTTAATACGGTCTATTATGTCGGGGTAAGCCTTGTTGCTGGTACCTTCCTTACTGCGCTGAACGCTTACGCGTTAACCAGGGTCAATTTCAAGGGAAAAAAACTGCTTTGGGCTTCCATTATGCTGTCTTTATTCCTCCCGGGCATTAATGCACTGGTGCCGCAGTATGTATTAATGCGTGACCTTCATCTGACAAACAGCTTGACCGGGCTTATTATTTTGGACAGCTTGGGGGAAAGTGTATTTTTCTTAATGCTTTTAAGCGGGTTTATGCAGTCATTGCCGAAGGAGCTGGAGGAAAGTGCATTTGTGGATGGTGCTTCCATCTTTCAAGTGTTTACGAAAATTATTTTTCCGTTATCTATGCCAGGTATTGTGACGGTCGCTATTTTTAAATTCCTCGGGTTGTACAATAACTTTCTTGCACCGTTTATTTATTTGGGTGAGGAGTCAAAGTACACGATGGCCGTCAATATGTATTTTGCCCATAAAAGGATGCAGTACAGCTCGGATTGGGTAACGTTGTTCGCTGGTCTTGTCATCACGATGATCCCGCCGATTATTATGTACATTTTGTTCCAGCGCAAGGTTATGGAGGGTGCTACATTGGGCGGCGTAAAAGGGTAATGGCTTTAGTGTGAGTTAATGAGGTTTTACTATTTAATCTTAGCAGTTTACAGGAGGATAGAGAGGCATGCCAAAATATAGATTAGAAGATAAGGTAATTTGGATAACTGGAGCAATGGGATTAATCGGTAGAGCCTCAGTGGAACATTTTCTAGAGGAAGGCGCACATGTTATTGGTACCGATTTGCAGGATCATACGAATGATTCAGCAGCGCTAGAGTGGAAAAGTAAATACGGTGATCGAGTGTCTTTATATGTGTCAGATGCAACGCTAGAAAGTGAAAATATTAAAATTATAGAAATCATAAAGCAGAAATATAATCGATTGGATGGACTATTTCATAATGTATATAAGCAGATTTGGAAGACGATATCAGAGGCGAGCCTGCAGGATTGGGAGAACGTTATTCATGGAACATTGACCAGCACTTTTCTTGTCAACAAATATGCTGTTGCTACGATGAAGGAGCTAGGCGGTGGAGCTATCGTAAATACCTCTTCTGTGCTTGGCAAGATTCCGCTCAAAGATGGGCCGATTGCTTATAGCTCCGCCAAGGCGGCCATAAATCATATGACCAGAATTATTGCCGTTGAAAATGCACCATATGCTATACGCGCCAATGCTATCATACCTGGCGATATTAAATCGGAAGATTACGCAAACCAGGATGTAAATAATTTGATTGGCAGAAGCGGACGGCCAGAGGAGGTTGCACGGCTTGCGGCATTCCTGCTGTCAGATGATTCATCGTATATAACGGGCTCGCTCTATTCAATCGATGGGGGCTTTAATCGGTAGCATGTTGGAACTCTCCATTTACATTTTCTGTTATAATGCTAAAGAGGAGAGTGGTAACTATATTAAAGTTGAAGGTTAAAAGGGAGCAGTTTGATGTACTTGCTAGGGATGAATTATTTGATGTTTGTTTCGAACCTATGCTGCAGGTTTACAAGCAGAGAATGGCAGAGCAGCCTATCGAGAATAGCACTGCGATGAAGGAGCAATTTTATCGGGAGCTGACGGACGGGCAGCGGGCGTTATTTACATTTCGCGCTTATTACAATCATGCGATTCAATCAGCTGCCGAGTATTATTGGTGGAGTGCCTATTTTATTGCACAGGCTAACATTTGGTCAGCAATTAAAGCGGGATTAACGTATTTTGGCGATGATAAGCTGCTCGAGAACATTGAGGTGACGGAATCGCTTCTTACAAACCGTATTCAGCCTGGCAGCCCCGATGAATTTAACGTTAAGCGTGAAGAGCTTGATCACGACAAGGAGCTTCGTTCTTTGATAAGCGATTTGTATGATGCTTTTGTTGCAGCGGCTCCTGCTGCGATCCATCTAATCAATAATAAAATAGAACGTCATTACGATGACTTTATAGTAATAGAAGAGTAGCCTATTGGATGTGTGATGGTAACTTGTTAGACGAACCTGGTGTGTTTGCGTGGTCGTAACCATCTGGTCAGACGTTCCGCTATTGTGCTTAATTAGCTCCTTTTGGCCAATAAAAGTGACAGACGTTCCGCTATTGCTCAAAAAACACCTAAAAAGAGGCGGGAAATGCGCTGATAACGGAACGTCTGTCCGCGAAACTTCGAAAACAGTAAGTTTTGGGCAAATAGCGGAACGAGTGTCCAACGTCCCCATTTTGTTCAAAAACCCGCCCCCAAATGCTCCGGATTCCTCACCGTGTGTCCACTTTGTACGAAAAAACGTACAAATACCCGGGTTTATCAACCGATATCCAAATAAGCGACAACTTGATTTAGTTTTTCTAGTGCCGCAGGGGCAAGCTTCAATGTAGATGCTGGTTCGCCCGTACCTCCATAAATAAAGGGATAACGGAACAGCTCTCTATCTAAGATGCATGGCAAGGAAAGCACTAAAGAGACACTCCCAACCGTGTATCCCGTTATTTGTTGAACTTCTTTTGGGTTTGCCATTTTCAATTGGTCACAACCTATAATTTCCGCAACTTTATCTAAGTCCACGCGTCCACGGTTTCCAGAAACAATCATCGCGAAAAAGCCTTTTTCAGACTTGAGAACTAAAGTAGGCGCTGTCTGACCTATCTCAATTCCAAAGTGGTTCGCACCTTCCTGTGCAGTACGAAGCGGTTTATCGTGATGAATAATTTCAAATTCAACTTTTTCTTCTTGTAAAATCGCAATTAAATTATCCATACACGCATTCCTTTCATAGTTGAAAAATAGTTGGCTTAGCGGCTCCACACCTATCCGATTTGTTTTGCAGCAATTAAATATCTTTTTTTAAATAGTAATGGGTATGGCCTCCTGCATTATGGATCGTTCCATATACTTCAAAGTCTTGTTTTTTATAAAAATCCAATGCTTGAAAGCTTAACGTATTGAGCTTTATAAAATCGCATTGTTTTTCCTTAGCTATTTTTTCAGCTTCTAGCAGCAGTTTTTTTCCGTAACCGGATTTGCGCAGCTGCTCATCTACATATAACAAATGAACTTCAAGCCAGTTCCAGCATATTTCTCCAACAAGCCCCCCGAAAATATGTCCATCTGCATCTTTCAAGTAGAGGCCTACCTCTTGGTATCTCCCGTTTAAATGTTCAGGAAAATGCTGGACGTTGAATGCGATTAATTGATTTCTTACATACTGCTTTGAAGTATCACTGGTTTCGTTGGATATATGTAATTCCATAGCGGATCATGCTCCTTTATATTTGAAACTAATGGAGATTTATAGTAATTTTAACATAACTAGAATTGAAGATATACCTGCGCTATTCATTCTGCCAGATTGTAAAAAATATAATATTTGCAAAATAACGAATGACATAGCCAGCCGGATTATGTTAATTGATGCCTGATTAAAGGGACGTGTAAGTCATTGTCTAATAGCTTAATAGAAGAGAGATATCGTGGGGATTGTGAAAAATGCTTCGGCTTATGCTGCGCAGCGCTGCCATTTGCCAAGTCTGCTGACTTTGCAGTGAACAAGGATGCCGGAACGCCTTGTACGAATTTACAGGCGGATTATCGCTGCGGCATTCATCGTGATTTAAGAAATAAGGGTTTTCGCGGCTGTACAGTATATGATTGCTTTGGTGCGGGGCAGCAGGTTTCTCAGTACACGTATAGCGGGAAAGATTGGCGGCAGAATCCCCATCTTGCAAAAGAAATGTTTGATGTTCTACCCGTAATGCAACAACTCTATGAAATGCTCGCTTATTTAAGCGAGGCTCTTCAATTGGAGGATACGAAGTCTATTCATGAACAGCTGTTTAAAGCCAAACTGGATATCGAACAGCTTACCAACCAAGAGCCGCAATTGCTGCTGGAATTAGATGTATCGAAACACCGTGCATATGTTAATGATTTATTCATTCAAGCAAGTCGTCTCGTGCGGTCAAAAGTGAAAGGTAATAAGGAGAACAATAAGCTTAATAAAGTTTTGAAAAGAAGAGATCATATCGGAGCGCGGTTAAGTGGCATTGATCTCCGGGGTGCTGATTTACGAGGATTTTTATTTATTGCCGCAGATCTGAGAGGGGCGGACCTTAGGTATGCGGATGTGATTGGCGCTGATTTTAGAGATGCTGATCTTAGTGGTGCTAATCTTAACGGCTGTATTTTTTTGACACAAGCTCAGGTGAATTCCGCCGCGGGAGATAAGCAAACCAGCTTGCCGCCTTCAGTAGAAATGCCTGAGCATTGGAATAGAAAGGCCTGAGCACCGGAAGTAAAATAGCTTCGAGCTATGGCAGCAATGGATCGACGAGGAGCTACATTTTTTAATCGAACTGCTTGCCTTTGATTGCTGGGTCTTGCCTTTCAATGCTATGATGGTGTGAAAATCAGACGCTACTACGAAGCAGGGGGAACGTATGAATAAAACGAAAGTAGCTATTGTGTTGCTGGCCGCGAACTTGGTTGTAACGACTTATTACGGCTATACCATTAAAAAGGAACAGCAGCGAACCCGTGAACTTACAGAGCAGCGGATGCAGAATATGCAAAATAGCATTGCAAACCTCAATTACCAGATCATCAACGGTGTAATGAACGAACTGCAGTCACAATCTGAGAAAATTTCTGCCACTGAATATAAGATTAAAGAAGTCAGCTTTCCACAAAAAACAGCTGTAGTCGATTTGTCTATAACTCTGAAAGAAGTTGCGCCTTCTGCACAGCTTTTGGTAGTTTATAAAACCGACAATGGGCAAGTGCAGGAAGCGCCGCTGACGGTTCAAAGCAGCCTTTCCTATAAAGCCGAGCTAAAGCTGCAGTCGGATCAGAATTACTTCTATAATATTATTGAGCGGGTAGGCGACGGAGAGCGCCAGTTGAATGCTTCAGAGCAGTTATTGCCGCTTTATAATGATCTTTATGGATCAAGGGTCTATGTGACAAGCACGGGCAGGAGTATTGATTCAGAACGGATGAGAATGGAATACTCGTTTACGGTTAAGGATCTTGGGATCCAAGGCACAAGCTTCAAGAGTGCGGAGCTAAGGGTGCTTTATGACAATGAGTTGGTAGAGGAGCTTGACATTACCAGTGAAGTAGAGCTTCAGGACGGAGATTATGCCTACCTGAGGGATAAGTATAATGTCGCGAAGGCCTCCGGGGAGATTGGCGAAGATGTAAGCCTGGAGCAGTATGGGCGGGAACATGGGGAAGGCCCTTCGAAAAACGATGGCGAGCAGAACTATACCTACACGAGAACAATTGTGTTTAAGAATGACTATCCCGAATTAAAGCTGAACCGTGAAAACATGGACAGGCTGAGCTTCCAGCTCATTGTTGAATGTGAGGACGGGTTTATATTTAAGCAGTAGCTTCCGTTTAAGAGACTATGCATTTTTCGTATTGGTGTAGATAAATAAGTATTCATTGCCTTGTCCAGCATTGGTCAGGGCTTTTTTCTGTAAATTTTTATTGAAATGACTTCAAAAAGATGCTAAACTTCTCCAAACAGGAGATGATCTGATGAATGAGAAAATGTCGTTTCAAGCATTGAACAAGCATAAGCTGGTTGATGACGTAGTTAAACAGCTGCAGCAGCAAATTTCCAGCGGCAATCTCCAGGAAGGAGATAAAATTCCTACTGAGCCGGAGTTGATGGAGATGCTGGGGGTGGGCCGTTCAACGGTGCGGGAAGCGGTTCATGTGCTTGTCCATGCCGGATTGCTTGAGAAAAAGCAAGGTTACGGCACTTTCCTGAGAAAAAAGCCGACTATTCAGGAGCCGCTTGCGCAAAGGCTTCATCGCGCCGAGATTATTGAAGTGTATGAAGTCCGCAAAATGCTGGAGCTGGAAATTTCGCGTTTGGCTGCGAGCCGCCGTGATGAAGAGGATTTGCGGAAGATGCGAGAGATTTTGGATATACGCGGGGCAGCACTGAAGCGCGGAGATCGGGACCAATATGTAAAATCGGATATCGAATTTCATATGGCGCTTGCTATAGCGAGCAAAAATGCCGTCATCATTGACTTGTTCCGCACGTTTTCCGATGTTTTGCTCAATACTATGTATAAGCTGGAAAAAGAGTACAGCGAGCATGATCCTCATACTTACTATCACGAGCAGATTTATGAGGCTGTCAAACAACAAGATGCGGAGCTTGCTGTGAAATGGACGATCCTTAATCTTGACGGCACGTTAGCCGAGCTTTAAAAACCTGATAGAAAAACACTGCTGCCGCAGCGATAGAAAAGGAGCAGAAACAGGTATAAGAGAAGTGACAGTTTTTTTTGATAGTAAACATCAGATGATAAGATGAATGGAAGTGGGAGAGAGATGAAAGCTAGCAACAGCGCAGTACAGACAACCGTTTTTTCGATTTTATTTTCAATAAGTTTGGTGCATCTATTTAACGATGCGATTCAATCGGTCATTCCGGCCATTTTCCCTATACTGCGCGATTCGCTTAAGCTTAGCTTTGCGCAAATCGGCTGGATTGCGTTTAACGTTGAATGTGACGGCATCCTTGTTTCAGCCGTTAATTGGATTATATACGGACTCCAAGCCAAAGCCTTTTTTATTGCCGATAGGCGTTGTGTTCTCGCTGTTAGGCATGATTGTTTTGGCCTTTGCGGCAGATTTTGCACAAGTTATATTCTCGGTCGTACTAATTGGACTTGGTTCATCAATCCTTCATCCCGAAGCGTCGCGAGTAGCTTATTTAGCTGCAGGACCACGAAGAGGCTTGGCACAATCGATTTTTCAAACCGGCGGAAATATCGGGCAAGCGCTCGCCCCTGTTTTTACAGCTTTAATATTTGTACCACTGGGCCAATTCGGTATTATCTGGTTTGTAATTCCTGCATTAATTGCGATTATGGTACAAATATTTGTAGCCAGATGGTATCGGGAATATATGAGCGTTCAGGTTAAAAAGCCAAAAGCTGAAGTTTTCGTTAGCGGTAAGCTTCCTGCTTCTACCGTTTCCTATGCTATTTCAATTTTGATTATGCTGCTGTTTTCCAAATTTGTTTATACCGCTAGCATGAGTGGTTTTTACGCTTTCTATTTAATAGAAAAGCATGCCTTAAGCACCGCGCAAGCACAGATGTATATTTTCGCGATGCTTGCTGCAGGCGCATTAGGAACATTCGTAGGCGGACCGCTGGCAGACCGGATTGGACGCCGTAATGCGATCTGGTTTTCGATACTGGGTACAGCGCCGTTTTCTTTAATACTTCCGTTTGCTAACTTATTTTGGTCGATGATATTATCCGTGTTAATCGGATTTATTTTACTATCGGGCTTCTCGGTTATTATCGTTTATGCACAGGAGCTATTGCCTGGCAAAGTGGGGATGGTGTCGGGGCTGTTTTTCGGTATATCATTCGGTCTCGGCGGGATCGGTTCAGTTGTACTCGGTAATTTAGCAGATTACACTAGTATCAGTTTTGTTATCAAGCTTTGTGCATACTTGCCTTTGATTGGCCTGCTTGCGGCATTTTTGCCTACGGATGCCAAGCTTAAGCTTCATCCTGCGAATAGCGAAGCTGCGATAGCTTCCGGGAACTAAGAAAGACTGGAAAGGAATGAATAGTATGAACGTGAACGAATTGAAAGAAAGCGCGCAAAAGGTGCAAATTGAACTGGCAAGAAGAGGATTTGCCAACGTAGTTATAGAGCTGCCCGGCAGCACTAGAACAGCGCAGGAAGCAGCTGACCAGATTGGCTGCAGCGTAGCGCAAATTGCCAAATCGATTATTTTTCGTATCAACGAAACGGACGAGCCGCTGCTCATAGTTACTAGCGGGACCAATCGGGTTAATGAAAAGCATGTCTCCAAAATGCTGAATGTCAAATTATCAAAGGCGGATGCAGATTTTATTCGTGAAAAGATCGGATATGTCATTGGCGGAGTGCCGCCTATCGGACATCTGGCTCCAGTAAAAACATTGATTGACGAGGATTTGCGCCAGTATGCTGCGATTTGGGCGGCTGGCGGTCATCCGTTTGCAGTGTTTGAGCTGACCTTTGAACAATTGGTTGATATGACAGGAGGACAAGTTACGGCAGTGGATCCGAAATAGTGCTGAACAGGCTGCATGGACGAAGAATTTTGTCGATGCAGCCTCGAGCATTGCCATGACTCATCGGTGAGCCCTGCTTTACTACTGTTTATCCTTCCAGAGCTGCATCGGGTTTTCTTGTCCTTGCTGCAGCGGCATATGTACAATTTTTAATCCGCGGTCTTCTCTTGCATGTCTTAGATCGTCGTAAATTTGCTTCGATTTTCCCAAGCCAGCCTCAGCGGCATCCTCAACTGACGCGCAATAATAAATCTGGTCCATTCCAGCGAAATACATAGCTGTCAGGCACATCGCGCAAGGCTCACCGCTTGCGTACATCGAAAAGCCGGAAAGATCGCTGATTTGCAGCTTTTCCTGCCCGCGCCTTATAGCCAGCAGCTCCGCATGTCCGCTCACATCATGCTTGATATGCATTTCATTGACGCCCTCTGCAATAATTTCCCCATCCTTCACCAATACAGCGCCAAATGGCTGTCCTCCGCTGCGAACATTATCAGCGGCAAGCTCTACAGCTCTCGCCATAAACTTATTCATCAAAAGCCCTCCTTCAAAAGAAGTATACTGTCTTCATTATACACAATAATTTGACAATATCGTGTCTTTAGTCTGGTATGGCCGATTGTTAGCTATACTGGATAGATAAAGGTATATTGAATAGGATACGGCTTTTCAGGAGGAATCTCAGTGAAAACAATTGTAGTAGTTGGCGGCGGAATTACAGGCACTTCTACAGCTTATTATTTACGGCAGAAAATGAAAGCAGCAAGTCAGCAAGCCAGAATTGTACTGCTTGAGGCAGAGGCGTCGCTTGGCGGCAAAATAAGATCCGTTCATGATGGTCCATTTATAATGGAATCAGGTGCAGATTCGATCGTTGCCCGCAAGAGGAATGTAGCTCCATTAATGGAGGAGCTTGGCTTGCGGGAGGAGGTTGTTTACAACGCCACTGGCGTGTCTTATATTTATCGGGACGGCGAGCTGAAGCAAATACCAAAAGATGCTGTATTCGGTATTCCGATGAGCATACAGTCATTGGCGGAGAGTGAGCTTGTCTCAGCAGGAGGCAAGGTTGCAGCATTGAAGGATTTGTATACGCCGAATGAAAAGTTTACGAAAGAGCATTCGATCGGAGAGTTTCTGGAGTTTTTTCTTGGCAAGGAGCTGGTTGAAAAGCAGATTTCACCCGTACTGTCAGGCGTCTACTCGGGTAAGCTGCATGACTTGACCATTGCTTCCACGCTTCCTTATTTGCTAGATTACAAAAATAAATATGGCAGCATTATTCATGGTCTTCATGAGCATAAAGAGCAGTTTCAGCGAGCAGGCGATAAAAAGTTTTTATCTTTTAAAAATGGTATGTCAAGCTTGCTGGATAGAATGGAAGAACGGCTCGAGCAGGTTGAAGTATTTAAAGGAGTGCGGGCAGAGCAGCTTGAAAAACAGGGGAAGCGCTATTTACTCTCCCTATCCAACAGTGAGTCGATAGAAGCGGATGTTGTTGTGCTCAGCACACTTCATACGGCAGCACAGCAGCTGCTTGACGATGCAAACCTTGATGAGTATTTCAATGAGCTGAAAAACAGCTCGCTGATCAGCATATATCTTGGCTACACTATTGCTGACAGCGAATTACCTAAGGATGGCACCGGATTTATCGTAGCGGAGAACAGTGATCTGCAGTGCAATGCTTGTACATGGACAAGCCGCAAGTGGGAGCATACGTCGGAGAACAGAAATTTACTCGTAAGGCTATTTTATAAGAGTACTGCTGAAATATATAGCAGCTTGCTGCAAATGACAGACGAAGAAAAGATTGAAGTCGCTCGCGCTGATATTAAGGCAAGCCTGAATATTTCCGCAGAGCCTGTTTCATATGAGGTGACAAGCTGGCATGAGACGATGCCGAATTATCATTTGAAGCATCCTCAGCTAGTAGCGGCCCTTGAGCAGCAGTTGGCTGAAGATTATCCAAATGTGCTGCTGGCAGGCTGTTCCTATTACGGTGTTGGAATACCGGATTGTATAGCTAATGGTGAACAGACAGCCGAGAAAGTAATAGGCCTGTTATAAACTATTATATTGGGACTGGATAGCGATTCTCTTTGAGCGTTTTAAATACACTAATCCAATTAGCATACAGCCTCAGCCTGTTGAGAAACCTCAGCGGGCTGTTATATTTTATTCATGTTGGCAGATCGGATGGTTTTCTCCGTTACCCTTCTCTCCGTTACCCTTTTCTTTGCTTACCAAATGTTGGTCACAAGGAATGGACATGGTCACACGTTCCGTTATTTGTCTGAAAACCGTCATTTTCTCAATTTCGCGGTCACACATTCCGCTATACGGCTCCAAATGGGGCACTTTCTGCGATTTATGGATCAATAACGGAACGTCTGTCACTTTGCCACCTCAAAACTACGATTTTAGGCGTAATAACGGAACGTCTGACCATCTAGCGAAGTTGTCGATTCCTTGTAGACAGGGCAACAAGCAATATGGGATGGTTTTGAAATGTAACGAATGTCAGAAGCGCTGATATGCAAAAAACGTTGTTGTAAAAAATCTAACGGAGATATGCGGCCTTATTTGGGTCAAAAGGCGCCTAAAAACGCGTATTATTCACACATAGAGCTGCTAATCTTCGTTAGAATTATTTTTCAACAGCCTGATGAAATACAGTTAGCTGAGAAAGGGGAGGCACGGTCGATTAAGGAGCTTTTTTGTAGCAGTGGATATTTAGGTATTATGTACTATTTTATGGCATTTCATAAGGACTTTTGTTGTGTATTATTGGCCTGGAATATGATATATTAAGCTAAAATAACAGGACAATAATAACTACTAGAAAAAAATCAATATCGAACAAGGCGCTTGTATTTTGTAGCTTTTAATGTCGAAAGAAATAAAAAAGTCTATATGTGTAAAAAAATGTTTGTTAAACTAGTTGAGTAAGTCGCTGTCATGTCGTATATTGATGGTAGGGGTTTGTACCTATACAGGAGTGTGTTCATCTTGAAGGAATTTCTTCTCTTTATGCTATTTTCATTACTCGAATGCTATTCTATGTACTTCTTAATGTTTAAAGTATTTAAAATAGACATTTTTCATAAAGAGATTATTTTTTCTAGTGCATTAATGTCAGGCGTTTCCTACGTATTGAGAGTAGATTACGGTTTAGCAGTCTGGGATATTGCATTTCAAATAACTCTAATGTTTTTATTGGTATGGATGCTTTTTAGAATACATATTTTTTATGCCATTATTATGACAATTACGACCTATCATGCTTATGTGACAATCCAGATAGGGCTTTATTACATCTTAGGCTTTAATATACCTAACCATATTAGCATCTATGTGCTTCAAGTTATTTCTGCAGCTACAGCTTGCTTGATTGGCTGGATTGTTGCAAAGAAGAGACTAGGGTTTGATTTTATACCTGATACGCCAAATTATAGACTAACATTGAAAACAAAAGATAAGATTTTATTTTTACTAACCATTCCTGCTCTGTTTTTTCTTACAACGACTATATATGTGACAGAAAATCTGCAAAAATGGATGGTATTGTTGCCAGTTGTACATGGATTTATTCTGATTGGTTATTTATTTATTAGTTACAGAAAGGATAGATCGGAATAAAAACGTTATCACATTCAATAGCTGCTGCTATAAAAGAAGCTAATCCGGAGCAAACACATTCTGTTGAAGTAATGGCATATTCCTTGACTATTATTTTGAACACTATGTTTATTATTGCAGTATCGCTAGTGATAGGGGCTTTGACAGGCAATTTTATAGCAACGTTATTAGCTATTATTAGCCTTCTCATAATACGCTTTGTTTCGGGAGGACCGCATATTAATTCAGTCTGGGGATGCAACATCGTATCTATATTAATTTGCACGGTTGTTCCCCATATTCCAATGTTCCTGCCTCTACTGGTAGTAAATATAGTAAGTCTTGTAATTATGCTAGTTTTTTCGCCCCAGCCAGATAAAAATGCTAAAATGCCAACTGGATTATATCCTTATTTAAAGATTTTATCGGTCACTCTTGTTTTCTTTAATTTTTTTATTCAGAGTGATGTTATTGGTCTGATTTTTTTAATTCAGGCCATAATCATTATACCTTGGCGAAAGGAGGGGAGAGCATGAAAAAAATGGCAGCTCGATATGCTTCTGCAGTTTTGGCTTCCTGTGCAACTTTCTTTGTAGCTATTTTTAAACCAGTACTTCACAGTCCAGAAATTCCTAAGGAACTGAAGTAATATGAAATGGGGAAGGAATAATGCGCGTTCTTAAACTGGATGGAACTCCTTTTGAAATTAAGGAGGAGGAAATATTGTATTTTTCTAGCCATAAAAATACAATACATGTCCATACGAAGGAATGCGATTATATCTATCCTACTTCTCTTACTGATATTCTTATAGCGATGAAGGACTGCGGTTACGACCGTTTGGATCGATCTAATGTTGTTAATACGAACAATATAGAAGCCTATGATTCGACAAGAAAAGTAGTGCTGTTCAATTCAAGCGAGAAGTATGCTATGGTATCAGAACCGAATGAGAAGAAGGTTAAGGCCATAATAGAATCAAAGGCAAAAGAACAGGATTAATTCCATCACATCGATAGACTTGTAAATCCATTTTGAATGGATGGCAAGTCTTTTTTTTGTCTTTAAATCAAACCTACTATTATCCCATAAATCTTCCATTTTTGTAAAGAGTTATTTGCAATGCAAATCGGTAAAGACGGAAGCAGTGTTCAATGCTATTATCTTTTTAATGCCACAAAATATGGAAGGGGGTAAAAAAGTAATTTATCATGAACAGAAGAAAATCAGCTTTAGATTCACTTTCAAATGAGCAGCTAATTGAAATTTACGAAGCAGCCATTCAAAGAGAGGTTTCTTACGATTTTATTGTTTTGGTCCGAAATGTTTTGTTAAAAAGAAGTATCCAGGTAGCCCCTCTTACGTAATCTTACGTCAAAAGAATGAGCTGCATGCTATATGTATAACCCGACCATCTTTACGACTTGGTTAAAGGGTTATTTTTTTTTGAAATATAGGAAAGTATAAGTTTTCACTTTATACATGTTCCTATATTTCATCGGTAAACGCGCCTGTCTAAAGGAAGGCGGAGCCGTTTATCCTTGAGCAGGTAAGGCTTGAAGCTTGAAGCATGAAGCTTGAAGGGAAAGCGATGTGTAAAATCAGTCTGGAGTCGGAGAAGAACTCATTCTTTTGCTCGTTTATTATGATTGTGATCCGCCTTATAATGGGAGTATCAATGAAGGAGGCGATAAAAATGGCGCTTCATTTACCTAAATCTTTACTGAACTTTCCAAAGGAACAATTAAAGCATCCAGTAGTGGATGAGCAAATATCTGCCGACGGCTTGAATCATGTGGATATCGATATGCAATTTTTAGGCCAGGTACTGATTGTTTTTGATGCGGAGGAGTCAGCACATATTAGAGCTGCTGGTAATGCGCATTTAATGCCAGATACAATTGAGCGTTATGGGGATAGGCTTATTATAGGCGCCAAAAATATTGGCTCTTTAGTTCGAAATATATTTCATTCCAAGTTGATTATGGAACTGCACTTGCCGGAGCATTGCAGTCTGAACATTAATTTCGTTGCGGGCGCTGTAGCTTTGTTTGGGGGTACGGGTGCATTGTCGGTGCAAGGGGCATTCGGCGAGGTTGCCGGATTATCCTATTCCCCTAGTACACTTGTTCGAATGAGCTGTGGAACCGTTAATTTGATTGAGTTGAAGGGTGCCGCTGATATACGAATCGGATTTGGAAGTACAGAGATTGGTCTTAGCAAGACAACGGGCAGAGAGCAGATGCGGCTGCGCTGCGGGGTTGGCTCCATTGAATTGACGGTAGTGCCGCAAGACGCTCCAGAAAGCGATCATGGCGGATTTTTCAAAAATAAAATGATCGTCACGCCGGCTGGCTCCAGAATTGAAGCTTCTGTGGGAATTGGCGCAATTGAAACGATGTACGGATAAAATGACCAGGCAAAAGCGGAGCTCACAGGCTTTTGCCTGGTCATTTTCCTTATAGCTGTCTTATTTGCTGTTGACTGCTTTTGCTGCCAGCGGCTCTACGTGTTTGATGCTAATGCCTGTGGAAGCTTCAAAGTCATACATCGCTTTGGCTGTTTCGGAGAATCGGTCCAGCTCGTTATAGGCGGGAATGCCATGGTATGCCATATCGAGTCCTTCTTCTTCAGCCTCGGTGCTTGCTCGAAGTCCGACTGTTGCTTTGGCAATATATGCGATTGCAGCGCCGCCGGCAAACCCCCAAATGCTGATTGCTGCTACGCCAAGCAGCTGTACGCCTACAAGCGCTGCACCGCCGCCTGTAAGAAGTCCGGCTTCGGAATCGAATATGCCGAGGGCTATTGCTCCGAAAGCTCCGTTAAAACCGTGTACGGCGACTGCTCCTACAGGATCATCAATCTTCAGCTTATCAATGAACAAGATTGCACCAATGATAATAAGTCCTGCAAGTAATCCGATAACTACTGCCTGCCATTGATTGACGTATGCACAGCCTGCGGTAATGGCGACCAGACCGGATAAAGAACCGTTCATTACCATACTGGGATCCGTTTTTCCATAACGAAATTTTGTGAAGAGCATGGAGGAGGTGCCGCCTGCTGCTGCTGCCAGCATCGTATTTAAAGCGATGTCGGATAGCATGGCGTCACTCGCATTAAGTGTACTGCCTGCATTAAAGCCGAACCAGCCGAACCAGAGAATGAACACGCCTGCTGAGGCGAGAGGGATATTAGAGGGGGCGAAAACGTTAATGCTGCCGTCTGTATATCGGCCTTTTCTTGGACCTAAAATCCAGGCTATCGCTAATGCTGCAGAACCTCCAAGCAAATGAATGACTGCTGAGCCTGCAAAGTCTTTCATGCCCAGCTGTGCCAGCCAGCCGTCTGCGTGCCATACCCAGTGACCGGAGATGGGGTAGATGAATAGTGTAATGCCTGCGGCTATCAGTACGTAAGCTTTGAAGCTCATCCGTTCTGCTACGGCGCCTGAAATAATTGATATGCAGGCAATTGCGAATCCTAGTTGGAATAATACATATGCTGCTGGGGGTAAATCGATAGCCAGTGCGATTTTGTCAGGGGCTCCGAATAGCGAAGTGCCGAGTAAGCCGCCTTGATCGGCGCCATACATGAGACCAAAGCCGATTCCCCAAAAGCAAAGCACGCCAATCGTCAAATCAACGAATATTTTCATTGTAACGTTAACTGCATTTTTAGTTCTGACCAGCCCAGCCTCCAGCAAGCTGAAGCCGCCTTCCATGAAAAGTACCATAGCCGCCGCGAGGACGACCCATATTGTGTTCAAATGAATCGTTTC
This sequence comes from Paenibacillus sp. GXUN7292, assembly GCF_050864975.1. NCBI lineage: Bacteria > Bacillati > Bacillota > Bacilli > Caryophanales > Paenibacillaceae > Paenibacillus > Paenibacillus sp. GXUN7292. The sequence continues at coordinate 137,270 of NZ_JBOZWO010000003.1, read as the reverse complement.
AACCATATTGGTCACCCCTCCTTGATTGGTGGTCGCAGCTCATCAATCGTCTCATCGATTAGTCCTGTTCGAATATTGAAAGCTTGCTCAACAGTTGTAATAAATATTTTGCCATCACCAGCCTCGCCAGTTTGGGCGGCTGCCATAATGCTTTTAATCGTTCGTTCCACCATAAAATCAGAGATTACGATTTCCAGCTTCACTTTAGGGTGAAGGCTCATCGTAAAGTTTCGACCGCGGTAAATGCCGCTCCGATCCTTTTGCACGCCCCGTCCCACGACCTGATTAACCGTAAAAGCAGTTACGTTAATACTGTGCAGCGCTTTAATCGTGTCATGCAGCTTTTGTGGCCGTATAATGGCTTCAATTTTTTTCATCAGCTGGCTCCTCTCTATCTATGTTATATTTTCTAACATTGATTACCAAGCCAAATGAGCTCGTATTTGTTTGAAAAGGAGCGTTTATCGGGCGGAGGCTCCTCATAAAGCTGCAGCTGCATCGTATGCTGCTTAGCTTTTGCTCTTGCTTGCGGTCTGAAGACTTCAATTGCGAATATAGCCAAAAGCTTGGTATGCCTTGGATTAGCTGTACCATGGAGCTTTGACGCGCGCTTGAAGGTTTTAATCTTCTTCATCCGAGCAGCCTCCTTTTCTAAAGATTCGTTGAGAGGAATAGATCACATTTGTGCCTCGTTCAAATGCGCTTTCCTTCAACTGATGTAATGATATCTCACAGAAAATATTGCGGTCAATATTTTTGACGTTATTTGGGCATAAACGAATACTTATGTCATGTATAATAACATTTAATATGGCTTAAAAGGGGCAATAAATGCCGCGTATCCATATCATTTATTATGCTTTTAAAAAGGCAAAATCATTGCAGTAATTGGTTGCTTTTCGAATTTCAATTGTAAACAAGGCAAATTTAACTTTATTTCTGCTGCAGCATTGCCTATGATGAATAGAACGTTATGTTGGAGGTAAGAGGCGCGGATGAAAACGATATTGTATGTCGAGGATGATCTGGAGATTGGCCGCTGGACCAAAGAGGATCTTGAGCGTCGCGGATACAGTGTAGAGTGGCTGACTTCAGGTGAGCTGGCGCTCGATATGGCGGGCGATGCGCATATCATTATTTTGGATGTCATGCTGCCTGGGCTTGACGGTTTTACTGTAGGCCAGCGGATAAAGAAGGAACGGCCTGAGCTGCCGATATTGATGCTTTCAGCGCGCACTGCCGTTGATGACAAACTGCAAGGTCTGCAGTTCGCCGATGATTATTTAACGAAGCCCTTTCACCCGGACGAGCTAGCTGCCAGAGTAGAGGTGCTGCTGCGGCGCTTTGGAGCAGTTTCTGATCAGGAGATTAAGCTGGGCCATCTTAACATTATGCCTCAATTGCAAACTGTAGTGGATAGCAGGACGGGAGAAGAAATTTCGCTTACAGCGAAGCAACTGCAAATTTTGCTATATTTTTTGAAGCATCCGAATCAAATTTTGACCAAGGAACAAATTTATGAAGCGGTGTGGGAAGAGCCCTATATGGAAGGGGATAAAACGGTAATGGTTCATATCCGTTATTTGCGCGAAAAGATTGAGCTGAACTCAAGTGAGCCAACCATAATTGAGACGATACGCGGATTAGGGTACAGGGTGAGGCAATGAGATTTCGTTTGAAGCAATCGTTGCTGACCAAATATTTAATTATTATTTTTTGCGCTATGCTGCTGCTTCCCTTAATGTTTCCGCTTGTTTCGATTGTTTTATTTTATCCGCTGCAGCTTGGCGCGGAGGATGGGGATGAGCTTTATCGGGATGGCAAGCAATTGGAGAGCATGTGGCATTTGGAGGCACAGCAGCTGGACGGTGCGGAGGACGCTGCAATCGACAAACGGCTTTCGGAGCTTAAAGCTGTTTATTCGAAGGCCAGCATGTTCTGGGTCGACAAAGATGGTGTAACACGAACGCAGCTTCCTGTTAATCCTCAGCTGCCTGCCAAATGGACTGCTGCGTATACGCTGCAATTTATGAAGGAGCGCATTGGCGGCGATCCGTTTACGGTCGTTGCATTTATTGAAAGCGACAAGCAGGGGCGGTTTATGGTGTTTGAGCTACCTCGTTCCTATATGGTTGCTCAGGGCGTAAAGGTGCGAGAGTACTATGGAACGATATTTTCTGCAGGAGCTATTATTATTCTTGGCTTGTTTCTTTTTGTTTCTTTTATGTTTTTTTATCGTATTCGCAAGCGGCTCGTGCGTCTTCGCTGGGCTATGACCAGTCCGGCTGCAGGGGGCATACCAACTGCTGTTGAGGTCCAGAATAAGGATGAGATTGGCGAGTTGGAGAGCGCCTTTAATGATATGATCCGCAAGCTGGAAGCCGGGAGGTTAAGAGAGGCGGAAGAGGAGGCGCTGCGGCGGGAGCTGATTGCCAAGCTTTCGCATGATTTGCGTACGCCGCTTACAGCTATACGGAGCCATGCCTTTGGTCTTCGCAAGGAAAGGCTGACGGAGCAAGGGACGGAATCAGTTGCGCTTATTGAACGGAAAATTGATTATTTGGGCCAGCTGATCGAAAATTTATTTTCGTATTCTCTGCTGTCAGCGGGCAGATATCCCTATCGTCCCAAACAGGTGGATATCGTTCGCATGACGCGGACGATGCTGGCGAGCTGGTATCCGTTATTTGAGCAGGAGGGCTTCGACATTCAGCTGAGCTTGCCTGATGAAGCGGTAAACTGGGAGATCGATCCAGCTTGGCTGGAGCGAGTGCTGGACAACTATTTTCAAAATGTGCTTCGTCATGCGCGCGAGGGCCGCTATATTAGTGTTTCCGTAGTGCCGGAAGGCGGCGGCGCCATTACGATCGGCGATCACGGTCCGGGCATGGGGGCGGCTTCACTGGAAAAGGGCACAGGTCTTGGCCTGTCCATCATTCGTTTAATGGTTAAAGAGATGAGCCTGGATAATGAAGTGAAGACAGGTCCAAACGGAACGCAAATTACGATATCTCCGCGTGTAGTGCTCTATCTTTCAGAAATGAATAAAAATTTGCCATAATGATCGGCTATATACAGCTGGCATTTTTAAACGAAATTTAAACGAAGCAGCAGCTTTGTTTTAAACTTCGGCGCTTACGATGGTAAGCGAGGTGATTAAAAGTGAATGAATGGATATTGCAAACGAATCGATTAACGAAAAAGCTGGACGGCATACCTGTCGTCAATGATGTAAATGTAAGGATGAAAAAAGGAGAAATATACGGTTTTTTAGGGCCTAACGGCGCAGGCAAAACAACGACGATACGCATGCTGCTAGGTCTCGCGAAGCCAACGGCCGGAAGTGTCCATATTTTCGGCAAGGACATGAAGAGAGAACGATTGTCTGTGCTGCGCAAGGTAGGCTCGCTGGTAGAATATCCATCTTATTATGGGCATTTGAATGCAATAGATAACTTGGAGACTGTACGCAGATTGCTGGAGGTGCCGAAGTCGCGCATTGATGAGGTATTGTCAATAGTACGGCTGACAAAGGATGCGAAGCGTGCTGTTAAAGGCTATTCGCTGGGGATGAAGCAGCGGCTTGGCATTGCGACCGCGCTGCTTGGCAGCCCGGAGCTTCTCATTTTGGATGAGCCGACCAATGGATTGGACCCTGCTGGCATTTTGGAAATAAGAGAGCTTATTAAAAGCTTGCCGAGAGAATATGGCGTAACGATACTTGTATCCAGTCACTTGCTGTCTGAAATTGATCAGATGGCTACACATGTCGGCATTATTACTAGAGGACGATTGATTTTTCAGGACAGTATTGATGTGCTCCGCCAAAAAGCGCGCAGCCGAATAAACCTCCATGTCAGCGAGCCGGAAGCTGCCTGGAAAATGCTGCTCTCCCGGGGCTATCAGGCAGACTGGGACCGCCAGACGCTGTCTGTCGAGCAGGCATCGGACCAAACGATTGCTGCAATGGTAGCTGAGCTCGTTCACGGTCGCTACTCCGTCTATCGCGTAGAAGAGGAGAAAGCTTCGCTAGAAAGCATCTTCCTAAATATGACTGGCGGGGAGGGAAGCTTATAATGAAGCGCGTACTTTCCGCTGAGTTTTTAAAAATTCGCAAAAAAATGATTTGGTTTCTCATATTGTTAGGACCGATTGGCGTTATCGGGCTGCAGGCAGTAAACTTTGGGCTTCGTTACGATTATTTGACTAAAGTTTATGCCAAAGATTTGTGGGGCGGATTGATTGAGAATGTAGCTATGCTCGCCGTTCCGACTTTATTTGTTGGACTGGCTATTATATCGTCTATGACTGCTGGCATTGAGCATCAGACGAATGCATGGAAGCAGACGCTGGCGCTGCCGATTACTCGGATGCAAGTATTTATGGGAAAGTTCCTGCTTAATGCCTTGCTGCTGCTTTGCTCTGCCACACTGCTTGTACCGGGCACCATTATATTGGGCTTGCTGCTCGGCTTTCCAATGGATCAGTTTCCTTTAGCCTTCATGCTGAAATGGGCCTATCTGCCTTACTTGGCAGTGCTTCCTTTTTTGGCGCTGCAAGTATGGCTGTCAGTCGTCATGCACAATCAGGCCTTTCCGCTGACGGTTGGTATAGCTGGAACTGTTGTGTCTATGTTCTCGGTCAGGTTTGGAGATTGGGTGCCATATAAATGGGTATATTTGACCAATGAAGCGGATAACCCGTATTATTCAGCTGCTGCAGGTATATTTCTTGGTATAATAATGCTTCTTGCAGGCGCGCTGCATTTCATCCGAAAGGATGTGAAGTAGTCATGCTTAGAATGCTGCGTTCTGAATGGTTAAAAATTCGCGGAGGTTTGATATGGCTGCTTATTGGCGTTAGTCCGATTATTGCGGCATTGTCGGGATGGTTAAGCAGCAAGGAAGCAGGTGACGGGGCTGACGGAGTTGTTTGGCTTATTGCTCTCAGCATTATGTCCGCGCTCCATGCCATGCTTTTCCTGCCTTTATTAACAGGTGTTTTTTCAGCGCTAGTGTGCCGTTATGAGCATGCAAGCGGCGGATGGAAGCAGCTGCTTTCCTTGCCGGTATCCCGCTCGCAGGTGTATATGACAAAATTTATTGTTATTATGATGCTTATAGGTTTAGTGCAGCTGTTGTTTTTAGCTTTGCTGCTGTTAATCGGAACAGTGCTTGATTTTGGGGCACCTATACCATGGGCGAAGCTGCTTGCTTCTATTGCAGGCGGATGGGTGGCATGTCTGCCGCTTGCTGCGCTGCAGCTGGCAGTGTCCACCGCCTGGGCGAGCTTTGCAGCGCCGCTTGCACTTAATGTTATTTTTACGATTCCGAATATGCTGATTGCCAATTCCGCCGAATATGGTCCCTACTATCCTTGGGTTCAGCCGATGCTGGCTATGATTCCTTCTGGAGAAATGACCTTTGGAGCCTTTAACGTTTCTGCTGTCACTTTGTTCGTTATTATAGGCGGCAGCTTCTTGCTCTTTTTTGTTGGGGGCTGGTCGTATTTTTCAAGAAAGCCTGTATAGGTTATGATGGTGATCTAACGAATCGTAGGAGACTGTCGATTCATTGTGGATAGTTGCAACAAGCAATAGATAGGGGGGCAATGCGATCAAGAATGGGATTCCGAACGCTGCTCTCCGTTATCCCTTTCTCATTGCTTATCAATCGTTGCCCGTTATTATGCGGAACATACCCTTTCTAATAACCTAACGAATCGCAGCATCGTTATTATGCGAAAAATGCCCTTTCTAAAAATGTAACGAATCTACATTGTCTTATTGCTCAAAAAAAGCCTTCAAACCGGTGTTTGTTCACACATAGCGCATCTAATCTACGTTACAAACTCTAAACAGCACAAATAGGGCAAATAGCGTCGTAAGGATTCGTTAGAGTAACTAAATGGAGGGACGCAGCATGAAACTGGATCGGCTGCTCGCGATTACAATGCTTCTTTTGAACCGCAAACGTGTAGGAGCCAAGGAGCTGGCGGATCGGTTTGAGGTGTCTCTTAGAACGATTTATCGCGATCTAGAGACGATTAATCAGGCTGGGATACCGATTGCTTCGTTTGCCGGATCATCGGGCGGTTATGAAATTATGGACAGCTATCGGCTGGACCGCCAAATGCTGTCCTTGGAGGAGCTGCAATCTATTATTGTTGCCCTGCGTGGTGTCAGAGGGACGATGGAGGAACGGGATATCGGCAAATTGCTCGATAAGGTAGGAGCGCTGGTGGCCAAATCAGAGCACAGCTCAGCTGAGACACTCGGTAACGAACTGCTTATCGATATTAATCCATGGCAGCGCGGCGAAGAAGATAAGGAGAAGCTATCGGTGCTGCGGCAGGCAATTCGCCAGTCGCAGCTTATCCAATTTGCTTATACCTCTGCTCATGGCGAAGACTCGGAGAGAATCTGCGAGCCGATGTCCGTAGTACTGAAGGGATATGTGTGGTACGTGTATGGCTATTGCCGCCTGCGGGACGATTTTAGAATATTTCGCTTGTCTCGCATAACACGGCTGCAGCAGCTGCCGGAAGCCTTTGAACGAAGAGAAGTGTCAATCGAGAAGCTAGGCTACAATATGGGGCAAAGCATGCGCGGCTCAGCGAAGGATTTTCCGCTTATTCGATTATCACTGCGATTTAAGTCTCGTGCCAAAGCGCGGGTGCAGGATTATTTTGCACGTGAATCTATAAAAATGGAAGAAGACGGGACGCTGACAGTAGAAGCCGAACAGCCGGACGAGCCCTGGCTATACGGCATGCTGCTTGGCTATGGCGATGATGTAACCGTGCTGGAGCCGAAGCACGTGGCGCAGGAGCTGGTGCGCAAAGCAGAAAATATTATTCGGTTGTACAAGCAATACTGACATACAGCTGTCAGTGAAGGTGGATTATAGTGGTCTTATAAGAAAACAATATCTGTTAACGCATACGCTCATGTATGCGTTAAGGAAAAAGGAGACCATTATTATGTTCGTAACCGTTAAAGATTTTGTTGCTGCCTGGACCCATGAAGCCGCCGCTACTCAGCGTGTGCTCGATACGCTTACTGATGCTTCGCTTCACCAAAAAATTGCAGAAAATCACCGCACGCTAGGCCAGCTTGGCTGGCATCTTGCTATCACTATTCATGAAATGACGTCGCGTATGGGGCTGGAGTTTGCTCAGGCGGCAGGCGAAGAAGAGGCTCCCGAATCGGCGGCGCAAATCGCTGCAACCTACAGGCAGGCAAGCGATGCGATGCTGGAAGCGATACAATCGCAATGGACTGACGCTAATGTGCTGCAATCCAGCATGATGTATGGCGATGAGTGGCCGAACGGCTTGACGCTCGATATTTTGATCAAGCATGAAATTCATCATCGCGGTCAAATGACCGTGCTAATGCGTCAAGCAGGCCTGCTAGTTCCTGATATTTACGGGCCTACTAGAGAAGGATGGCTGGCGATGGGGATGGAGCCGCATTTATAGAATGGAAAAAAGCCTGTTGGATGAATTTAATCCAGCAGGCTTTTTTTTAAATATTAGAAAGTATAAGTTTTCACATTATACCTGTTCTTATATTTCATCGGTAAACGCGCCTTTCCAAAGGACGGCGGAGCCGTTTATCCTTGGTTGCGCCACGCTATACTGAATTACTTATGGTGGAGTGGGAGAAACCTGTATTAGTAAGGTTCTTGCTTCATCCGTTATAATGATTATACCTTGATTATGGACTACCGTAAGAGCGTTTCCTATAATGAATAAGCAAAAAGCAATATGGCCAAAGAAGGAGACGTTATGAAAATCCGTTCTAGCAAATATTTTATCCGACTACTCATATTTAGTCTGCTTATTGGGTCCATACCCGTAATTGTGGTAGGAATTACTTCATATTATTTGTCTTCCTCTATTGTGCAGGACAAGGTGAATGAGCGAAGTATGGATGCGCTGCAGCAAACCCAGCTTCGGGTTGAGCAAATACTAAAGACGATTGATTATTCAGTCACTCAGTATATCAGTTCGCCGCTTGTAGTAAAAGCGATGTCTTTGCCTTATGCTGCGGAGTATTATCAAACCTATAACGAAATGTATCAGAGCATGGTGCGCAGCCAGACATTTGAGCTGACGATCGGCAATATGACTTTTCTGAATTTGAATGGTCAATGGGGGATAGATAATAACAATATTTTTAAATTTGATGATATAAATGATTTGGAAGAGTTGCTGCGCTATGAACGCTTGCCTACCTTTTCGGCATGGGTTACGAACAAGGACAGTCGTCCATCGAGCATTAGTCTGGTCAAAAAAATTCCGCTTAACTCGTTGAAGGCTAATGGTCTTGCTATTGTTACGATTGCGGAGTCGGAATTGACCCGGCTAGTAAGAGAGGGAAATCAAAGCGGCGACGTATTGGTGTTGGACAGCAGCTATGGGGTGTTGTCTTATGGGGGGGCGGCAAACGAGATGCCAGGAATTGAACAGCTAACCTCCGAGCTTGAAAATAGGCACAGCGAAGCAAGCAATCAATTCAATATTTCTTTGAATGGCGAGGAATACAGTATTATTGCGCGGCAGTCCAGCTATAACTCGTGGACATATGTGTCGGCCATCTCGATTAAGGAAATTACAAAGGATTCTCGATCCATAGGGTGGATGACGCTGGGAGCTTGTTTGCTTATGTTATTGTCGATTGGCAGTCTAGCTTTGTTCGGTTCGCGTTCATTCTATCAGCCGATTCGTCAATTAGCATCGGCGCTGGGCATCAAACCGGATGATTCTCAAAAGGAAAAAGTAAAGGATGAATTTACTTTAATTGGCTTGCGTCTGCAATCTATGCTGCAAAAGGAGTATAGGCTCTCTGAGGAAGTAGCGGGCAAGGTTAGGGAAATGAGACAATTTTTCGTTCAGAAGCTAATTCGGGGAGAAGAGAGAAAATCGCAATTGCCAGCGAAACTGACCGAGTACGGCTATCCGGGAGATTGGCGCTGGCATGCTGTAATTGCGATTCAGATAGACTCTTTGGACGATTCCCGTTATCAGGAAGAGGATCGCGATCTGTTACTATTTGCTATTGCTAATATTACGGCAGAATTGGTTCCCGCCCATGAACGGCTTGATCCTGTGCTGATGGAGCAGTCGCAAGTTACAATAGTTGGCGGGCATGATGCAGGCGATGAGGCGGAGTACAAGTCCGGACTGTTTGCAATAGCAGAACTGGTTCAACAAGCAGTAGAGCAATATTTGCACTTGCCTGTAAGTATCGGAATCAGTCGGCCGCGCAGCCACTTAATGGATGTGCCATTTTCTTGTGAAGAGGCATTGGAGGCGCTCCGATATCGAATAAGAATTGGTGCTCGCTCCGTGTTGTTTATTGATGATGTGCATCCGGGCGACAATACGATAAGTGTGTTTCCTCACCGCGTTGCCAAGGAACTTTGCGATGCGGTAAAGCTGGCAGAATGGAATAAAAGCAGGGAGCTTTTAGAGCAATGTATTTCCTTGATTTTTAGGGAGCAGGCAGATTGGCGACAATATCAAATGTCATTAATTCGGTTATATACTATGCTGATCGAGCTGGTTCAGCCCAATTCCTACGCTTTGCAGCTTGAGTCGTTGGAGGAACCTATATTTTCAGCGGATAATGAAAAAGAGTTCTTTGAGCAAATTTTTGAGCTTCAGTCGCAAGAGAGCATCAAAGTATGGTTTTATGAAGTTGTTATTGAACCGATTATGAATAAGTTCGAACAACAAAGGAAATCGCATGCCAAACAAATCTCTGATCAGGTGTTGCAAAGGATATATGAGGGATTTGATACAGAACTTACACTTGAAGCGTGTGCAGCGGAATTGAATTATCACCCCAATCATTTGGGACCTTTGTTCAGCAAAGAGACGGGAGTCAGCTTCAGCGAGTGCCTGCAGCAGTATCGGTTGCAGATGGCCAAACAATGGCTGGTTGAGACGGATATGAAGATTGGCGATATTGCCGAACGTCTTACGTATACAAATCCACAAAATTTTATTCGATTTTTTCGCAAGATGGAGAATATGACTCCAGGGCAATATCGTAAGCTATATGGCGATCCCCATATTTCATAAATACTCTCCTTACACAAAAACCAGATGCGGTGCAAAAACTGTATCTGGTTTTTTGTCGTGTCTAGATCCAGTATGCATTTCGGCTTAGTAGGGTGTCCGTTAAGATGATTATTTTTTCTGTTTTAATGATTATCACACTATTTTTAAGGAGTCGCGTTCTTATGATTATTCGTTGATCATGGACGAATCGTTTCTACACCCTTTAAGGTTAAATCACGCAACAAAAGACAATACGTTTAAACAAAGGTGGAGTTAGGAGATGAAACAATTAAATAGTGAAATGGCCCCTTTAACGCCTTCTTTCATTTTTCAGGGCCAGCGGGTTGCTCGGCGGTTAAGGCGGGATAAATGGCTGTACTTTATGCTTATTCCCGGTGCAGTTTATTTTATCTTATTTAAATATGCGCCGATGTGGGGGTTGCTTTTGGCATTTAAAGATTACCAGCCCTACTTGGGGTTTATGGGCAGCGAGTGGGTGGGATTAAAGCATTTCAACCGATTATTCCATGACCCTGTGTTTTGGATGTTGTTACGGAACACACTTATATTAGCTAGTTATAATATATTTTTCTTTTTCCCGGCACCGATTCTGCTGGCGCTGATGCTGAATGAAGTACGAAGAGAGGGTTTTAAGAGAGTCGTTCAAACGATGATTTATGTGCCGCACTTTGTTTCGTGGGTGGTTGTCGTCGGGATTGCCTATACTTTCTTTACTTTGGACGGAGGATTGGTTAATGAGGCGTTAGTTGCCATGGGCGCTGAGAAAATCAATTTTTTGGTGAGCACCGAATGGTTTCGTCCAATGATAACCTTAGAGGTTATTTGGAAAGAAACAGGCTGGGGGACAATTATTTTTCTAGCTGCATTATCTGGTGTGGATCCGCAATTGTATGAAGCGGCAAGGATGGATGGTGCGGGGCGTATGCGACAATTATGGCATGTGACGCTTCCAGCGATTCGTTCGACAATAATTATCTTGTTTATTTTACGGTTAGGGACATTTCTAGATACAGGGTTCGAGCAAATTTTCCTGATGTTAAACTCCATTAACCGTGAGGTTGGCGAGGTATTTGACACTTATGTGTATACGGCCGGAATAACGCAAGGCCAGTTCAGTTTCAGTACAGCTGTAGGACTGTTCAAATCGATTGTAGGATTTGTGCTGGTGATTAGCGCTAACTGGCTTGTCAAAAAATTTGGTGAGGAAGGAGTGTATTAGTCATGTATGAGCGCAGTTTTAAAAACAGAATTTTCAGTATTGCCAATGGAACCGCATTAACGCTGGTGGCAGCCGTTATGATTCTTCCTTTTATTTATATTGTTTTAATTTCATTTGCTACTGAAGAAGAAGTGCTCGCCAAAAGCTTCATGTTGTTTCCAACCAAGTTTTCATTGACAGGGTATCGCTATATACTGTCAACGCCCATTTTGCTGAACAGCTTGTGGGTGACAGTCGGCGTTACGGTGGTGGGTACTCTTGTAAATTTGCTGATGACGGTGCTTATGGCCTATCCATTGGCACGCAAGGAGCTTTACGGTCGCCGGCTGATTATGCTATTGATTATGTTTACGATGGTGTTTAGCGCGGGGATCGTCCCTACATTTCTTATTGTAAAAGGATTGCATCTTACAAATACGTATTGGGCTTTGATCATTCCAAGTGCAATCAGCGCCTTTAACCTGATTATTATTAAAAACTTTTTTCAGCAACTGCCTGATGGGTTGGAAGAATCGGCAAAAATAGATGGCTGCAATGATCTGGGCATTCTCTTGCGGATTGTACTTCCTTTATCGATGCCGGCAATCGCAACCTTTGCATTATTTTATGCGGTAAGCCATTGGAATACGTTCCTGAACGCTATTCTTTATATTAACGATTCGCGCAAATGGCCGATTCAGGTTTTGCTCAGACAAATTGTTATTTTAACGGAGAAAGGCTTATCCGACATGAATGAGGCTCCGCCTCCGCCATCTAAAATCATTAATATGGCTGTTATCGTTTTCTCAACAGCTCCAATTCTGGCCTTTTATCCGTTTCTTCAAAAACACTTTGCCAAGGGGGTGTTGCTTGGCTCAGTAAAAGGATAGGTTGCTTTGGTACGGACTCGTTTGGTCAACGCAGTCAATGCATTGACAATTTTTGATCAAAGGATGGATAAGCTGTCTTTTGATACAATGAATTTACTTATTCAAGGGGGATTAAGACATGGCAATTTTACCGCGCAAGTTGGCTCTTATCGGGCTTTCTGTTCTTTTGGCAGCAACATTGGCAGCATGTGGGCAAGGAGGAAAAGGCGGCAATAACGGGAAGTTCACCTTTACTATGATGAATCAGTACACTTCTCCTGAGCCTCCAAGCAAAGATAATCCGATTATTAAAAGGATTGAGGAGTATACCAATACCAAAATAAATGCTACCTGGATTCCGGCGTCTGCTTACAATGACAAAGTAAATGTATCCATTGCATCCAATGATTTGCCGCAAGTTTTAATGATTCAGGATACAAAATCTTCTTCTATTATTAACGCTCAGCGGTCCGGAATGTTCTGGGAGATTGGCCCGTATTTGAAGGATTATCCGAATCTGAGCAAATATAATGGCAACGAAACGGTGCTTAATAATATTTCTGTAGACGGCAAGGTGTACGGTCTGTATCGTGCTAGGGCATTAGCGCGCCAAGGGATTGTTATTCGTCAAGATTGGCTGGACAATTTGGGACTAGAGCAGCCTAAAACGATTAATGATCTATACGAGGTGATTAAGGCATTTACTTTAGAGGATCCGGCGAAGTCAGGCAGCCAGAACACCTTTGGCCTGGTGGAGGCGGAAGATTCCAGCAATGGCGCAGCAGCGGTCGGGCTGACTGGGTTTCAGACAATCGCTGCATTCTTTGGAGCGCCAAACCAATGGGAGATACGTGATGGCAAGGCTGTGCCGCAATTTATGACGGATGAAAATATGGAAGCCATGAAATTTTATAAACGTTTATATGATGAAAAATTGATTAATCAGGATTTCGCCGCTACGAAAACAAGCAAGCAGCAAGAGCAGTTTTTTCAAGGCAAGGCCGGTGTTATCTTCACTACACTTGATTTTCTTATTACTGGCGGTAACGAATTGAAGAAGGTGGACCCCGAAGCCAAATTAGACATTATCAGCCGGATCGAAGGGCCTAAAGGGGAAAGAGTCTTTGCTACAACAGGATATAATGGAATGTTTGTTTTTCCTAAAGCAACTGTCAAAACAGAAGCTGACCTAAAAAAACTGCTGGAGTTTTTTGACAAGATTGTTGACGAAGAAATGATGTATACCTGGACATGGGGAATCGAAGGACGCCACCATGAGAAGAATTCGGGAGAGCCGGCGATTACAGATCAGACAGCTTACTCCAATGAAGTGTCGCCATTGAAACAACTGCCTACTTATGATGGTGCGTTAATGATTTGGAAGGGCAAGGGAGAGGCTGATAACAAGTTTCGTCAGATGATGCAGGATAATGAGTCTATTATTGTGTCCAATCCGGTAGAGCCTTTAATCTCTCAGACAGCTGTTGAGAAAGGGACGGAGCTGAATAAAATTATTACTGATGCCCGTATCAAGTTTATTATGGGAACGTTAGATGAAGACGGATTTTATAAAGAAGTAGAGAAGTGGAGAGCGCAAGGCGGCGATCAAATCATTGCGGATTATACGGAGCTCTATGCGCAACAATCTCAGAAATAAGGTAAGGGAGTTTAGCATCATGGCTAAGGATTATTTCAAACCATTTGCATTCGATATACGAAAAAGCTTAGCCCCGGCTGATCATATATGGGTAAGCAGCGGATTCAGTACGACAGCCCCCAAGAGAAGGACAGTAATGGGGGTGCTGGGATGTTACGCGCCGCCTTTCTCGGCCCGGGACTTACAGCTTCAGGTAGCATTGACAGCGGATGGACATCTGATTGAGGATAGCGGGAACTTGGGCAAAGGTGATTGCGGGTTGTTGTATGCAAAAGAAATTTGGCAGCCAGATAGAATTTTGCGCAGTGGTACTTATCATCATTTTGTTAATGGAAAACTGCTTTCTTTGAAAGTTGACAGTGAGCTGATACCGCTTTTCGGCAAACATGGCTTTATGCTGAAAGTGACGGTGTTTAATCGCAGTGGAAGAGCGATGCCCCTAACAATTACGCCACAAACAGTGCCGGGTCAGCTTGCCTTTGTTTCTTATGACGAATGGGACTATGGGTGGCCCGTTGCAGCAGTTGAAGAGGACAGCTGTCTTAGTCAGAATCGCGATCAGGATCAGATTTGGGAGAACAGCCAGGTAAGGGCAACCCTTGTCTGTGAAGGGCAGCTCGAAATGAATTTGGCGGCGGATGCGTCTTGTACCGTGCGTATTTGTGTGGCGATGACAAGTGCTGGCACTGCTTTTGAAGAGCCAGGGACATTGGAACAGCTTGAGAATAAGACTCGGATCGTATGGCAGCAACGAATTGCTGAAGCCGAGCGAAGGCTGCCAACCCTTCAGTCCGATATTCCAGGGCTCGAGGATTATTATCTGCGTTCCGTGATGAGCGGTTTGATCTGTCTTTGGGATAATGCTGAATTTGCTATGCAGCCATTTCCTGTTGTTTCAGGCATTGAGGGAGCGGGGATCTGTTGTTATCCGTGGGACGTGGGCGGATACGCAGCCAAAACTATGGGACTCTTGCTGGGGCAAGAGAAAAGTTTGGAGCTTGCCCGATTAATGGCTAGAAGCGGGATTGATCGTCATTCGCGCTTTGCTCCGAGTGGAAAAGGAGCTAATGTTCCTTACTCCTACAGTCTTTGGTCATATATTCATTTTGCATGGAGCACCTTGCTTCTTTATGGCGAGGGAGGCAAGGAACTGTTTCCCACTATGCGTCAGCTTATGCTGCAAGATGACCAGAGACTTCCGCAGCAAAATGAGCTGCTGGATTACGGTCTGCAGCATAATCTGCTGGAAATGCGAGGGGCAGGCTATGAACATATTGTGGCCAGTCCTAATGCAGAACGAGCATGGAGTTATGACAGACTTGCTCAATTGGCAGAGTGGCTCGAGGAAGACCAGGAGCTTGCAGGGCAGTGGAGAACAAAGGCTCAAGCGATTCGTCAATCTATCCGTCTTCATCTGTGGGATGAAGAGAAGGGATGGTTCAAAGCGCTGTATCCTGACGGGCATGAGGAATTTATTTATTCGATTCAGTATTTCGATGCCTTGCGGTTTGGAGCATGCACGAAGCCTATGCTGGAACGAATGCTGGAGCATGTCAAACCGGGAGCATTCCTTGGCGATTATGGCGTAAGCAGTGTGTCCGCCCAGGATGAGCTTCACTATGAGCAGAACGATCCGGACTGGTCGGGCAGCGGTTCTTATACAGGGGACGGGCCTATGCTGGCACTGACGTTATGGGAACAAGGCAAGGATAAGGAAGCATGGGATGTGCTGCGAAGGCATTTCTGGATGGGATGTCATTTGCCTTACTACCCGCAAGAGCATTATTGCGATCGTCCGGCCATCCCTGCGCACAAACGGGCAAATGTAGTTGCCGGTTTGTCCGGGGCCGAAGCAATATTGTTTGGCATGGCAGGGATCGAGCCTCAGCTAAATGGCGATTTATGGATACATCCCAAACCACCAAAAGAAGGTTATGTTTATTTGACAGATTTTTCTTTTCGCAATCACAGTTTTGATATAAAGATGCGTTCGGAATACTGTCAGATTTTTCGAGATGGCGATGTCATATACGAAGGGGTACCGCAACGGATTTTAGCGGGCAGCTTCGCTTCTGTGGCAGAAAACCTATTTTCAAATCATGACGCGGCACAATCGAGCGCGGAAGAAGAGGGATGAGCCAATGGATACTGCAATGAACCAGTTCGATATTATCGTAGCCGGAGCAGGCGTTGGAGGAATCAGTGCTGCCCTTGCAGCAGCGAGGCTGAAGCAAAAAGTGCTGCTGATCGAACAAGCTGACGAAGTCGGAGGCACAGGTGTCTTCTCCAGTGTATCACTTATTTGTCAGTTTCGTGACAGCAATGGCCGACCGATTAACAGTGGCATTCACAGGGAGTTGTTTCCCACGGCTTATACGCATTACAGCGAGCAATTAGTGCCGACCTACGATGAAAAACAGTTGAAGGAAAGCTACATCAATTTACTTGGGGCAGAGCCTTGCTTAACAGTATGGACAGGTTCCAGGATCACACAGGTTGAAATGCATCAGAATCGTATCGTTCAGCTTCATACCAGCGGCAAATATACAGGTATTGTGTCCGCCAAAGCCTATCTGGATGCAACGGCTGATGGGAATCTGTCAGCACTAGCCGGATTATCCTATCATTTGGGCAGAGAAAGCGACGGCAAGCTTCAATCGGCTACAGCAACCTTCAAAGTAAGCGGAATCGACAGGATGCGTCTTCAGCAGCCCGACATTCGACAATGGTCAGCTATTCATTCATTAAGAAAAGAGCTGCTGCCGTATTATGAATCATTGAAGAAGGAGGGTGCAACAAGCAACCCCCGAACCGGAGTTACTTGTTTCCCTTATCCGGACGGCGAGGCACTCTTGTTTAACTCTACTTCGGTTTTAGATGTTGATCCTACACGGCCAGAGACGGTGGAGCGCGGCATGGAGGAAGGCAAGAAGCAAGCAAAGGAGCTATTCGAAGCGATCTGTCATCATCCGGCTTTCCGCAATGCACGATTAGACTATGTTGCCCCCAAACTGGGGGTTCGTGAAGGAAGGCGTATTATAGGAGAATATGAACTTACAGCGGATGACTGCCTAGGCGCTCGAACATTTGAAGATATGGTTGCCGCTTGTGCCTACTCTCTGGATATTCATGATCCTGAAGGCGGCAAGACCAGACTGGAACCTATTCCGAGCCCGGGTTATTATCATATTCCGTATCGTTCCTTGATTCCCAAGGGAGCAACCAACTTGCTGCTTAGCTCGAGATGCATTAGCGGCTCTCACGAGGCGCATAGCTCATACCGGATCATGGCATCAGTCAGCGCAATAGGAGAAGCTGCCGGAACCGCAGCGGCCCTCTTTGTTTTTCAAGGGCTGGAGGATGTCAGACAGGTCAATTCCGCGCATATAAGGTTTATTCTGCAGCTGCGGGGACAATTTGTGGAAGGAAAAGTGGAGCGATTGTCCTTGCCAACTGCATAGAAGGATCGGTAAAAACAGTTTTGGCAGTCATGTTGCATCAAGTGAGGGGAGAGCAGGTATGCTGCATCTCTCCTCCATGCAATTTTTGATTAAAGAGAAACAAATGAGAGGAGACGCAAGCAATGACAAAGCAATCGATATCACGCAATAGGGCAGAATCCAAGGTGATCAAGCTTGTCAGATGGTCGGGGATTGTACTAATGACGTTGTTGCTGAGCCTTCAAGGCTTGGCAAGTGAAGTTTACGGACAAGAATTGGAAGCGCTGTCAAGTGGGGCGGGCAGTATGAATCCGTCCAATATAAGTAGTGAGATATTACCGGTTACCATTACTCCATGGGAACAATTCAAACAAACCTTCGGTTCTCGCAAACATATGGTGGCATTGCAAACAGAACAAATGGAAATGGACGGATTAGAAGGGAAATGGTCGAGGTTTGCCAAAATTCAGCTGCCTGCAGACCAAAAGCAGATTGAACTAAAGGAATGGGCAGGCGCTGAGGATTTGTCAGCTGATGTGTACACGGCCTATGATGATAACTACTTTTATTGGGCTGCGAAAGTCACGGACAATAATCATACCCCTGTATCAGGAAGCACGATGTGGAGGGGGGACAGTATTCAATTTGCCTTCAGTCCGGATGGTACCTATGGTCCGGAGTATGGCATAAATTATATGGATGGCCAAGCGCATTTGTGGCAGTTCAGCGAGGGGAAAGCTGAAGCGGGAGCGGGTCAGATTACGGCTGCAGCTGTTCAGGAAGGAGATATTACTTTTTATGAAGTAAGGATGCCTTGGAATACGATCTATACAGAGAAACCTGAGAAGATCCTTCCTTTCAGCTTGCTTATTAATGATAATGACGGAGCAGGACGTCGCGGCTGGATAGAATGGACGCCGGGAATAGGAAAAGCCAAGAGTCCAAGCTCACATGGCAAAGTACATCTGATTTCCAATGATATGCCTTGGAGCTTCTGGGTTGAGGGATCAGAGGAACTTGGGGCAGGAGAGACAGGCGAGTATGCGGTGTATGCTGTGAACTGGGGCGATGAAGAAATTGCTCTGAATCTCTCTTCCAGATCGATGGGCATCGGGCAAGAAATTAATATTCTGGCTCAATCGGCAGCTGAGGTGAAAGTGGATTTTGCACCGTCACAAGCAACGGCATATGAGCTTGACTTTACTTTGGCAGAGGTAGATGGCATCCGAACGCTTACGGAGACTATAGATGTAAACGTTGTCATGACTCCGGAAGCATTACAGCATAAGTTGGAGGCTATCGCGGAAAAGCTTCCGCTGCTTGAGCAGAAGTTGGGGGTTGTCGAGGCCCAAGGCTTGTCCACTGACTATGAGCGAATCAATTATACGGTAATCAAAGAGTTTATAAAGTATGGTCAAGATGATATTGTCAATAACAGGCTTAGTCGTGCTTATTACGTCATTGAGGAACTCGAACGATTATACAATGAAGCGCAGTCCAAACTTCAGCAATATTTGGATAACAGCGCACAGCCTCAGGAAGTGCAGCGTTATGTGACGGGAAAGACTGACATTTCAGGCTATTCCTTTATGGGCGACACAGTCGTGCGAAGCAGCGGTGCAACAGAGGAACGCCCGATTTTCTTTACAGGCTACGGCCATTTTGGCAAGGTGAGAGAGGATATTCCAATCTTTCAGGATTTGGGAAATAACATTATTCAGATTGAGATAGGGCCAAGAGATGTTATTTTGGATAAAAAGGATTTTGTAAATCAATATACGGTAGGCCGTTCCGGCAATGTCCATGCAAGTGCTGCAGCAGTAAAGGGAGTCAGCCATTCAGGGGATTCTTCCTTGCAAATCAAGAATGATTCCCCGTTGCAGCCTAATGTTTATATAAATGTCAGCCAGACGATTCCAGTAGAACCTGACACAACCTACGAGTTTCGTGTGTGGGTAAAAGGTGAGAATGCCAAAAACACTTGGTTTCCCGGCGGAGCCGCGATGAAACAACGCAAATCTTTTCCAAGCGGAACCTATGATTGGCGGGAAGTTGTCTATGAATATACGACAGGAGCTAATGAAACCAGTTACAAACTAATGATCGTATCTGAGAATACGGGAACCATTTGGATTGACGATATTCAAGTTTTAAAGGTGGGAAGTAACGACAATCTCATAAAAAATGCCGGTTTTGAAGAGTTGGGAGGATATTCAGAAGATAAGGAATACATTGTTTCTACTCGCAAGATAGAATCAGATATTCAACAAGTGCTGCAGCGGGCAGAAGAGCATGATATAGCTGTTAATTTGCTCATTTCCCCACATTACTTTCCAGCCTGGGCATTGGACAAGTGGCCTGAGTTAAACGTATTGAACAACGGTTTTATTAAGTTTTCCATATTTCATCCAAAAGCTAAGGATATCATAGAGGATTATTTGCGCGCGTTAATTCCGGCAGTTGCAACCTATGAATCGCTGCACAGCATTACGCTGAGTAATGAATCGGTCTATCAGGCGAATAAAGATCTGTATGCATTGCCATTTTGGCAGGAATATTTGAAAGATATTTATCAGGATAATTTAAATGAATTGAATCAGATCTATCAGAGCAACTACAGCTCCTTTGAAGAAGTGCCGATGCCGGCCAATGTGACGGCGAACCCATGGTCTTATGACTATGTAATGTTCAACCATGATTATTTTGCGCGTTGGCATGAGTGGATGATTGAAGTCATTCATGAGCTGGCTTCTGATTTGCCGCTGCACGCCAAAATTATGGGTGATCCACAGGGAAGTCTGTCATGGGGCGTCGATATTGAACGGTTCTCGGAGTTTAGTCAAATCAACGGAAATGACAATTGGAATTATATCAATGAAGGGCCGAAAGGTTTTATCGAGGAATTAAGCTTTTATGATATGCAAACTTCATTCAAAGAAGCACCGGTATTTAATTCCGAACATCATATTATAGCTGATGGAGACAAGGTATATACCCCGGAGCAAGCCAAACATTTCCGTACGGTTCTTTGGCAAAGCGCCATCCATGGTCGAAGTGCTTCTACGATCTGGATATGGGAACGAACATACGACGAGTCTTCCAGTAGGGAAGGAAGCGTCCTGCATCGCCCGGATGTTGTAGCTGAAGCAGGGCGCACGAATCTGGATTTAAATCGTCTCGCTTGGGAAATTACAGCTTTCCAGAATGAAAAACCGGAAGTGGCGCTTTTGTATAATGTGCCCGCCGGCATTTTCTCTGGAGATTTCTCCAACAATATGCTGCGTGCCTATGAGGCGTTGTCTTATAGCGGCTACAAGACCGGGTTTATATCGGAAAAACAAATTGCAGCCGGTCAGCTTAATAACTATAAAATGCTGGTGGTCCCTTATGTGACGAGAACAGAAGCGAATACATTAAGTGAGATAAAAAGTTTTATCGAGCAAGGAGGACGAGTCCTGCTAATTGGTACACATGCTTTGAAGCTTACACCGCATGGAGCGGAACAAGCGGCGGCGGATCGCCAGTATATTTTGGAGCATGCTGATTTTATATCTGCTGCGAATTGGACAGCTTTGCAAATGCGGGATTTTATGGAACCTATCCTGGGAAGTATTAATCCGCAGCATATAAAATTAATTGATTCTTCAAACGGCAAAATGCCTTACCATGTGGAGTGGCGCAGCACAATATTTGAGGGCAAGACATTGTTAAATGTTGTGAATTATGGCTCGGAAGCGGTGTCAGTGCAAGTACGTTCAGAAAATCAAATCATCTCACCTGTATTAAATCTGATTACCGATGAGGCGGTGCATGGAAGTACAATAACACTGGAGCCGCTAACCCCATATTTGTTCGTTCTGGATGAATCTGAAAATCCTGGAACTGAAAATCCTGGAACCGAAAATCCGGGAACTGAAAATCCGAATACAGGTGAGCCTTCTGAATCAAACCCAAGTGAAACTGCTGAAGAAGAAGAAACAGAAGCAGAACCGCAAACGGAGACGGAGGAAACAACGCAAAATGAAGTACATCATCCATATGATCGCATTTCTGGTGTGCAATTGAATGCAGACAAGAACTATCGTTATATAAACGGTTATGGAGACGGCAGTTTCCGACCCAATCGACCTATTAAGCGTTCAGAGTTTTCCCAACTATTATTTCGTCTTGTCTTAAATGAAGATAAAAATGAAGTCTTTAAGCCGTTGTTTTCCGATGTTAAATCAGATGATTGGTATGCTCAAAGTGTAGGTTACTTTGGTGAAAAAGGGATATTATCAGGCTATGCGGATAACAGTTTCCGCCCCAACAAGTCTTTGACCCGCGCAGAAGCTTCAGCCATTCTCGCACGTTTTGTCGAACAGTCCGAGTCTCAGCCCTTAGAAGGCTTTGCAGATACCGCAGGACATTGGGCTGAGAGTTCCATTACGCTGCTGGCTAATCAAGGGTATCTGCGCGGCTACCCGGATTATACCTTCCGTCCCGATGCTCCTATTTCACGTGCGGAGACGGTAGTTATCTTAAGCCGCTTGCTGGGACGTTATGGGCAGGCAATTGATCCTTACGAGGGAACCAGGACATTTACCGATCTGAAGGATTCTTATTGGGCTTATAACGAGATTCAAGCAGCAGCAGCACCAAACGGAAGTTAGACAAGCACCAATATGATTGATAGTGTACGACACTAAAAACAAGAACGCTGGAAGTCCAGCGTTCTTGTTTTTTTAAATATAGGAAAGTATAAGTTTTCACCATATACATGTTCCAATATTTCATCGGTAAACGCGCCTGTCAAAGGACGGCGGAGCCGTTTATCCTTGATACTACATATGAAACTGGCTGTATGACCGTAATACTCAACAACTGTATACGAATGTAAAAACAAGTATATCGAAGAGAAGTGTAAGCGTTTTTATACTGGTTGTAGGAAGAAGTATGTTGTCTTACAGGAGGAGGCTTGTTGTCTTACAAAAGGTGAAGGGTTAATGTGTTGGCGGGATTAGGAAAGTTTGAAATGAAAAGGAAAGATGAATAAAGGAGGAAAATGAAGTGAGATGTTCGCGAATTTTTTTAATCATGTTTATTGTAATCGCTTTCTGTATGCCATCCATTGCTCCGGTGCAAGCGGAAGCGGCGGATGTGAATTTGGCGCTTAATAAGCCAGCGGTAGCATCCAGCACAGAACATGACAATGGTGTGCCATGGCCGCATTTGCTGCCAGAGAAGGCGGTAGACGGCAGCGCATCAAGCAGATGGTCTGCTGACCGAACAGATGATGAATGGTTCTATGTTGATTTGGGGGAAAGCATGACGGTATCGCGAGTTGTCATCAACTGGCTTACAGATGCCATGGCAGAAAAATTTAAAATTCAAGTGTCAAATGATAAAGAAACCTGGACGAATGTATATGCTGACGACAGGGAATTAAAAGCTAGCGCCTCGGGAAAGGATACGCTGGAGTTTGAACCGGTTCAGGCACAGTACGTGAAATTTCAAGGCATTAAGCGTACAAGTCAATTCGGTTATTCTTTTTTTGAGTTTGAGGTTTATGAGAAGCATGTAAAAAAGCCGGCAAATGTGAATTTGGCGCTTAATAAGCCAGCGGTAGCATCCAGCACAGAGCATGACAATGGCGTGCCATGGCCGCATTTGCTGCCTGGAAAGGCAGTAGACGGCAATGCCTCAAGCAGGTGGTCAGCTGACCGAAATGACAATGAATGGTTCTATGTGGATTTGGGAGAAAGCATGACGGTATCGCGAGTGGTGATTAACTGGCATGTACCTGCTGTAGCGGAGAAATACAAGCTGCAAGTGTCAAATGATGCGCAAACGTGGACGAATGTATTTGCAGGTGAAACGGAACTGACAGCCAGTTCTTCAGGAAAGGATATTATAGAGTTTGAGCCAGTTCAGGCGCGGTATGTGAAATTTCAAGGTGTGAAGCGCGCCAGTCAATACGGCTATTCCATCTATGAATTTGAAGTCTATGAGAAACATAATCTGTTGCCTGCATTGTTAAAAAAGATTCAAGATGAAGCAGTTGTCACTTCAGATCAAACTGTATTTCAATTTCCTGAGCTGGATGAAGGATATACAGCTAGCTTGATCAGCACTGATAATTTACAAGTAATTGATGCGGATGGCAATATTCATAAGCCGCTTGTATCCCAGCTCGTACAGCTGTATTTCAAGCTTGAAAGTACAAATGATGCTTCTTATTTTGCCATGGCTAATGCAGCAGTTTTGGTGCCAGGGCAATATGAGCAGCAGCCTGACTCAAATCCGGAGCCGAGAGTGATTCCGTCGCTTCGTGAATGGCTTGGCGGTCAAGGCAAGCTGACGCTTACTGCACAGTCAAAAATAGTCATTGATCTTGCTTCTGAAGGGCAATTAAGAGATATGGCGGAGATTTGGGCGCAGGAGCTCGCAGAGACGACGAAGCTCAACCTGGCAGTTGAAGCAGGACTGCCGCAGTCGGGGGACATATATTTAACTTTCGATAACAATCAGGAAGTGCTTGGCAAGGAAGGGTACTTGCTAGAAATAAAAGAATACGCGACAATTCGCTCGGCGCATTACGAAGGATTATTTTATGGAACGAGAACGGTGCTGCAGCTGCTTGCTGGCAGTGAATCCGGTCACGATATGCCGCAAGGATTGACTAGAGACTATCCTAAATTTGCAGACAGAGGGTTTATGCTGGATGTAGCCCGCAAGTTTTATACGATTGAATTTTTGCAGGATTACGTCAAGCTAATGTCCTATTATAAAATGAACCGTTTCCAAATCCATTTGAATGACGATGTCGGAGGGACGGGGAAATTTCGTCTGGAAAGCGAGATCTTCGATGGCCTTGCAAGCGATGATGGTTACTATACGAAGGATGAGTTTAGAAATTTACAGAAGCTAGGCATGGATTATGCTGTTAACGTAGTGCCGGAAATTGATACACCGGGTCATTCAGGCGTGTTTATCGCTTACGACGATAAGCTAGGCACGGGCAGCCAATTGGATATTGAGAGCACGTATGCGCAAGAATTTATTAAGAAGCTGTTCTCTGAGTATATGGATGATCCTAATCCAACCTTTATCGGTCCTGAAGTTCATGTCGGCACCGACGAATATGCAGGCACCAATAAGGAAGCTTTCCGCAGCTATATGAATCTGCTTATTGAGCATGTGTCTGACAGTGGCAAAAAGCCTCGCGTGTGGGGCAATCTGACCAAATTCAATGGCGATACGAAGGTAAACACGAGTGCCATTATGGATATTTGGTATGAGGTGGACGGCAGTGCCAAGGATGCAGTTGAACAGGGCTTTGATATTATCAATGTGAATACGAATTTGCTTTATATTGTTCCGCAGTTGTACAGCAACTATTTGAATTATGAATACCTCTATAACAAATGGGAAGCGAATGACTGGGTAGAAAACAAGCTTCCTGACGGACACCCGCAAGTGAAGGGCGGCATGTTCGCGCTTTGGAATGATGTATCGGTCGAGAAGGGCGTATCTATGGCAGATACCCATCAAAGAGTGCTTCCATCCATGCAGATTGTTTCAGAAAAGCTATGGGCGGGTACGCGCGCAGACGGAGATTTAGCCGCATTCCAGGCAGATGCAGCGAAGCATTTAGATCCGCCGGGTACACATCTTTCTCATCGCATGCCTCAGTTAAACGAACGAAATGAACTGTTTGTATACGACTTTGAGGAAGATTATACGGATCAATCCGGAAACGGCTTTGACGGCACAGCTGCCAATGTTGATATCGTTGAAGGGATGCAAGGCAAGGCAGCAGCTTTGAAGGGCGGCAGCAGCTATATTGAAACGGGATTAAGATCAGTTGGCTTCGGCTGGACAATGTCTATGTGGATGAAGCCGGACAAGGACAATGCAGCGAATGCTGTATTGCTAGAGTCGCAAGACGGGCAGCTTGTTTACAATATTGACGGCACAGGAAAAATTGGCTTTAAAAAAGAAGGCTATAGAAGCACATTCAATTATAAAATCGAGCCTGGGCAGTGGACGCATATTATTATGACAGGCGACGATACTGGAACATCCATTTTTATTAATGGTTCTGAATTTGCGGTTACGCTGAAGGACGGCAGTAAGCTGGATACTTTGGTGCTGCCTGTTGCTTCAATCGGCAGTTCGGAAAATGCGTTCAAAGGCCTTGTTGACGAAATTGTTGTCATGAATAAATTTATTGATTTTCATGGCAATCTGGCTCTTCATAAATCGGCATCATCATCTGAGATTGAGTCAAGTGCTTATTCAGCAGATAAAGCCGTAGACGGCAAAGGAAATACCCGCTGGTCGAGTGCTTGGAGGGATGAAGCATGGTTTATGGTCGATTTGGGTGAGGTAATTGAAGTGGATACCGTGTCGATTATTTGGCAATCAGCCTTTGCATCCGAATACAAGATTTTGGTATCGACAGACGGTAATAATTGGACAAATGTTGTCCCTTCCAATAATGGCATAGAGCGCGGCAAGCGAGGACGTGTAGTAACAAGCTTCAAAAGCACGCCGGCCCGTTATGTAAAATTCGAAGGGATTAGAAGAGATACGATATTCGGGTACTCCTTCGAAGAATTTGAAGTATTTAGTGAAAATAATAAGCTGGGCAATAAAAAGCCGATTCTTAATCTGATCAATCAGATCGCAGACAGTCAGCTGAACGAAGCGAATTTCTCGGAAGAAGGCTGGAAGGCGCTGCAAGCCGCTATCGTAAAAGCGCAGGCTGCTGTATTGTCTATAACGTTGACCAAGCCGGTGGCAGATGAGCTTCTGGGTGAGCTGCAAGCAGCAAGAGATTATTTGACACTTGAAGAAATTAGAGAATTAATTACGCTTAACATAAAAGAAGCCATTACGAAAAATGTAGCCTTGCCTCAAAAGGGAGCTCAAGGCACTCGCATTGTATGGAGCAGCTCTCATCCTGATTATTTGAATGCAAACGGTCAGCTGTTAAAGCGCCCGAGCAAAAGCCAAGGTGATCTTCAGGTCAAACTGACGGCAACGATCGTGAAGGGCAATGCAGAAATTAAGAAAGATTTCCTTATTACAATAAAAGCGCTGGACGGTACGCCATGGTATCCGAATCCGAGTACTGGCGGAAATAATGGCGGAGGAAGCGGATCTGATAACGGAAACGGCAGTAGCGGAGAAGGAAATGGTTCGGGAAATAATGGAGGCGGTTCTGAGCCAGGAGAAGGCAGTGGAAATAATAATGGCGGAAACAGTGGAGGCGGCAGCAGCCAAGGCAGCTTTACGGATACCGTTAACCATTGGGCTGCGCCGTCCATCGAGAAAGCTGTAAAAGCTGGATTTATTAAGGGATATGGAAATGGACAGTTCAAGCCGGATAAAACCGTTAGCCGCAGCGAATTTGCTGCAATGCTTGCAAGAGCCCTGAAGCTGGAAGACAGCAGTGTGCTTAGCTTTAAAGACGAAGCAGACATTCCGAATTGGGCGAAGGCAGATATCGCCAAAATGCTTGCTGCAGGTATCGTGAGCGGATATGACGATCAAACCTTCCGTCCGGCAGCGCAAATTACACGCACAGAGCTGTCTGTTATGGCTGTTCGTGCTCTGGGGCTTCCGCTAAAAGATGGCAGCAGCCTGACTTTTGCAGATGCAGAACAAATTCCTCATTGGGCGAAGGCGTATGTGCAAGCTGCTTTCGAAGCGGAAATTATGAACGGACGAAGCAATAACAGCTTTGCCCCGACTGCAACAGCTACACGTGCTGAGGCGGCAGTTATCGTACTGAGAATTATGGAAACAATGGATACAAATAAGTAACATGATAATTCGTATTCAATAGTTTAATGAGACAGGGGTTGTCCTTCGGCTGCGTAGCTGAAGGGCAGCTCCTGTTTATAGCAAGAACCGACCATGAATCGATGCAGCCGAAGCTTGCTTATTGCCAAATTTATCCCACTGGTTAATGGTATTTATTAAAAGCAAGGCTTGCATGCTCGCTGTATTTCACTCTATTGAATGTAATGTACGCGCGGAAAAAACTAGATAATTACTGCTGTAGACCGTCTGTACCGTTTGCTCTTTCTCCCTCACAATTTTATAATTAAAGGAGTAATACAAGAGTAAACCACAGGAGGGATAAGTAATGAAAAAAGCTGTTGAAACATTATTCGTCAATACGTTTATTGATGGTATTTTGGATCCAGAGAAAGACATGCTTGGCCCTGTAAAAGATGGTGGACATATTATTGCTAACACTGCTCCCGGTTGCTGGGGGCCCATGATTACACCTTGTATAAAAGGCGGTCATGAAGTAACAAAGCCGATCTATGTCGAAGGGGCAGAGATTGGAGATGCTATTGTAATCAAAATAAAATCGATTGAAGTAACGTCTCTGGCTACAGCATCAGGCAATGATGAGCCTGTAGAAGGCCGTTTTCTCGGCGATCCTTTCGTCGCTGTAAAATGTCCCGGCTGCGGCACCCTGCATCCTGAGACCGTCATCAAAGGCATTGGGCAGGAAGCAATACGCTGCGCAGTATGCGATGCTGATATTACGCCATTTATATTTACGAACGGATATACAATTGCTTTTCATGAGTCCGGCAATGTAGGAGTAACGCTGCCTAAGCAAGCAGCAGAGAAAATTGCAGAAAACGGCCGTCATTATATGAGCACGCCAGATGCATCCGTGCAAAATCCGATTGTTACGTTTGCTCCGCATGATCTTACCGGTGTTGTAGCTCGAATGCGTCCATTTTTAGGTCAGCTTGGCACAACCCCGTCGAAGGCGCTGCCTGATTCGCATAACGCAGGCGATTTCGGTTCATTCCTAGTGGGAGCACCTCACGATTATGCGGTTACACAGGAGGAGCTGGACGAGCATCGGACAGACGGGCATATGGATATTAGCCGTGTACGAGCCGGTGCAACCTTAATTTGTCCGGTCAAAGTTGCCGGCGGCGGCGTATATCTCGGCGATATGCATGCGATGCAAGGAGATGGAGAAATCGCCGGGCATACCGCGGATGTAGCCGGTATTGTTCATTTGCAGGTAAGTGTGCTGAAAGGCGCCAACCTCGAAGGTCCGATTTTGCTGCCTAATGTTGAGGATTTGCCTTACACAGCAAAGCCTCTCACAGATGCAGAACGGCGCTCGGCAGAAGCGCTTGCCGCAAGGTGGGGAGTAGCTGAAATCGAGCAATCGCTGCCGATTTCCGTTGTAGGAACTGGCGTTACGCTTAATGCGGCGACGGACAATGGTATGGCTAGAGCAGCCAAGCTGTTTGGCGTAACTGTTCCGGAGATTATGAACCGGGCAACGATTACCGGGTCGATCGAAATTGGCCGCCATCCGGGCGTCGTTACCGTTACATTCCTGGCTCCTCTTCGCTATTTGGAGAGTTCGAAGCTGGATCATATTGTGAAGCAGCAATATGAGGGATAGCGTACGGCTATTTGAGGAATAAACCAAAACCCAAGAACACCGAGCTTTCGGCGTTCTTGGGTCTTTTTTTCCTCCAGCACGAAAGGGCTCGTGCTTAGAAAGGAGGAAGCGGTGTACGCGCCCGTTTGTACGAACTCCCGTACAAATACGTTTAACTGAAATAGTGTGCAGATCCTTTTGTACGAACTCCTGTACAAAGTACGTTTAACTGAAATAGTGTGCGGGTCCTTTTGTACGAACTCCCGTACAAAATACGTTTAACTGAAATAGTGTGCGGGTCCTTTTGTACGAATTTCCGTACAAAAACGGTCAACTGGAGTAGTGTGTGCGTGCAATCAGCGTCCGAATGTCATCCAAACGCGCGAATGTATATGATTTTTCATATACAATTGAGCGATCCGCGTCCAAACGCGCGAATGTATATGATTTTTCATATACAATTGAGCGATCCGCGTCCAAACGCGCGAATGTATATGATTTTTCATATACAATTAAGTGCTCCGCGCCCAAACGCGCGAATGTATATGATTTTTCATATACAATCGGGCGATCCGCGTCCAAACGCGCGAATGTATATGATTTTTCATATACAATTGAGCGTTCAGCGCCCAAACGCGCGAATGTATATGATTTTTCATATACAATCGGGTGATCCGCATCCAAACGCGCGAATGTATATGATTTTTCATATACAATCGCCCGTCGGCCCTACATGCGTCTACCCAGCATGCCCGCCCGTCGGCCCTACATGCATCTACACTACATGCCCATCTGCCCTGCATGCGTCTGCACCACGCGCCATCAGTTGCAGGTTTTACTGCTTCACCAGCTCGACGTTATCAAAATAGAAGCTGCCTGTCTGCCCTTTGTACGCATGAAGCACAACTCGTACCTGGCTTCCTGACGCTGTAAAGGTTAGCTGCTTGTTTTGCACGCTGCCGCTCGAGCTGCCGACCTCATACACGCTCGTGCCATCGTAAACGCGCAAGTAGCCAAAGGTTTGCCCGTCTGAGCTGTTCATATCCGCTCGCAGCGTATATGTTTCCGATGGCGTAACGGATACAAGCTGCTCAGCCTCTGCACTAAATGTTGTCGCTGGCTGCAGCTTCATTTGTCCTGCGGAAAGTTCCGCTATTGCAGGTGCAGTAGATATATCGGTCCAGTGCTGTGTTCCCGAAAAGTCGCCATTTTGAATCAGATTGACAGCTGGCGGCCCGCTCGGAGTTGGTGTTAGCGTAACGGTCGGCGTAGGCGTAATGGTTGGTGTTGGTGTAACTATCGGTGTTGGCGTAATGGTTGGTGTCGGTGTTGGGGTCACAGGTCCGCCGGAAGAAGCCTTCGGATATTCGGAATATTGGGCAAAGTCATAGCTGCCGGGGAAGACGCTTTCCATCACTTCTTCATCGCCTGCCTGATGGAAAGGTGTGATCCGAACCCAATCGATCTCCAGCTCGGACGTATCAAAGTTTGCTTTGCCAGCCCAGCCGCGCGGGAACCATGCCCCAATCCAGAAACGGCTGGCACGGGTCGGAATATGAGTATAGGTTGTGTTGACCAGCTGGTCATCAACATAAAACTCAACCCGTGGTGTTTGCCCGGTATCGCCGGTATGCCAATCAAAGCGATAGGTATGGAACTGCCCGTCATTTTGAGCGGCGCTTAGTGTGGTATAGTTTGTCGTATATTCATCATCATTTTCTCCGATCCAAGTGTTAAGAAGCGCTTTGCTGAAGGAGAAATCTTGGTGCGCAGGACCAGGCCGCCCCGGAAATTCGATATCAATCTCATGATTGATCGCATAATAGCCGTCTCCATCTTCACCACAGCCTACTTCTTTGCAAATAAAGCCAGGATCATCTGGATACAGCTCTTCATAGTGGAATGTCCACAGTGCTGAGGCGACACCCGGATCCGGAGCTACTTTCATCCTTACCTCATAGCTGCCTGAAGCGTAATAGTTGGTCGTTGCGACTGCGGCGCCGACTCGTTTGCCATCTGTACGCTGTGAGCCATTTTTGTTAATCCCCATTACAGGGCCATTATAATAATTGCCATGCGCTTCAAGAACGAGATTGCCGTCCCGCAGCTTAACGTTTTGCGGCACGACTCCGCCATTGAAGCTCGTTTCCCGGCTGAGCTGCCCGCCCCAATTTTTCTTGGCGATCATCCAATTTCCCGGATCAAGCGAGCTGCTTGTAAAGTCATCGTAAAAGACATCCTCCGGTATAGTCGGGTCCAGATAGGACCAGCCGTCATTCGGATAGGTTTCGGGGAACCAATTATCGCCTTCCTGCTCGAAAGGAGTAATTTTCACCCAATCCACTTCAAGGGTTTCGATATCAAAATCAGGCGTTCCCGCCCAGCTGTTAGGAAACCATGCGCCAATCCACAATCTGCTTGCATGGGTAGGGACATGGTCAGTTGTTGTATGGATCAGCACATCATCGATGTAAAATTCAACCCGTTTTTGTTCGTTATCATCCCCCGTATGCCAATCAAAGCGATAAGTATGAAATTGCCCGTCATCAACTGCCTGCCCGAGGCTCGCATACTCAGTCGTGTACTCGTCATCATTTTCGCCTATCCAGGTATTGAACAAGCCTCTGTCAAAGGAAAAGTTCGTATGAGCCGGACCCGGACGTCCCGGAAATTCCATATCGATTTCATGATTGACCGCATAATAATCCTCGCCGCCTACAGGCTTGTTCTTGTACATAGGATCGCCAGGCTCATATTCCTCATAGTGGAATGTCCAAATGGCCGAAGCTACGCCAAGCTGAGGGGCAACCTTCATACGCACCTCGTATTTGCCAGATGCATAATAGTCCAAAGTAGCGATCGCACCGCCTACCCGTTTGCCGTCCGGGCGCAGGGAAAAATCACGGTTAATTCCTTTCACATCCCCGGTGTATTGATAACCGTAAGCTTCGATTACGAGCTTGCCATCTTGGACGGAGACATTTTGCGGCAGCACGCCGCCGTTGGCATTATTTCCGCCCCACTGCTTGAACGCAGTGAGCCATTTTGTCGTGTCCAATTTATTTCCTTGGAAATCATCGAAGAAAATACTTGTTTCAATTGCATCTGCTTTTAAAGCTCCTGGAGTTAGAAAAAGGGGACAAATCAGTACAACACAAAGCAACCGGTAAATCTGCTTTTTCAATGACATGATGATCCTCCTCTTATGGTTTATGGCCTTCTGACCACATTATTTGATTCCATATCCCGCCAAGTCAATAAAATTGTTGGAAATATAGAGGATTGCTACATACTCACAGAATTGACAACAGTAAATCAACAGATTTGCAACAGTTTGAGGGGAACGCTTCTTTAGCTTGCGGGACCGGCGGTATATGCTTCAAACAATACAGTATCTGCTGCAAGCAACAGGGAAAGGAGAGGAGAAGTAATGAGAGGCAAGCCATTTAGTACGCAGCTGCTTAGAGATTCCAAACGTCATTATCAGCTGTACATGCTGGCAGTTCCAATGATTTTGTTTTACCTCATTTTTGTATACACGCCGATGTACGGCATTATTATCGCCTTCAAAGATTTTTCAATCGTGAAAGGAATCGCGGCAAGTCCTTGGGTGGGCTTTGAAAATTTTCGCAATGTGTTTGAAAACATTTTTTTTAAGCGTGCTTTTTTCAATACGTTATTTATTAGCTTTGGGAAGGTGCTGTTGGGCTTTCCTGTTCCGATTATTTTGGCGTTATTGCTTAATGAGGTCCGGATTCGCTGGTTCAAGGGATTGTTTCAAAATGTGATGATTATTCCTTACTTTTTATCCTGGGTCGTTTTTGCAGGTATTTTGGAAAATCTGTTCAATGCATCAGGTCTGATCAACGGGATTTTGGCGGTTAGGGACAGTGAGCCTATCGCTTTTCTGGCGGACACGAATTGGTTTCTCGGCATCGTTTTTGTCTCCGATATTATAAAAGGCGCAGGCTGGGAGACGATTATTTATTTGGCGGCGCTCAGTTCCATTGATCCGCAATTGTATGAAGCGGCTGAGGTGGACGGGGCGAACCGCTGGAAGCAAACCAAGCATATTACGCTGCCGGGCATTGCCAGCACAATCGTTATTTTATTAATTTTAAGAGTTGGCTATTTGATGTACGCAGGCTTTGAGCAAATTTTTGCGCTGTATTCGCCTATTGTTTATGAACGAGCAGATATACTCGATACATTCGTTTATCGCCTTGGCATTGAACAGGGCAATTACAGCTTTGCCGCAGCGGCCGGGTTATTCCAGGGACTAATTGGGTTGGTACTGTTATTCAGCGTTAACTGGATTACGAAACGAATGGGCTCCAGCGGTTTGTTCTAATAATGGCTAAGGAAGGAGGCGGAGCGCTATATGCTCGCGAAAAAAAGAACACCGCTGTCTCAAGTATTCATTGTGGCGGGGCTGACGGCATTCATGCTTTTGTTGATATTTCCGTTCTATTATGTGCTTATGATTTCCGTTATGCCTAATCAGAATTATGTAACGCAAGCGTATCACCTGCTGCCCAAAGGATTTACCCTGGAGTATTACGAGCTTATTTTTACGGATAAAAGAATGATAAATGCGGTGATTGTTTCGATCATCGTAACGGTAGCCGGTACCTTCCTCAATGTAATCGTAAGCGCGGCAGGCGGTTATGTGCTAACGAAAAGCAGTCTGCTATGGCATAAAGGGCTTAACCTGATGGTGATTATCCCTTTAATGTTCGGCGGCGGGTTAATACCGCTTTATCTTGTCATTAAAGGGTTGAATCTGACAGGCAGCCTTTGGGGGCTCATTTTGCCGTTTGTATGCAATTCCTTTTATATCATTTTAATGAAAAACTTTTTTGCCAGCCTGCCGGTTGAGCTGGAGGAAGCGGCCAAAATAGACGGCGCCAAGGAAGTGAAAGTATTCACCAAAATCGTGATGCCTTTATCAAAACCGATTCTTGCGGTTATGACCTTGTTTTATGGCGTATTCCGCTGGAATGAATTTTTTTGGTCCGGCATTATCGTCGGTCCGGATAAATATCCGATGATGGTGCTGCTCAAGCAGCTTATTCGCCGGGTGGATTCACAGATGCAGATTCAGCTGCCTGGACTTGTGCCGATGTCGCTAACCTCGGCCATAATCGTTGTGATGGTTATTCCAATTGTGCTGGTTTCACCACTAATTCAGAAGCATTTTGTTAAAGGGATGATTCTGGGGGCAGTTAAATCATAAAAAGGGATGAATATGAGGAGGAATGAATATGTTCAGAAGGTGGTTGCATTTTTCAGTTGTTATCATTTTAGTTATTGTGCTAGCTGCGTGCAGCAGCGGAAAGGGAGGCACAGAAAATCCTTCTAGCTCGCCTAGCTCAAATGGGGAAAAATCAAGCGCGCCTCCTGCCAGCGCCTCGCCTTCACCGGAAGTAAAAGCTGATCCAAGGCCTATATCCATTTTCAGTTATGACAGATCCGATTACAGCGGCGACCGGGTATTAAAAGAAATTGAAGAAAGAACGAACACCAAAATTACGATTCAACCAGGAATACCGTGGGATGAAGAGCAGCTGAATATGATGGTTATGTCCGACAGCATAGCGGATATCGTAACCATTATTGACAATGACAGCTTTGACCGGACAGGTCAGTGGATTAAAGAAGGCCTGCTAACACCAATCACACAGGAAATGCTGGATAAGTTTCCGAACCTGAAGCAGCTTGTGACTCAGGGCGAATTCAGCGATTTGAAGGTAAATGGCGATTACTATTTGATTCCGATGCGCGATGAGCCGCCGCTAGGCTCTGCGGGACAATTCGTATTTCAAATCAGGCAGGACTGGCTGGATAAGCTGCAGCTGCCGATGCCGACAACGACGGATGAATTCTTCGATACACTGATGCAATTTAGAGATAAAGACCCGGATGACAACAATAAGGCAGATACTTATGGGCTAATTACAAATGGTCTCGACAAGCTCGTTTCCTATAGCGTTGGCTTCTGGGGATTGCCTCATGATGAAAGAAGCACAGGCTTTTTGAAGGTTGGCGACAACTATGAATATTGGGCGATTCAGCCTGAGGTGAAGGAAGCGCTGCGCTGGGTGAAAAAGCTGTACGATAACAAGCTGATTCATCCTGATACGTTGACGCAGACGAATATTGTACAGACAAGACCTGTATTTGCGGAAGGACGCATCGGTGTCACAGTAGAAAATATGAACTTCGACCAATTAATTAACCGCAACAATGCGCTGAAGACGAATGTGCCGAACGGAAATATTGTACAGATGGCGGCATTGAAGGGGCATGACGGACCTTACGGCTATTCGCAAGGAAATGGCCACTATGCATACACGGCGATATCTAGTAAAGCGAAAGATCCGATGGCTGCGGCTGAGCTGCTTGACTTTTTAATTTCTGAGGAAGGAACGAAGCTGAGCACGGTAGGCATAGAAGGCGTTCATTATACAATGAAGGACGGCAAGCTGGAGTGGAATTTGGAGGAGAAGAAAAAGGATGCCGGGTTTAATGAGAATACTTCTGGTCAATTCCACGAGCTGAACTGGGGTATCGTACGCTGGTCGCCGATGGTTAGCGAGTTTTATATAAAAGCGTCAGAGGTTACAGTGCCTCAATATGGCGAGATCGTAAACAAAAGCTTGGAGCAGGTCAATAAATATTTAATAGAGCCGGCCTCTTATAATGCGATTAATACGGAGTGGTCGCAATTTATGGGAACAGGCAAAACGCTGCAAAATGAATTTTTTATTCAAGCTGTGCAAGGCAAGGTAGATATTGACGCAGGCTTTGAAAAGTTCGTTGCAACATGGAAAAGCGCCGGTGGCGAGCAGGCTATGAAAGCGATGAGCGAAACGATTAAAGCTAGCAAATAATGCCACTGAATCGATTAGATTAGAGCGTCAGAATTGATTATGAAATTGACTTAATTGCAAAATTGAATTTAATAGGGAAAAAATGTCTATCTGATGGTACTATAAAGAGAAGAAGGTTGGAGGCTGCCCGCTTGTAGATGGCGGGCAGCTATTGTCGCTGAGGAGGGCATATCATGGTTGTAAAGCCGCTAAGCAGATCTATAGGATACCTGATATTGCTCGCCGTGATATTGATAACAGCATGCTCGCAAGCCAGGTCTCTTCCGAACGGTAGCGAGCATAGAGAAAAAATAAGTATATACAGCTTTGACCGTCAGGATTATCAGACAAACGATGACCGGGTGCTCACATATATCGAGGAAGCTAACGATATGGATATCGAAATCAACACTGGGGTATGGGATGATTCCCAAATGGATGTGCTTATTGCGGCAGGAGATTATCCGGATATACTCACTATCGTTGATAGCGAGAATTATGGTCGGTTCAATAAATGGATTCGTGACGGCAAGCTTATTCCGTTTACACCTGAGCTGATTGATGGGCTTCCTGATTTGCAAAAAGCGCTCTCGATCGACAGGCTGGCAAACCTGAAGGTGAATGAAAGCTTCTATGGTTTGCCGATTCAAGATGAGCTGCCGTATGACAGTCCTGGCCAGCATGTGCTCATGATTCGCGAGGATTGGCTGAAAGCGCTTCAGCTGAAGCAGCCCGAAAGCTTGGAGGAGCTTGAGCAGGTGATGGCCGCTTTCAAGCAGCAGGATCCGGACGGCAATCAGATGGATGACACCTACGGATTGATTTCCGATGGTCTTGCATCTATCGTCAAGCAGCTAATGGGAGCGTGGGGAATTCCGGTTGATGCCCGCAGTACAGGCTTTCTACAGGTTGGCGAACAGTATGAATACTGGGTGATCCAGCCTGAGGTGAAAGAAGCGCTATATTATGTAAAGGGCTTATACGATAAAAAGCTGATTCATCCCGATACGCTGTCTGCAAGCTCTAATGTGCAAATCCGGCCAAGGTTTATAGAAGGGCGCACTGGAATCATTATTGATAATATGAATTTTGAAGAGCTGGTAAAAAAAGAAGAGCAGCTGCAGCGCAATATGCCGCGGGCCCAGCTTACGATATTGCCCGCACCTGCCGGACCGGCGGGTGAGCGCGGCTACAGCGTCGGATCGGGATATTGGGGCTATACGGTCATTACAGACCGGGCCGCCAATCCGCGTGCGGCGGCTGAGCTGCTCGATTATTTGCTGTCAGAGGAAGGAGAACGATTAACGCTTTACGGCGTTCCTGATGTTCATTATAAAGAGCAGGATGGTAAGTTTATGCTTAATATGGAAGAGAGGAGCAAGGATATTGGCTTTCATTCTGCGACGACGGGAGCGCCTCATGAATTGAATTGGGGTATCGTAAGCTGGACCAGAATGACGGAAGAGCCGTATTTGCAGCTGCGCGATCTGACCATCCCTGGGTTCTCTTCAAAGGTTAAGGACAATCTGGCTATTGCCCGGGAGCACTTGATCTATCCGGCTGCCTTCCATATTGCAACTCCGGAATGGATATCGTTCAAGGCGAATTCCGATCAGCTGTATGACGAGTATTTCAGCAAAATGATTCGAGGGCAGCTGGACATAGAAAAAGGCTTCGCCGAATTTGTCGAGAAGTGGAAAAGCTCCGGTGGGGAAAGAGCGATGAAAGAGATGAGCGATGCGATCAAGGCGGCTCAATAAGGAATAAAAAAGGTGGGATAGGCAAGTGGTCAGATTCCAGCAATGGCTTTATCAAACGTTTATCCGCAGCAGGCTGCCGTTTTATTTTGCTATTGTCGTTCTGCTTGTTATCGCGCTCCTTATTGTGCCGCTTTATTTCACTTTCTCAAACAATTTGCGCGCTCAGATTACAGGCATCAATGCTTCCTTGCTGTCGCAGATTGAGAATCAGCTGGATACGATGCTGAAGGATATTGATCGTTCGTCGATAAAAATTTTAGAGGATGCCGATGTAAAGCAGTTTATATTTTTATCAAAAAATAATTTGTTCGAAGATGTTGAGGACTACCAATCCGCACTTAAGAAAATGTATGACAAGCTGGCCGGAGAAGAAAAAATCCATGGAAATATGATAGCTGTTTCATTATATATTCCAGGGGCAAGTCAGGTTGTTATGAGTAAATTTACAAAATCTATTGCGGATTATGAAGATCGCCAGCTGCTTGAGAAGCTGGTAGCAAGTGATTTGCCGAGCAGCGGTTGGCTGGGCAAGCGGCTCACCGAGACGAATTACATTAGCGGGTATGCTGCCGAACAGGAAGTGTTCAGCTTCTATCGCCATTTGACAAACGATGGAATCGTGAATGACGCCTTGCTGCTCATTAATGTAAGATTAGACCGGCTCAGCGGTTTGTTTAAAAATTTGGACAGCGAATATCCGCTTGGCATTACGATCGCGGATGAAAGCAGGCAGCTGATATATACACAAGCGAAAGATCTTGATATCGGTGCTTATTTGCAGCATGCTTCTCCGCAGGATGATTATTTCATTTCCAAGGTGCAGTCCCGCTATAATTTGTGGGAGTACGGGGTAATCGTGCCGAAGAAGTGGCTGTTTGCACCGATGCAGTTTATTACGAAGGTTACAATTTTGCTTACGATCGTTGTCATCTTATTCGGATTGTTTGTATCGATGTATTTAACAAAACGCTTTTATCGCCCGTTCGATGCTCTGCTTGCGCGGCTTAAAGGGAAGCTGCCTTCAGAAGCACAGCAGCCCGCACAGGTGGATCAGCTGCAATATGCGTTTAGCTGGATGATGGAGTACACCGAACAATACAGCAAAATTATGAAGGATAATTACACTGTTATTAAAAATAAAAGCCTGCTAGACATATTAAAAGGCAATAAGTGGGCGGGCAAGGACTATGTAACACTTCGGCTGGATGAGTCAGCGGCAGTTTTTCAGGTCATTAGCTGCCATTGCGACGAGGTA
Organism: Paenibacillus sp. GXUN7292; assembly: GCF_050864975.1. Taxonomy (NCBI): domain Bacteria; kingdom Bacillati; phylum Bacillota; class Bacilli; order Caryophanales; family Paenibacillaceae; genus Paenibacillus; species Paenibacillus sp. GXUN7292. Next base: position 98,708 of record NZ_JBOZWO010000003.1, on the reverse strand, counting down.
AGTGAGCTTAGTGAGCAGGATAAAGGGTTGTTCGTCTTTGCGGGGGTTAATATTGCCGAAGAGACGGTCAATTATGAGGGCTATCAATTTGAAACGGTGTATATTGATGAGCAATCGTTCGCTATTGTGTTTAGCGGCGGCGATTCCTATCCCGAACCGGATCGCTTCGGTGAACTGCTGGAAGTTTTAAAGCAGCGGTTGAAGCTGTATTTGAAGTACAATTGGACGATAGGTGTAGGCAATCGATATGCAGAGTTCAGACAAATTGAAACCTCTTACCGGGAATCGCAGACAGCACTTCGTTATCGGATCGTAAGCGGGAATGGCAGTCTGATACGCTTTAAGGACCTGCAGCTTTATAATGAGCTGACCCTGTCCGAGAATGAATGGATGAGGCTGAAGGATGACATTATGAATCATATACGGGTTCATAATGAAGAAGAGGCCTATACGGCTATACGGCTTTTTGGCGAGTGGATAAGCAAGCATGCCTACCCTAATGAGCATTTGAACCGCATTTATTATTATTACAACTCTGTGTTTATGGAGCTGGAGACGATTATTTTTGAGCTTAATCTGAATCGTGATGCTATCATTCCTAATGTGAGGTATTCCATTGGAACAAGTCATCAGGCTTTAACGATTACGGAGCTTGAGCAATTGCTGCTCACCTGCTGCCGAGAGCTGATTCTGGCTCTATCTTCGCAAAAGCAGCAAGCACGATCTGCGCTTGTCCAATCGATTCTCACCTATATAGAGACGGAGTATCAGGCGCAGCATTTAAGTCTGGAAAGCGCGGCTGAGCGATTTAATATGAATCCATCTTATTTCGGACAAATCATTAAAAGAGAAACGAATAAAACCTTCCTGCAGTATTTGAGCTATATTCGCATTCAAAAGGCGAAGGAGCTGCTGGATGATCATGAGTTGAAAATACAAGAGGTGGCCGAAGCGACGGGCTATGGCAATCGTTCTACTTTTATACGCGTGTTCAAGGCGCAGGTAGGCATTACACCTTCCGAGTATCGCAACAGACTTATGACGGGCTGAGATATAAACAGGTATGAGAAAACAGGTATAGTGCAAACAGGTATGAGAATAGTGCAAACAGGCATGAGAAAACAGGCATTGTGCAAACAGGTATTAGAAAACAGGCGTTAGGAGCAAACAGGTATGAGTTGCAACAAGGTATGAGTTGCAACAAGGTATGAGGTGCATATAGGCATGGGATGCAAAAAGCAGCGGGCTGAGGACGGTACCTTGTTTTTCGTCTCTAGCTGGTCAGACGATCCGTTATTATGCTCAAAATAGCAGTTTTGAGGTTCCAAAGTGACAGACGTTCCGCTATTGATCCATAAATCGCAGAAAAAGCCCCATTTAGAGCCGAATAGCGGAATGAGTGACCGCGAAATTAAAAAAATGGCGCTTTTAAGGCAAATAGCGGAACGTGTGACTATGTCGAATCATTATAGGCAACCTTGCAGATCAAGCAGGTTTGGAGCCAGCATTTGGACGCTTGGTTCAGTCAGTTTGAGGAGCATGTGTGCAAGATACTGAACAGATATTATGAGGCTATGACAGACATTTATCCAGAAAAGTAGAAAAGTAGAAAAGTAGAAAAGTAGAAAAGCAGATTCTAAGGAGTTGTTTGGATGATCGGCAAAAGCTGATGTCTGAACAACTCTTTTTGTAAATAAAAGCTTCCCTCTATCTGCTAACCTATTATAATAAAAGAACAGAGACAGCACTGCTTGTATGGGTATAGAATACATCATCGACGGATGCGGAAAGCAAGGGGTTGAGTAAAAAATGAAAGCGTTTCAATATATGCTTCCTTCCAGAACTAAAACGAATTCTTTGTTTGTTCATCTTATTTTAGCCTTTTTATCGATCATTATTGTTCTTGTTACTCTTCACTTTATTACGATTTCGATCTCCTCCAACAAAGTAAGAGAGGAAATTATTAAATACAATACGCTGAATCTCAATAATACGGTCGAGAGCTATGAGAAGCATTTTGAGCTGTTGAAGGGAACGATGCTGTCCTTTTTAATCCATGACGATGTGCGCCAGTTTTATAAATCGAGTCAATATATTAAGTTTCCGATTATTCAGGCAGAAATACAAAAGATTGTCAGCAATTCAAATTTGTTTATACGCGATGTGTTTCTTTATTCCAAAACGACGTCGCAAATACTGGATAAAAGCAAAAGTACAAGCCCTGCATCGATGTTCGGCGTTTTTATGTACAACCCTCAGTATACAGAGCAGTTTTGGGAGGGGCAGTTTGAAGCGGATTTTGCTTATAAAGTATTGCCGGCAGTCCGATTTGAGGACAGAACATCATCACGAGCTTCGGTCACATCCGATCAGCTTCTTCCAGTGTTGTTCAAAGGATATGCACCGGATCAATTTTATATTGCCGCGCTAATGGATGCCAAAGGGATGCTGGATCAATTTCATATTTCATTAAACGAAAATCTGGTTATTCTGGATGGACAGCATACCATTTATTCCAATGCTACGCCTCAAGTGGCGGAAGCTATGCCTGAACAGATGCCTGCAGACAAACAATATGTGTTATCCAATCAACACTACTATTTTTATGATAAAGGCGAGCAAACCGGTTTTACCTATGTTCATATTGTTCCACAAGAAAGCATTGCTGCTCAAATGAAAATGAAAGCGACCCTGCTCTTTGTTTTGTTTGCCGCAATCTTTGCAAGTATTACTGCAGCCCTGCTGTTTATCCGAAAAATCAATAATCCGCTCAAGCGAGTGATTGAGGCTCTTGGTGATATGAATGCGGGTCTTGATCTGCAGGGAAGCAAAATCAAGGAGTTTCATCTGATAAGCGACCGCTTCAAGCAATTAGTAAAGGCGAAACAGAGCATTCATAAGGAACTGGATCAGGAAAAGGAACAGAGTCGTCATTATTCCTATATGAGACAGCTCAAAGAAATTCAGTTTAGCGGGGGCTTGAGCAAGCAGCAAGAGTTATCCTTTACAGAGCAGCCGTTTGTTGTTTTGCTGTTTGAGTTTATTTTTAAGCAACGCAGTGAGCAACTTAAGGATACGGAGAAAAAATGGTATTTGTATGCAAAAGAGTTTGTGGATTTATCTGTAGCAAGAGGCGGAAAAGAAGCTTTAACCTTGCAAATGGAGCGTAATCAGGTGCTGAGTCTGTTGTTTTTGGATAGCGGGCAGCAGCTGGAGGAGATACTTGGCAAAGTAAAAGCGGTATTTGATCTGGATCGTGATTCCGGTTATGCGGTTATTGCGGTTAGCTCAGTGTACGACAATTCTGCAGAACTGACAAAAGCGTATGAGGAAGCTGCAAGCTATATGCAGTATCAAATGTTCCATGATGAGACGCAAATTCTGTCGGCAGCGGCAATGAGCAAGCTGCAGCCTTTATTTGACACTCATATCGTCGCTTCCGAGCAACAGCTGGATGCACAGATTAGTCAGGGTAACAGGACGGAAGCCGTGGAGCTGCTGCAAAAATCATTGGCGGAACTCCAGAAAAGAGGGAGTACGAGGACAGTTGTTGCTGCTTTTATAAAAAGAGTAACGGATAAAGCGCTGCGAGCACTTCATCTGGCAGGCGTACCGGATACAGAACTGAACGATTTTTCCAGTGCTATTAAGCGTCTTGACCAGACATGCAATTTTGTTGAATTGGAGCATGCTTTTATTCCTTTGCTGGAACAGCTCTGCAAGCGTATCGAGGAACAAAAGCCGCAACAAAGCGATACGGCTATTACATTTATTACTACATACATTAAAGAGCATTTGGCAGAGGAAATTTACTTGGATGCGTTAGCGCAAAAACTGAAAATGAGCAGCGGTTATTTATCGGTTTATTTTAAAGAAAAAACAGGACAGAACTTTATCGACTATTTAAACGAGATGAGAATTGAACAAGCCAAGCATTTGCTGGAGCACACCGATTTGAAAGTAAGAGAGATTGCCGTGCAATGCGGCTACCAAAATATTAACTCATTCAACCGTATGTTCAAAAAATTTACGGGTACGACGCCAGGAGAACACCGCAAACAGAATTTTAGTGACCAATAGACTGTTTTTTATATTGTGGTACATTTTTTAGATTGCTAATTTATCGTGAAGGTTATGTAAAACTGCCGATTTACCCTCAATAAGCTTGCCGGATATAGTGAGGATGTCACCCGAAAGGGTCATGAAGTGAAGTTGAGAGGGGAATGGTGAAAGAATGAACGTGCTATTGAAAACGAAAAAACAGCGTTCAACTAGGTATGGGCTGATTATTGCTATTTTATCCATACTGCTGGTCCTGCAAGCTTGCGGCGGAAACAATTCAGGTCAACCGACGGAAACAGGAAATTCGGGCAATGCCAAACCAAGCGCTAGTGAAGGTACAGGCGATAAGCCAATTACGCTTCGAATGTTTACTAACATCAACCAGGGCTGGCCTTATAGTAAGGAGTGGCCGATATGGAAATGGATCGAAGAGGACACGAATATTGCTTTGAATGTAGAAATACCTACAGGAAACTACCATGATACACTTGCGCTTAATATTGCTTCAAAAGATTTGCAGGATATTATTTATGTGCCAAGTGAATTGACCAACAAGTATGGAACAGAGGGCGTATTTTTGGATCTGTCCAAGCACTTGGATGAGCTGCCGAACGTAAAACGATTTTTGGAAGAAAATCCGCATATCAAGTCGAGAGTGACAGCTCCAGATGGTGAGATATTTCATATCTTGCATGACGGAGCGGGCATTACGAATCAAATGATATTGTTTTACCGCGAGGATATATTTGCCAAGCACAATTTGCAGCCGCCGACTACGTGGGAAGAGCTGTATGAGGTAAGCAAGGAGCTGAAGAAGCTTTATCCGGATAGCTTTCCATTTATTTATCGCCACGGGCTAGGTAATTTAATGAATTTTGCGCCGTCATTCGGGACATTCCCTGCCTACTTCCCTGACCCGGAAACAGGTAAAGTGCGCTATGGTCCGACAGAGCCGCAGTTCAAAGATTTGATTGCTTATTTGAATCAATTTTATAAAGAAAAGCTGTCGCCGCCTGATTTTCTGTCAATGGATCCAAAAACATGGACACAAGCGATGCTGACTAACCAGTCCTTTATTACAGTGCAGTACATTGGGCAAATGGAAATTATTAATAATCAATTGTCGGAAGGACATTTGAAGCTGCTGCCTCCTCCGGCAGGAACAGGCGGCAAAGGCTATATAGCCGATACTAACTATGAAGTGCACGGCTTTGCGATCTTCTCGCAAACAAAAAATAAGGAAGCTGCTCTCAAACTGCTCGACTATTACTACTCTGACCAGGGAAAAGAAACGTTAAGCTGGGGCAGAGAGAATGAAACGTATATCGTGGACAATGGAGAAAAGAAATTTAAGCCAGAGTTCAAGGAATTTACCGATTTGCGTAAAAATATGGGGATTATGACACCTGGAACATATGGTGAATTTGATACCAGTGCGTTAATCAGCATTATTAACGAGCAAGAAAGCTATGCCTATGAGGAGGCGCCTAAATATGCCTTCCCGGTACAGGTCGTTACGCCTAACTTTAAAGAGGAGGAGCTGGAGCGATTCCAATTGCTGCAGGAGCCTATTACCAAGCATTATGAAGAGAATATGGCCAAGTTTATTATAGGCGAACGCTCGCTTGATCAATGGGATGATTATGTAGCAGAAGCGGAAAAGCTTGGAATCGAGGAAGTAAAAGCCATGCATCAGACCGCGTGGGATCGTCAGTCAGGCAGCAAGTAGTGCAATTTGCCTGTAGCAGCATCTTCATAGAAGTTGTTCTGTTACAGGCAGGTCTTTAACAGGAGGTGGAGACAGCGTGAAAATTCGCGCGGGAGGCAGCCTGGTAAAGGGATTGGCACGGGATAAATACTTGTTGCTATTACTGGCGCCCACAGTTTTATACTATATCATTTTTAAATATATTCCGATGTTCGGCATTGTCATCTCCTTTAAGAACTACAGTCTTTTTAAGGGGATTTGGGACAGTGATTGGGTTGGTTTAAAGTACTATATCCAATTTTTCTCAAATAAAGATTCATTTAACATTATACGCAACACCTTCTTGCTGGGGTTTTACAAAATATTGTTCAGCTTCCCAGTCCCAATTGCGCTCGCTTTGTTACTGAACGAAGTGAGGGTTGCGGTATATAAACGCTTTGTGCAGACAGTCAGTTATTTGCCGCATTTTATTTCAACCGTCGTTGTTGTGGGCATGGTAACGATGTTTTTGTCGCCAACGACAGGAATCGTCAATCAATTTATTGAATGGCTCGGTTATGAACCGATTAACTTTCTGCAAAGCGCAGGCTGGTTCCGTACAGTATACGTGACTTCGGAAATTTGGCAGGAGGCAGGCTGGAGCTCGATTATTTACCTGGCTGCATTGACCGCTATCGATCCCCAGCTGTATGAAGCTGCCGATATGGACGGGGCTAACCGCTGGAAGAAGATGAAGCATATTACTTTGCCGGGCATTGCGCCAGCTATCGTTATTATATTAATTTTGAATATTGGCAAAATGATCGATATTGGATTTGAGAAAGTATTTTTGCTCTATAACCCTGCTACTTACGAGACAGCTGATATTATATCAACCTATGTATACCGTACTGGTATTGTACAAGGGAATTTCTCTTACGGTACAGCAATCGATTTGTTTATGGGTTTGATCAGTCTCGTCTTTTTGAGCGGAGCCAATTACATTAGCCGCAAAATTGGCGGCAACAGTCTATGGTAGGGGATGAGTATGAGACTAAAACTGCAGTGGTTTTCCGTAGTGAATGTGCTTTTGTTGCTAATTGTTGCACTGGCAACGCTATACCCGTTTATTTATATGCTTGCTGTATCCTTCAGCTCAATGGAATATGTATTGCAAAACAAAGTCAGTATATGGCCCAAAGGCTTTAACTTGAAAGTCTATGAATATGTGCTGAGGGATGAGCGTATTTGGATGGGATATAAAAATACACTAATTTATACAACTTTAGGTACGCTTCTTTCCCTTATTGTTACTGCGATGGGGGCGTATGCGCTATCAAGACGAATACTTGTGTTCAAAAAGTTTTTTCTTATGATGATCGTCTTCACGATGCTGTTTAGCGGCGGGATGATTCCAACATTTCTCGTAGTAAGAGATTTGGGCTTTATGAATACGATTTGGGCGATGATTATACCGGGGCTTGTATCTACCTGGAATTTGATTATTATGCGTACTTTTTTTCAGGGGATTCCCTATGAATTAATTGAGTCTGGCAAAATCGACGGATTAAATGATTTAGGCATCTTTGCTCGTATAGTCATGCCGCTTTCCAAATCGGTATTGGCAACGATCGGGCTCTTCTATGCGGTTGGCATCTGGAACAATTTCTTTAGCGCACTATTGTATTTACGGATGGAAAGCCTGTTCCCGCTGCAAGTATTTCTTAGAAATATTGTGCTTGCCGGACAATACCAGGATGGCGCAGTAATGGGCGGAGCCGATGGAGAGATGCTTATCGATGAGCCGTTAAAATTCGCAACGATACTTGTTTCTACTTTGCCGATTATTATGGTGTATCCGTTTATTCAGAAATATTTTGTAAAGGGCGTACTGATCGGTTCCGTGAAAGGATAAGCAACAATTGGATATGGAGGATTAGTGATGGAAAAGATTTCGACAAGTGAAGCGCAGGAAATGCCGCATTACTGGCGCAACAGCCTGCTTCATATTGAACAAGCCTTAAAGCAGGTGAAACGCGGTCAAGTCCGGAGTTTGGCTGTCTCGGCAGGGGGACGCGAAATCGCGGTAGTTGAATATGGGGAAAAGCAGCCGTACAATCGTCTAGCGAACTACAACTCTGCTTGTGGTGCAGGCGATACACGTTATTACAAGGACAAAACAATCAATAACCGCCCGGTTATTCTTATTATTGGCGGCATTCATGGAGGAGAGCTGGAGGGCGTAGCAGCAGTGCTTAATCTGATTCATGCGTTGGAAACAGGAACAGATTTGCGCGGAAAACAACTTATCGATGCCGACCGGGTGCTGGAACAATTCCGCTTATTGCTCATTCCATGCATGAATCCGGATGGGCGCGCTCGTGTGCCTGTTGAATCAGTGCTTGGCATGACTATGGAGGAGCTGCGCTACTTTGTGCAGGGGGCATGGCAGGATGGCTCGCTATGCGGCTGGCCGGATTGTAAAGCTATCCATCCTATACTGGAGCATGCGGGTCATTTGGGAGGATACTTCAACGATAACGGCATTAATATGATGCATGATCAGTTTTTTATGCCGTGGGCAGAGGAAACTAAGGCGCTCTTGAAGCTGGCGGATGAGGAAGCGGTGGACGTTTCTGTACAATTGCACGGGGGAACGAATGTAGTCAATCAGATTTTGAATACTGCCTATATTCCTCTATCGGTGAAACGAAAGCAGCTGGAGTTTTGCGAGCAACTAAAAAAAGTTAGCGATGAACGAGGGCTTCGCTATTTGGTCAATGAACTGAACGAGCGGGACGGCGAAGCGGGATGCCCGCCGTCATTTAATTTGGCATCAGCGATGCATCATGTAAGCGGCGGCATGAGTATGGTCTATGAAACAAATATGGGGCTTGACGCACCGGGCGAGTGCTATGGCTATGAAGAGATTATGGACAGTCATATGACATTGTTTGAGCAGTTGTTTCTTTTTAACTATTCGATCGAGTAAGGATAAAGGAGGCTGCAATTATGATGAAATCAATGCTTCGGATTAAATCAATCACACTATTTCTGTTAGCTGCTATATTACTGCTTCCGTCAGGTGCAGGCTTTACAAATCGGGCATGGGCGAATCAGACGGATACTATTAATTTGGTGAAGAACGGTTCGTTTGAACAAGCAGTAGTAACGGAAGGATTGGTCCCACAGTGGGGAGCTTGGCTCCCTGCTGGCAACCCGGTTGTTTCAATTGTTGAAGAAGATGCTAAACAAGGGCAGCAAGCGCTATATATCTCAGCTACTCAAACTGGAAGTGTAGGAGTACTGAACCAATCAGTAGCTGTTGGCAGTCAAAAAAGTTATGTGCTCGGCTATTGGATGAAAACAGAAGATATTGATGCAGGCGGCGATCCTTTGGGCGATGCCTATGTGCGCATTCAATTTTTAAATAGCCAAGGCACACAAACCGGCTCTTCTCTTGCGACAGGCAGCGCAGATAATAGCGGAAAGTGGCGCTACTACAGCACCAGCTTTACCACTCCTGCGGGGACAACGATGATTAAGGTGGAACCTATGCTATACCGGGCAAGCGGTCATGTTTGGTTTGACGATGTGCTATTGTATGATCCGGTAAATAACACAGCTGATGGATTCATTCATGCTGAAGCGGAGCTGCAGGCAAGTGGAACTGTAAGGCTTGCATGGATGCCGCTTCTATCTGGAAGCAGCGGAAGACAAGTGACGTATTATATTTACCGCAGTAATGAAAGCGATTTCATAGAAGGGGACAGCTTATTGGTCGGCACTGTTCAGGATCAGCAGTTTTATGATCGGTCTGTGAAATCAGGTGAGAATTACTACTATACCGTCCAATTTGAAGCAGATGAGGGAGAATGGATCATGTCTGATCCCATTCAAGTTACGGTTCCCGCACAGCTGCCAGCCGTACAACCTGTACAAAGCTTTAAAGCCATCTATACGATTAATCAGGAAATTATGTTGACATGGTCATTGGAAAACGATCAGCGTGCGGCTTCCTTGCGTCTATATGCCAGTGACCAGCCGATCACAGAGCTAACTATTGGAGATGCGCTTGAAATGGTAGGAGCTGAAACGCCAGCACCGGATCGGCTGGAGTGGATTATTCCTGTTTCCCAATTTCCACAATATAATAAGCCATATTACGCGGCTGTCGTTACCGACGGAGATGGTCATACATCGACAGTGGCAGCTTCACAGGTGTATTCTTTTCTGCCGCTTATTGATGAAGCAGCTCCCGAGGCCGAGCACCCTTATTTGATGACAACTCAGCACAAAATCAATCAAGTGCTTGCCAACATACCGAATTACCCCTGGATGCAGACGATGCGCAATATGATTATAGCCAATGCGGATATAGCCAAAACAAATTATAGCGGGATGACGGTGCCGCTACCGAAAAATGATGGCGGGCACTGGCAGATGACCGATGCAGCAAGACTGCTTGCTTATGCCTATATTGTTACCAATGATGAGAGCTATGCAGCAGCAGCCCAACATATTTTGCTTTTATACGCGGATTATTACGCACAACATGATTTTATTTTCAATCAAAGCAAAGACGATGGTTATATGCTGGTTCCGCTTGCCTGGGGATACGATCTGGTATATAACAGCAGTGTTTGGTCAGAGGAGCAGAGAGCTCGTGTTGAGGAAGGGGTCTTCCGCACAGGAGCAAAACGAATTTCACAATTGCCGCGCGGTCGTTTGAATAATCAAGGAGTAACAAACTGGGCTGTCGGGGTCATTGGCTTTCTATTACGGGATCAGACTTTGCTTAATGAAGCTTTTGACAGGGATAACTATGGTTTAAAATACAACATTATTAATGGTTTGCTGGACGATGGCTATTGGTGGGAACAGACGATGGCTTACCATGAGGAAAGAACGGAGTATATGATTTATTTGGCAGAAGCAGCCGCCAACAGCAACTATGATTTATACGGCTATATGTTTAATGGCGAGCGGGATATGGCCTACCAGGGCAGTGATGCACCGCGGATGGTTGAGGGAAGGCTCACGGAAGCAGAGGATAGAAGTATAAAGGAACTGCTGGATTTTCCGTTCTACTTTATGTTTCCGGACTTGTCCCGTCCTGTGTTTGCTGACTCGGATTATTCCTATTTAACAGCTCGAAACATGTATGAAATGGGCTACTCTCATTATGAAGATGAGAAATACGGCTGGCTGCTGTCTCGCTATTTGGGGCATGATCGTTCCAATGGCGGTTTGGAGCAGTATTACAGCTTATTCTCCGCTCAGCCACAGCTGCCGGACGGAGCAAGCTTTACGATTGGCAACGGATATTTCAGTAAAAAGGGATATAACAAATTGGGCAGCTCGATATTTCTGGACAGCGGGGCAGCTATACTGCGTTCGCCTGGGAATTACATGGAATCTGTTAATTTAGCTATGCAATGGTCGCCGTTTGGATCGGTTGGACATTCCCATGCGGATAAGCTCGGTATTGTGTTATTCGGACAAGGCAAGCAAATTTTAGTTGACCCGGGACGCTATACTTATGGTTCAGCCGGGCATAAGGAGTTTGCCAAGCATACTTTGGCGCATAACACATTGGTCGTAGATGAAAAATCGCAATATCCTTACACAGACAGTGATGATGAGTGGAAAGCGGATGCGCCGGACAGATCATCGGGCGGTGAACGGAATGCAGTGTCTATCGGACCAGTTGCCAGAATATTGCAGGCGTCAAATCACAATGTATATGTTGATCAAGGTGTGGACCTTACGCGTACCGCTGTGCAGATTGATGATTACGTCGTTGATATTTTTAAAGCTGAAAGCACACAAGCTCATCGTTATGATTATCCGCTAACTGTAAACGGCTTGCTGGAACATAGCAGTACGGTACTTGCGGCGAGCAATCCTGAGGTCAGATTGGGCAGCTCGATGGGCTACAAGCATGTTAAGGAAATTTCCAAGGGAACAACGGACGAAGCTTGGAGCACAAGCTGGGATTTGGGGGAGAATAAAGGATTTCGAACGACTATGCTGGCTGGAGGGGAAACCGAGGTTATTAAAGGCAGCGGTATTTCCAAAAGCGGTAATTTTACTAATGAATTGTTAATTGCCAGACGAGATGGACAAAGCCATACACTTTTCTATAATGTGCTGGAGCCTTACACGAAGGGTAGTAGCGAGCGGACGATTACTCCGCTTACTGTGCAGCAAAGTGATCCGAATAGCCCGGAGGCGCAAGCCGCTCAAATTGTTTCTGCGGATGGTGTCAAAGACACGATTATGGCAGGGATGCAAAGAGGAGAGAAGCAAGCGGGGCTATTAACTAGCGATGGGGAAATATCCATTCATCGTGAAATATCTTCTTATGATGAGATGCTTGCGTTAGTTAATGGGACTCATATATCCGGAATTGATTTATCGTTGCAATTGTCTGCCGCATCAACGATTCAATTGACACGATTAGCCGATCATGCGTTGCGCATCGATTTTGACGGAAGTGAAGCAGCCGAGGTGGCAATTAGCGGTTTACCGCAGTCGTATCAAGTTTATCAATTGGCATTGCAGGATGAGAATGAGTTGTCAGAGGTGGTATTCACCTATTCAGGTACGGAGCAAACGATAAGCTTTACAGCTGAACCGGAAAAGATATATATCCTTGCTACTGTACAAGGGGCGGCTTCCTTGCCTGCTCCAACGAGCATTCCAATGGGAGGCAATGAGCAGCAACAGCAAGCACTGCTGCCGGGCAAAGTTGAAGTGATTCAATCTCCGCTTGCAGGAACAAAGATAGAAGCTGAGGATTTTGTTAGGGAAACAGGCGGAAAAGTTACTGTTGCGTTTAAGGAAGGCTCACATACAACGAATAATCCGCTTGGAGATGCTTTTTATGGCTGGGATAACAAAGGGCATCAGCTGGAATGGGAGATTGATATTCCAACTAGCGGGAAATATCGGGTCATGTTGCGTTATGCGACGCTTGTATTAAATTCCGTTCGAGAATTTCAGATGGATGATGGACCGCAATGGCAATTTCACTTTCCACTAACACCAGGCTGGAATGACAGACGGAATGGCCTGCTGCAAAAGGCAGACGGCGAGGATCTATTATTTGAACTGGAGACTGGCAAGCATACGATACGGATGGACAATATTAGCGGTGCGCTGAATCTTGACTATTTTGTACTGGAGCTAGTGGAAGCAGACGTGTCCGAGGGTGGCAATCCTAACAATAATGAGAATGGACAGAACGGAGAGAATAGCAGTCAGACCGGCAACAGCAACGAGAAAGAAAATGATGAACAGGATAACCATAATTTAGATAACAATGAGCGTACAACTATTGATGCAGATGAAGTTCAATTAACAGATGTGGAAGGGCATTGGGCTAGCACAGCCATTCAAGAGGCGGTGCGGCTTGGTATTATAAAAGGCTATCCGGATCAGACGTTTCGTCCAGATGTTAAAGTGACCAGGGCAGAATTTACAGTTATGCTGGCAAGGGCATTAAAGCTGGAGGGACAAGAAGTGCAGCTGACCTTTCGTGATAAGCAGGAAATCAGCCAATGGGCGCTTTCGGCTGTAGCAGGAGCAGTGAAGGCTGGAATCATTCATGGATACAGCGATGATACTTTTCGGCCTAAAGCGCTGATCAGTCGTGCTGAGCTAGCAGTCATGCTGGCTCGCAGCAATAACTTGGCAGCAGCTACACATACCGTTCCGCTATTTAAAGATGTACAGCATATTCCATTGTGGGCAAGAGAATATGTTGCAGCTGTATATGAAGCAGGTATGATGGTTGGACGTGCCAATCAGCTGTTTGCTCCACAGGAGCAAGCATCGCGTGCTGAAGCCGCAACGGTTCTCGTACGTATGTTAAAGAAAACATAGGTTTTTGTATTTTCGCCGAATTAGGGTCAATATCTACATTCTCCTAGTATTCAAAAAAGGCCTCGGTCCTGCATCAGGACCGAGGCCTTTTGAATATTTATTAATGCTGTGTCCAAACCTTCAAATCTGCAGTTGTCTGCAAAATATCAGCTGTTTGTTCAGGACCGGAAATCTCTCTTTCAATAATATACTCGCCTGTAAAGCCGATTTCTTGCAGCTTTTTAATGAAATTTGGAAAATCTACTTTACCTAGACCAGGGCGAACCTCTTCTCCAAGCTGTTCTCCATCAGTCGGATAAAGCCCGTCTTTGACATGGATATTGCTTACATAGGCGCCGATTGTATCAAGAGCGTCGATTGGATTGCCTTTTCCATATAGAATAAGGTTGGCCGGGTCAAGATTAATGCCGAGATTTGGCGTGCCGATTCTTTGAATCGTACGAAGCAATACGATAGGCGTTTCTTGCCCTGTTTCGAACCAGAAGCCAATTCCTTTCTCATTGCAGTATTCCGCTACTTCACGGATTGCGTCAACTACAATTGGATACTCGGGGTCAGTCATATTTTCAGGAATGAATCCGCAATGTGTAATAATAGCAGGTGCGCCGATCCAGGTTGCGAAGTCAGCCCAGCTTTTTAAGGCAGCAATACGTTCTTGGCGATATTGCTCTGGCACAAGTCCGAGCGTAACGGGACCTTCAGTGAAATTCCACTTGGCTGGTCCTGGAACGCCTGCCCATACAGCGCATACGCGCACGCCGGATTCTTTTGAATCCTTCACAACACGCTCAGCATTTTCTTTTGTGCATTGTGTCATATCCCAGGAGTTTAGCTGGCACACTTTAAAGCCGAGGTCGCTGACCGCTTGGAAAATATTGCCTTCCACATTTGTATTTAAGCTATGAATAACTCCGATTTCCATTTGTTTATTGCCTCCCCTATTTGCTTATATGTTCTATTCTACTTATTTTTTTGCAGAAAGATTTAGCCAATCTTTTAATTTGTTTGCACTAACGCTTGCATTATTGACCGGAATATTTATACTTTATGGATTATAGCCAGATTGATGAATGAAGGCATGAATGCTTTTCAAATCAACTCGTTTCCGCTCCTTTCCAATAAACAACAGGTTTATGGCTCCGAGCAGCTATTTAAAATTTGCCTGCAGCAGCTTTTGCTTACTTTAATTCGCAATTCTGCAGGGAATCGGGAACGTCAATCGCTTATAACGATTACTAGAGAAAATCAAACTGCTGATATGGTTAATCAGCTTATCCAGTACATTGAGCAGCATTTGTCAGAAAAAATTACACTCGATGAATTATGCGCCCATATCAACTTGGGCAAAACACAAACGAATATTATGTTTAAGCGAGCAACTGGGCTCGAATTAATAGCCTATGTTAATAAAACAAAAATTGAGCATGCCAAAAAGTATATCCGCGAGGAAACGTATAATATTTCAGAAGTTGCCAATTTGCTCGGCTATAGCAGTATCCATTATTTTTCTCGCCATTTTAAAAAAGAAACCGGCATGACGCCGTCTGATTATGCGAAGACGATCAAAGCG
Source organism: Paenibacillus sp. GXUN7292 (assembly GCF_050864975.1). Classification (NCBI taxonomy): domain Bacteria; kingdom Bacillati; phylum Bacillota; class Bacilli; order Caryophanales; family Paenibacillaceae; genus Paenibacillus; species Paenibacillus sp. GXUN7292. The sequence goes on along the minus strand of NZ_JBOZWO010000003.1, from coordinate 83,499 downwards.
CGATATGAAAAAATGGAGTAACATTTTTTTTGCAAAACGCCTCTGCAATACTTCACAATTCGACAAATTTTGTCGATATTTCTTATAAGAAAATTGTGGGGGCTACATAATGAAAAAGAAGCTTAGAATGTCTTTAACGATTAAAATGACTTCAGCAATTATATTACTGCTAAGCATTGTATTTACAGTAATCATAGTAAGCACTCTTAACCAGCTTAAATCAATAAGCGTGGATAAGGGAGAGTTGGAGGCTAAATATGCTGCAACTGCATTTGCCGCACAATTTTACGAAGAGTTAAATGGCTATAAGCAGGAGCTTGATACGATGGCTATTGTCCTCCGCCATGCAAGCGAGAAGCAGCTTTATTCCAGAGAAGAGGTTATTCACTTGCTAGAGCAGATGCTTCAGGAGCATCCCGAGCTGCTAGGCGTTTATTCGGTATGGGAGCCTAATGCTTTCGATGGCAAGGATGCCGAAAACAAAAATAAAAATGCGTATCACGATGAGACAGGAAGATTGGTGCCGTACGTTGTCCGCGAAGGCGATGGCTTTAGCATTGAGGCGGTGCGTGACTATGAAACGGTTGGCAGCGGAGATTTTTACTTGGTATCGAAAAACGGCAAGGAGCCTGCTCTGATTGAGCCGTATAAGTATGTGCTAAGAGGGGAAGAAATCCCGATGACCACGCTCGTTGTGCCCATTCTTAATGATAAGGATGAGTTCCTTGGCGTTATTGGCTTCGATATATCATTAGATTCCCTTCAAAGCAAAGCTACACAGGTTAAGCCGCTGGGCGGATATGTTAATGTTATTTCTGGACAAGGCAAATATGTCGCCAATTCCGAACAACCGGAAAAAATATTGGAGCTGTATGCTGACGAAGAGGACAAAGCAAAGTTGCTGGATAATGTGATCTCCGAAACGGGCATGACGGGCTACATTGAAAATGTGCATGGCGAACAGGCTCTTAGTGTCTTCACAGCTATTACGCTGGAGGATATTGATAATAAATTTTACGTAGAGGCTGTTATTCCTGAGAAGGAAGTACTGAAAGACTTTAATGAAAGTAAAATGTTCTTCATTATAATGGGCATCGTATCGATGTACGCGCTTGCTGTTATTTTAATTATTCTTACCAGAATAATGATTATTCGACCAATCAAACGCTTTGTCACTAGTGTGCAAAAGATGTCCGAGGGAGATTTGACCCAGCATGTGGAAGTGAAGAGCAGGGATGAAATTGGACAAATGTCAGAAAGCTTTAATCATATGACAAGCGAGCTGAGAGGAATGTTTCATCTCGTAGCTGATCTGTCCATGTCTGTAGGAGCAACCTCGGAAGAGCTGACAGCAAGCGCTGATCAGACATCAAAAGCGTCTGAAACTATCGCTCGAAATATTGAAGAGGTTGCCGCAGGCTCGGAGCTGCAAAATCGTTATGCAGGCGAGACAGCAGTGGCGATGAATGAGATGTCTGCTGGTATAGAGAGAGTTACGGAATCTTCCGCTTCTGTATTATCGTTTGTAAATGATATTGTGGAGCAAACTAAGCTAGGTAACATTAAAATGCATGAGACGGAAGTGAAAATGAAAGACGTGCTCGGATCTTCCGTTGAAGCCGGAAAAGCGATACAAATGCTGGAGGAGCATTCCAAAGAAATAGGCGGCATCGTAAGCATGATTTCGCAAATTAGCAGTCAAACTAATTTACTGGCTTTGAACGCCAATATTGAAGCGGCTCGGGCAGGCGAGTTTGGACGCGGCTTCTCTGTCGTTGCAGCTGAGATTCGCAAGCTGGCCGATCAATCTCAGAAAGCGACTGCGGAAATTGCGCAGCTCATTGCCAGGGTTCAAGCAGATACAAGCAATGTCGCTGCAATCATGGTGCAAAATTCCGAGGATGTAACGATAAGCGAGCAGCATATTATCGAAAGCGCCGATCTATTCCAGCTGATTACCGATAAGATGGAAAGCGTAGGCGAACAAATGCAGGAGGTTTCAGCAGCGTCTGAGCAAATGAATGCGAGCGTGCAGCAGGTTAACGCCTCGGCGCATGAGCTTTCCCGCATCGCTGGCGAGGCCACTGACAATTCGCAAAGCGTAGCTTCAGCTTCCGAGGAGCAGCTAGCTTCGATGGAGGAAATCGCTTCGGCATCGGCTACCTTAAGCGATATGGTGCAGGAGCTGTTGGAAAAGCTGAGCAAATTCAAAATCAGCTAAATTTGCCCCTAACAAAGCCCGCAGAATAGAACACTTAATAAGTGGCTATTTTTGCGGGCTTTATCAATGTTACAATTTATAACGCAATTTTCGCAAAACCAAAATAGGCATAAATGTATGATGCAACTGGACTAAGGAATACGTCCCCTATAATAGCTGCCCAAATCGGCCTAACGGTTGCTATCGATGCTATTTCGATTATTTTAGCTTATTTGAGCATTTAACGGTTGCCATGAGCGCTATTGTATCATTTCTCAAGCAAAATCAGTGCTTTTTGGGAAATTAAGCGTAATAGCAACCGTTAGAAAATTCAAGCTGTCATTTTTGCACGAATAGCGTTTATGGCAACCCTTAGAAGTTTATCATTAACAGTGATGGATTGCCAATGTCACCAGTTACATACAAGGCAAGGCTTGCCTGTCAAATTTATGCGATAGCTGAGTTATAATTTACTGGTAAATGCGCTCGTCCATAGGACGGCAGAAGCTGTTTATCCTTGATAACTTCTTCTATTCAATTAAGCCCATTTCTTTATATATCGTGCGCGACACTACGCCGTTAGGCAGCAATTTCCGATCACGTTGAAATTTTTTGAGAGCTGCCGTAGTATCCGAGCGAAATTTCCCGTCACATACACCTGTAAAATATCCGCCGCTCTTTAATCGGGATTGAATTAATTGCACGTCTCCGCCAACATCGCCTTCTGCCAAATCTCTAGGGTCTCGACTCATATCACCAAGCACATGACCGTGTATCGTAACTTTAGTGCCAACCGGAATAATCTCATATAATTCTAAAACATGCGAATTGTGCATACGAATACATCCATGGCTGAGATGCTGGCCGATGGAATGAGGCTTGTTGGTGCCATGTATGCCATAGTAGCCCCAAGGAACGTTCAACCCGAGCCAGCGCGGGCCAAAAGAAGGTCCCCAATTCTTCCCTTTGTAAATGATTGTATAAACACCAACAGGGGTTGGCGTAGAAGGATTGCCTACAGCAACTCTATACTGCTTGTATAGTTTTCCTTGTTTATATACAGTTAGACGGTGTTGAAGCGGAAAAACCTCAATTGTATATTCACTTTTTGGCGCATAAATCGGTAACGGGTCTTCAGTCGCAAGAACAGGTGCTGATGATGTGACGGAAGCCCATACGAATACAATAAGCTGCAGCACAAGTATACATCTGAAAAGTCTCATTTGTTATCTCCATTTACGTCATAAATTCTTGAACTTAATTATATGGGCAGGGCAACAATTAATAATAAGGTTTCCAGAATATAAGAAATCATTCGAATATGAAAAAAGCTGATTCCATTAAATCATGGAACCAGCTTTTTAAGCTTAGGATGGAGTGTTATCCTTTTCTCCTGCCGCAGGAGAATAAGCTATTAAATTAACCTTTTCTCCAATTGTTTCTTCGATTTTTTTCTCGAGGCTGCGAATGTCTTCGACTAATGATTGATCCAATTCAGTGAATTTGTAGTTGTTATCCATAATAATCTCCTAGCATGACCTTTTTCGAAAGATACCGTACATCCTCGATTAAGGACGACGAAGCTGTTCTATCTTATTATGGATAAACGATTGCTTTGCTATACGAATGGGTATTGGATCAGCTCATTGACGGAGCTGATAATATAGGTTGGCTTATACGGGCTTGCCGCAGCATCCTCCTCAGTAGCAGTGCCGCTTAATACGAGCGCAGTGTCTACTCTTGATTGGTTGCCCATATAAATATCGGTTTCCAGTCTGTCGCCAATCATTAAACATTGGCTTGCTTTCAAGCCAAGCACAGCAAGCGCTGTACCGATCATATGCTTGGACGGCTTGCCCATGACCATATCAATTTTTTTGCCAGTAGCTCCTTCTAAGGCGCCGATCATGCTGCCGCAGTCTGGCACATCCCCGCCCGGCATCGGGCAAGTGCGGTCCGGATTAGTGGCCATCACTACTGCTCCGTGCTTGACAGCACGATAAGCAAATTCAATATGCTGATAATGAAAGTTGCGGTCCCAGGAAAGAATTACGACATCGGTTTCTTCTGGTGAGGCTGCGAAAGGAATACCTTCCTGCTCAAGCTCTTCTTTGAAAACTGCCTCTCCTATAACATAAACTTTCTTGCTGTTAAATTGCTCACGCAGCACCTTTAACGTCGTTACTACAGGACTAATCATTTGTTCAGGAATTGCCTGAATGCCCAGATTGTTCAGCTTCTTCATAATATAGCTGCGTGATTCGATCGTTTTATTCGTTAGAAAAACGGCTTTTTTTCCATCTTCCATCAGCTTGTTGACCGTTTCGACGGCACCTTCTATCGCTTGCTGCCCGAGATATAAGGTTCCGTCCAGGTCGAAGATGTAGCCATTGTATTGCCGCATTTCTTGCTGCCTCCTTAAAACTTTTTCGAGCATTTTGCAGCTTTACAATTTCACATTTGCAATAACCGCATAATGATCGGATGGGAAGCCGTAATTACGCTGTTTCGTATCGACATAAGCAGATAATAGCTTTATATTTTGAGAAGCAAAAATAAAATCGATCGGCTCGCCGTCATGATCCCCTGAATAGCCGTGGAAGGTGCGTCCAGGAGGAGCATTCATAACCGAATAAACAGATTGGAAGCTCTCATGCAGCATGGCCAGCGCTAAATTGCCAGGTTCTGCATTGAAGTCTCCAGTAAGTAAAAACGGTACATCTTTGCTGGTGCTAGAAGTAATATGCTCGATAAGCAAGCGGGAGCTTTCTTCCCGCGCCTGCTGCCCCAGATGATCATAATGTGTGTTATAGGCATAGAAATGCTGGTCCGGCTGTATTTTGCTGGCAAGAAGCGCCCAGGAGCAAATGCGCGGAAGGCTGCTATCCCAGCTTAAACTGCCGGGATTATCAGGTGTTTCTGACAGCCAGAATTGTCCTTCCTCCACGATTTGAAACAAATCTTTTTTGTAATAGACCGCACAAAACTCGTCTGTTTCCGCTTGCCCTAAGTCCAGGCGGCCGCGGCCAAAGCGACTGTATTCAGGCAGACCCTTATCCAGATCCTTCAGCATGTCAAGCGTGCCTTCCTGTGTGCCAATAATATCCGGATCAGCTTCTGTGATCGCTTCTATAACACGGTCAGTCCGGTTCGGCCAAACATTGATCCCGTCTATCGGTGTATTTACTCTCAAATTAAATGTCATTACGGTCAGCTTCATTCGATAAGCCCCCAATTAGGTTTCTTATATTGAAATATTGATTAATTGTTGTAAAGACAAAAAGCAAAGGAAAAGGATGGCGCTGCGACCAAGATTGGACTTACGACCGCTGTTGTATGTCAATTTATTTGACTTTATAAACCAGATATTGGTTAAATTGCCATACAAAGGCGGGCCACTATCGTTTCTCCAGTTCCAATCTTACCCTCCGCTTCTCCCTTCTTTGCTTCAAGTAATGTTGCTACAATTAATCTGCAATTTCCTTTATTTAACGGCACCATCAGTTAAACCGCCGATAATGTATTTTTGCGTAAAAGCGTAGAGAACCGTAATCGGCAGCATAGACAGCACGAAGCCGGCAAATGCAAGGTTAAAGTCAAAGCTTACTTCGGATTTAAAGTTATAAATAAACAACGGCATCGTCCACATATCCGGATGTCTGTTCAGCATAATGACTGGCAGTTGGAAGTCGTTCCAAATCCAAAGGCTGTTCAGAATAAGAATAGTAGCAATGATCGGCATCATCAGCGGGTATATAATGCGGGAAAATGTAAGCCAAACGCCGCAGCCGTCAATTTTTGAAGCCTGGTCCAATTCCATCGGAATGTTTTTCAAAAATCCTACCGACAAGAACAAGCCCTGCGAGAAGGACAAGGTTACATACATAATAATAAGTCCCGTTTGATTCAGCATTTGCAAATTGCTCATATGACGGAAAATCGGAAGCATAACCGCCTGGAAGGGGACAAAAATACCAAGCAATATTAATGTGTATACGCCCTTATAGTAAGCTTTATTCCAGTTCCGGGAAATAGCATAAGCAACCATTGGAATAACAAACAGCATAATGAGCAACGAAACTGAAGTGATTAGAAAAGAATTTTGCAACGATTGCAAAAAGTTCGCTTTTGTAATAACAGCAGTGAAATTGTCCAAATATAAGCTCGAAGGCGGAGCAAGAAAGCTTTTATTCGTCTCAGCCCTTGATTTGAAAGCTACGAACAGCGTAATGACAATTGGAAAGAAGATAAAAAGTGTTCCGATGCTTAGGAACAGATAGCTTAAAGCGCGAAGCAGCTTATTTTTCTTCATTGTTGTCCAACCTCCTTACGCGATAGCAGCTTGATTTGGATAAAGGAAATAAGCGCAATGAGGAAGAACACATAAATGGCTTCTGCTGTACCGTAACCAAACTTCATTTCGTTCATGCCGTGCTGATAAATTAAAAAGCCGAGCGATTCTGTTGAGCTTGAAGGACCGCCATTTGTCATCGCTACGATGTAATCAAACACGGTTAGCCCTCCTTTGATCGCCAATACAACATTAACAGTAAGCATTGGAATCAGGAACGGTATCGTTACTGAGAAGAAGCGCTGCATAGGCGAAGCACCGTCAATAATAGCCGCTTCATTCAAATCCTTTGGAACACTGGCAAGTCCTGCGATAAAGATAACCATCGGAACAGCAAAGCCCTGCCAAATATTCGTAAGTGCAATTCCGTAAATAGCGGTCTGCTTATTACCAAGAATATTGCGCGACAGCCAATCAATGCCTAAAGCTTCGCCGATAGGCGGGAAAAGGGCATAAAAGAAGTAGTTGAAGATCATACCGACGGTAATCATGCTAAGTACCGCTGGGAAGAAATAAACAGAGCGGAAAAAACCGCGCATTTTAAGCGATCCGCTAAGCAGCAAAGCAAGAACAAGCGCAACGCCAAGCTTGCCGATTACGATAATAACCGTATAAAGCCCCGTAAAAACCAAGCTGTTCATGAAGCGTTTATCCTGCAAAATCTTCATGTAATTTTGTAAACCAACCATATCATAGGATAATGAAAAGCCGTCCCAGTTCGTCATACTGTAGTAAACGCCGATAAACAGCGGAACAAGAAAGAAGATCATATACAATGCGACGGCAGGAAGGGTGAGCAGGAAAAAAATCAAATTGGACTTTGATCCTCGTAAATTCATATGTCTACCTCCGTTAAAAAACAAGGCGGGAGCACCTCGCGCATCGTTGAATGAATCAAGGTCTTCCCGCCTTATTGGATTACATTATTGATTCAATACATTGTAGAAAATAGAATCAAGTGCTTTTAAATATTGCTCTATATCTTTTGTTACGAACATTTCTTGCGTAGCTTTTCCAACCTCGGCATTCAAGCCTGGCGGCCATACGCGTTCGATCGTCGGGTAAACCTTGCCGTCTTTGATCAATTGGCTTAAGGAAGCCATTTCAGCAGATCCAGTGTCTACACCATTAATGCCTGACGGATAGCCCCCTTTTTCCAAGTATGCTTCAACGGCTTCTTTGGAGGACATAAACTCTACAAATTTACGAGCTTCAGCTTCGTTTTTACCGCCTGTTGGAAGACCGATCGCAGTGTCAACGGATACCTGTGTTTTTAGATCCTCTGCTTTTTCAGTCGGAAGCGGGAACATAGCGAAATCAAGCTCAGGATTATTCAATTTAATTTCTTTTTGCGCCCAAATTCCTGTGAACCACATTGCTGCCTTGCCATTGGAGAACTCGCGCAAAGCGTCGTCATATCCAGTTCCCATAATGTCTTTTTGTCCAAATTCTCTTAGTGCCAGCAATTTTTCAGCGAATGGCTTGAATTCAGGGTTATCTGTAATATGAGCCTTGCCATTCATTACGTCGTCCAAAAATTGCTCTACGTTTGGCATGGTTTGCCCCATTTTATAAACAACCTCTTGACGAATGCCATTGAAATCCTTGTCATGGAATAGCATCGGCGTAACGCCTGCTGCTTTCAGCTTCTCTGAAACATCAATAAATTCTGCGTAAGTGGTTGGCACTTGCAAGCCGTGCTCAGCAAAAATAGCTTTATTATAGTACACGCCTAGCGTAGCAAGACCGATTGGGACCATGTAGTTTTTGCCTTCTATTTTGCTGATTTCAGCAATTGCAGGCAATACATTGTCAAGCAATGGATCGTTAGTAAGATCTACTACACGGCCTTCAATAGCCATCTTTTGAAAAACCGGGTTATGCGGATAGTGTGTAAAAGCGGCAGGCGCATCATTGGTAGATACACGCATAGACCATACGTTTTCCGGGTTTGGCACATTGTTTTGCTCGACGATAATGCCAGGATTTTCTGTTTCGAATTTTGCTATCAGATCATTTACAATCTCGACAACCTCAGACTTCATCTGGAAGTATTCGATTTTGACCTTTCCGCCGTCATTTCCCCCGTTATTGGATACGTTTTCAGTTTTACCATTAGAACAAGCTGCAGCTACTAATGTCAAACCGAGCAGGACTGCAAGACCGCCCTTGATCAAGCTCCTTTTCATTTGCCCAACTCCTTTTCTTTGTTGTACAGTGTTCATTTTATCAAGAGTATAAATCCGACAAATAGGAGAGTTATGACTCTATGAATAGGAGAAAAATGATCTTTAAAAACTTTTTATTTGACTTGTATCATTTTACCCGGCGTATCCCCGAAATATTTTTTGTACATTTGAATGAAGTAGGAGTCATCATTAAAGCCAACGCGCTCTGCCGCCTCTGAAATCGATCGTGCCTCGCCGTTCTCCAGCAGCTTTTTCGCTTTTTCCATACGTACAGACAGCAAATAGCTGGTAAAGCTGACGCCGCTTTTCCGTTTAAATTGCCGGCTTAAATAACTCGGATCTACGAAATATTTATTTTTGGCAAGCTCCTCTAAAGTGATGCGTGAAGCATAATGGAGCTCGACATCTGTTTTAATATTTTCAATCAGCTCTGTCTTTGCTTCCTTTTTCTTAAGCAGGCCGCAAATTCCTTTTGTCCAAGTCTCAAGCTGCCTGATATGCGCTTCTGCGGTAAAGTAATCAAATAAGCTGTGCTGCTCAATAAATGAAGCTTCCACCTCTTGGTTGGTATGGCCTATAATGGTGTTCATAATATGAACGGCTTTTGCAAACCAGTCCTGCTGCATATAGGCAGAAAACTGCTTTTCTGTCGATTGAGCAGGCCATGCATACAGCATGGCAACAGCTTCATCCTCTTGCAGATTAGTTAATTTACGCTGGAAGGTTTGCGCCCAATCCGTTAAAAAGGCGGCATCATACAAATAGTCGGATAGTATGCTGCTGCTGTTTATCGTTTTCTTGGACCCGCTCAAAACCGCTTGCAGACTGGCCAGCTTGGCTGCCTTGTAGGATTCATGAATGTTCTGTCCGCCCTTTTGCAGGGAGGAGGTTCCGCTATAGGCGATTGAGACTGTCATTTCGCAATTTTGTTCGAGTTGTTTGTTGACAGTGTCGCAAAGAACACGGATGCTGTCATATTGAAGATCGATCTCTTGCCCGCACAGCCAAATGGCGAGAAGATGTGGGTGCTGGCGGTCAGACAGCAAGGCAGCATACTTAAAGCGCTGACTAAGCAGCGAGCGCAGTTCTCCTGCGGCTGCAGCATGAAGCTTAGGCTCCAGCCATAGCACGATTGTGCGGGAGCAATCATTATGCTCATCAATATTTAAACTGGCGCTAAGCTTTGCAGCAATGCCAGTATTATTTTCTTCGAATAGAGCCGCTTCTATTAGTCCGTTCAGCTGCTGCTTTTCAGCAGCTATACATTTCTCGTTCAGCTTGTCGAGCTGGGGATAAAGCTCTGACCGGTCAACCGGCTTTAACAAATAATTATCAACTCTGTAACGAATCGCTTCTTGCGCATAATGAAAGTCATCAAAGCCGCTAATTATAATAACAGCCGAACTGATTTGATTGTCATACACATACTTTGACAGCTCCATGCCGTCCATGCCGGGCATGCGTATATCGGTCAGTATAATATTCGGATTATGCCGCTTTATTAGCTCTAGCGCTTCCGTTCCGTCCTCCGCTTCCAGCAGCTCTGCCTCCGGATTCCAGTCCGCCGCCATTTGCATAACGGCTTTTCTTGCAAAATATTCATCATCAGCTATTAGTATTTTCATTGCTGCTCATCTCCTCGCTTATCGGAATATACATCATAATTGTTGTGCCTTGCTGTTCCGAGCTGTTTACTTCCATACGGTAATTCTCGCCATAAAAATAACGGATGCGCGCATGGACATTGCGGATGCCGAAATTGCGATTATTATCTCCGTTCAGCTCAGGCTTGCTTTCGTTTAAAATATCAGTAAGCTCTTTAAGCTTATCAGGCGGAATACCTACTCCATCGTCTTGAACAGAAATAAATAAGGTTTGGTCAAGCTGCTTAATGGTCAGCTTTAAAATACCTTGACCGCCTTTAGGCTCAAGCCCGTGATAGAAGGAATTTTCAATAATCGGCTGAATTAAAAATTTCAATATTTTATAAGACAGCACCCGCTTATCAATATCGTACTCAACTTTAAACTTGTTAAGAAAACGGATTTGCTGAATTTTAATATAGTTATTAATTTGTTCAAGCTCGTTGCCGATCGTGACCTCATCGCCGAATTTAATATTATAACGATAAATGCTTGAAAGGCTTTTAGTCATGATTGATATTTGATCAAGACGATGCAGCTCGGATATCGCATGTATCGTATTTAAGGTGTTATATAAAAAATGCGGATTGATTTGCGATTGCAGCATTTTTAGCTCAGCAATCTTTTGCAAATTGCTGGACGCAATTTCAGATTCACGGCTCTCCTTCAAGCGTTTAAACATCTCGTTAAAGCTGTTTATAAGCCGGCCGATCTCATCCCCGCGATCGCTGCTTCGAACCGGGAGAGGCACATTCAACGTATCGACGGTTTTCATGGACTTGCTCAAATTCAAAATAGGCAAAATGAAATAGCGGTGGAAGAAAAAAGCGAGCACAAACGCTGCGAGCAGGGAAAGGACGCTGAGCAGCACATAATTCAAAGTATTCGTTACAAAAGTATCAAAAATATGATTGACAGGTATAAATTGAATGATCGTCCAGCCAGTTACCTCGTTAATATTGCCGCTGAATAAATACTGCTTGCCGTTGTATTTTAGCTGCAGCGTTTTTTTCTCGTCTCGTGTAATTTCCTGAAACTTGCCTGCTATTCTTTCCATTTCCTCGAAATTGGCATTGCTCATAAAAGCATCTGAGTTATATAAAATTTTGTTGCCATCAAGCACCAAGGTGCCAAGCTGGGCGGAATCATCGGAAATACCGCCGAGCATATTTTCAAAGGCACGGTTATAAATATCTACTTTTACATAGCCTTCACGGCCATTCGTTAAATACAGATCGGATAAATATCGGATTATAGAAATGGTATGATTTGATTTACTGTCCGAAGTATCCTCAGTTACGATAAAAGGAGCTTGTTTTATTTTTTCCTTGCCATATCGGCTGACAGCAGTCATTACCTGGTCCACTTTCTCCGGCTTACTGCCATACATGCCTCCATTGGGCGTTACGATGGAAATCATCGCAATATTGCTGTTAATGAGAACAAATTGCTCCATAGACGATTGCATATAGTTGCCATCCGAAATGTATTGCTGTTCGGAGGACGGTCTAGTTTTACGGACAATTTCCATGAGCCGGGGCTGTGTCATATAAAAAAAGGAGCTGCGTGCCAGGCTTGTAAAAAAGTCGTTAAGAGTTACGTTAGTACGTCTGTTGAGCTGCTGTAAAATATTTTCGTAATCTGTATTGGTCTGTTTGTACAGCTGCAGACCTGATGCAAACAGTGCGGACATAACCGGAACAACTATAATAATAATGTAGGTCAGAATAAGCTTCTTGCGGAAAGTAGTATGGTGAAAACGGCGCACTAATCGCTCGAACATAGCTGCCATCCTTTCAAAATTGTATATCAGTATTTATGACATGTTCAAAGCTCAAAGGCAAGCAGGCTAGAAAAAGTTTGTTCAAGTTTTCGCTTGATTTAGCAAAAAAATACCAAACAAAAAATGAAAAGCAGCTTGTTTCCGTTAGGCGGATACAAGCTGCTTTTCTTTGTTGTACAATAAAATATTCCATTTCGGCAGGCAATTATTTTGCAGGCGCATAAGGTGCCAGCGTACCGCCGTCAAAGCATTCAAAATCAGTTATAAAGGCAGAAACTTTTTTATCGTCTAATTTGTTGTGAATGAGATCGACAAGAAGGCTGACGGTCTCTTCTTTTTTATTGCTGGAAACAAAATAAGTAGTCAGCTGAGGCATGCTTAGCTTGACTAATTCAGTAAAGCCCGAGCCTACCAGACTGATTTGACCTGGTACAGCAACGCCTATGCTTTGCAAATATTGAAGGGCGCCAAACTGAATAACTGTATTCGCACAGAAGGCTGCTGAATAATCTAAACGCAGCATGTGAGCCCGCTTGCAAATCTCATAGCCATTCTCATCATTGCTAATTTGAATGAGCGATTTATCCACTTCGATCCCCATATCTTTATGCGCATTTAAATAACCGTCCAAAGTGTGTTGATGAATAAGATAGTCGAGTGTACCCATAAAAAGGGCAATACGGGTATGTCCCATTGAAAGTAGGTTTTTGACAGCATCGTAAGCAATCTTTCGGTCATCAATTGCAATATAGCTGACGACGTCTTCCACTTCTTCAATAGGTTTTCCATATAAAATATATGGCGTGCTGGAATACTGAAAAATACGCATTAGCTTTTCATCAACATCTCCGGCTATTACAAAGCCGTCAACCTCTTGATTGTCTATAATTTTTTGCAGCTTATTCAATGATTCAGCTTCATGTGTAATGTTCATAAAAATCAATCCGTATTGATGCTGGCTCGCAGCAGATTCAATCGCATGCAAATCCGCCATATAACGCGGGTCATTAGCGTCACGGTCATACAGCACATAGCAAAGCTTAGGAGAAACCTCGATATCTCGATAGCCGAGGTCTTTGGCTGCTTGCAATATTTTGCTGCGGGTTTCTGCGGAAATCGTACTGCTTGGTGTATTGTTGAGCACGAGAGAAACGGCAGTGCGCGAAATGCCGAGGTATTCTGCTATTTCTTTTTTAGTTACCATATCCATAAACTCCTTTGAAAACTGTTCATAACGCTAGTTATATTATAGGCTGAAACTGGTCTATACGTCAAACTTTAATATAATTAGTGGTTTAACTCAGGATCCAAAACAGGTATGTAAGCACATTAAATGTAAAAAATATTATTTGAAAACAGGGTTGACAACAATTTATAACGGGTGTTATGATCACCTTGAAAACAGGTTTACCGATTTATGGGTAGTGTAGACCTAGGTTAAGAAGGGTGTGATAAGGTGCGCCAAATAACGGCAGTGTTAATGGGCGCCGGGGCAAGAGGAAGATTTGTGTATGGAGCTTATGCCAATAAGTATCCAGATGAATTGAAAATTGTCGCGGTTGCAGATCCCGATGAAGAACGCAGAACGCTTGCAGCTGCCGAACATGGCTTATTGCCAAATCAAGTGTTTGAAAGCTGGGAGCAGCTGCTTGATCAGACTAAAATGGCAGATATCGCTATTATTGCAACACAGGATAGGATGCATTTTCTACCTACAGTGAGAGCATTGGGGCTGGGCTATGATGTGCTGCTTGAGAAGCCAATGTCTCCATCAGAAGCTGAGGTTATTGCGATGATCGAAGCCTCCCGCAGCTCTGGGAGATTGCTAACTGTATGCCATGTATTGCGTTATACCTCTTTTTGGTCAAATATTAAGCGGGTGATTGAAAGCGGTGCCATTGGGGATCTCGTATCCATACAACTGAGCGAGAACGTTGGATATTATCATATGGCACACAGCTTTGTAAGAGGCAATTGGAACCGCTCGGAAGAAACAAGCCCCATGATATTGCAGAAGTCATGCCATGATATGGATTTGCTGACGTGGCTTATGGATGAACCGTGTATAAGGGTTAGCTCTTTTGGCTCTTTAAAGCATTTTTGTCTTGAGAATGCCCCGCCCGGCTCGACTGAACGATGTCTGGACGGCTGCACCGTAGAGCGTGAGTGCCCTTATTCTGCTATTCGCATCTATGAGGAGGCAGAGACGACAGACTGGACCAGATTTATAACGCATGATCTTTCAGCACAAGGCATTCGCAAGGCGCTGCAAACGGGGCCGTTCGGAAAATGTGTTTATCGCTGCAATAATAATGTTGTCGATCATCAGGTTGTGAATATGGAGTTTAATAGCGGTGCCACAGCATCCTTTACGATGTCTGGCTTTTCGCACGATATTTCAAGAACGGTTCAAATCATGGGAACGATGGGCGAAATTCGAGGCTATATGGAGAAAAATGACATACAGCTTTACCGATTTGGAGCTAAGCCTGAAACGGTTCCAGTCACTCTTGAAGAAGGAGGGCATGGAGGAGGCGATGAAGGGTTGATGCGCTCGTTTTTGGAGCAAGTACGGTCTCATGGCGAGGATGCAGGGCCAGGGCTGACATCAGCTGAAGCCTCCATGCAAAGCCATCTGATGGCTTTTGCGGCAGAGAAGTCAAGGCTTTCTGGCGGCAAGTCTATTGAATTGGCAGTTGGGCTGAGAAGCGATCAGCTTTTAAATAGCATCAGCTGAATAAAAAACTAGGGGGTAATTCAATTGAAAAGGTTTTCTGTACTTTTATTATCCGTAGTAATGTGCTTTGCCTTATTAACAGCTTGCGGCTCCAATGGAAACAATAAACCGTCAAGCTCGCCTTCAGCAACGCCGAATGAGTCTGCAGCTCCAACTGATTCGGCAAATCCGGCTGAACCGGAAGTGTATGAAAATGGGCTTCCTAAAGACGAGAAGGTTACTTTAAAAGTGGGATTATGGGAAAGCGGATCCGGCCGTGTCTGGATGGATTTGGCTATGGCTGAGTTTACCAAGAAGTATCCAAACGTTACATTTGATTTGACTTCGACACCAACACTAGAGACGATTCTGGAGCCGAAGATTGCGGCTGGCAATGATGAGGATATGTTTGATCTGTTCATGCCGCGCTTTACTGCAGCCGGATCAATGGAACGTCTTGTTGAAGCAGGCAAGCTGGAATCACAGGATGATCTTTGGGACCGGCAGCTGCCGGATGGTTCAGGCAAAACGCTTCGTTCCGTCATCTCCGATGATTTCTATGATACAGCACTAAGCCTTGGCATGACGGCTCGTGTGCCCGTTGTCGGCTACACGTCCGGATTGTTTTTTGACCAAAAGCTATTTGACGAGAAAGGCTGGAACAAAAGCCCAAATACTTGGGATGAGTTTGTTGCTCTGCTTGAACAGATCAAAGCAGATGGCATCATTCCGATTACATTCCCAGGGGTTTACGCAGGTTACTTAACGGATTATGTATTCAATGTATTGCAGTTTGATCTTGCCAAAGCAAATGGCAGTTTTGATACTTACTTGAAAAATTTCCGCAATTTCGATGGGCCTCAGCTTACAACAGAAGAGAATAAAGAAGCGTGGAGCCGTATGTATGATTTCGGCAAAAAGGGCTACTTCCCGTCCGGCGTAGCGGCGCTTAATCATACGCAATCGCAAATGCAGGTCATGCAGCATAAAGCTGCAATGGTTGCAACAGGCGACTGGGTCGGCAATGAAATGAAGGAAAGCACGCCTGAAGGCTTTACATGGGGCTTTATGAGCATCCCGGTTACGAATGATCCGAATCAAACGGTTTTTGTTAATGCCGGTGTAGGCGATGTAAGCTTTGTTATTTGGAAAAACAAACCTGATCTGACCAAGAAGTGGGCAAAAGAGTTTATTATGAGCCTTTACAATTTTGAAATTCAGGAGTCGCTGGCTGTTGATGCGGGCTCTTATCCAGGAAGATTAGATTACGGCGATGATCCTGCACGTATTGAGAAGCTGCAGCCGACACAAAAAGCAGTGATGGAATATTCAACGAAACATAATGTAGAGTACATTTCTTATCGCCGCAACTTCGGCTTGTCCAGTCCAGAGGATGGGCAATCTCAAAAAATGATCAGTGAGCTGATTACCGCGGTCGCAACAGGCAAGAAGGACCCGCTTCCAGTGTTAGAGGAAGCTGAGAAGCTGAAGCAAGCAGCCATCGCTAAAGACCGTCCGTAACATCATTTGCGGATTTGGGGGAAATGCTACTTCTCCCAAATCCGTGTAAAGGAGGAAGAATGCGCATTGGATGCTGAACTTAGACCGGCACAAACAGCGGCAAAGCCGAAGAAAAAAACGAATAAAGCCAGCCGGCAGAAGATGACATTTTTGATTATTGCTATCGCTCCATCCTTGCTCGGCTATATTTTATTTACGTTATATCCAAACATTATGTCCGTCTATTATTCCTTTTTAGAATGGGATGGCTTAACAGCGCCCAAATATGTAGGCTTTGATAACTTTGTTCATCTGGTAAAAGACAAATTCGTTTGGCGCGCTTTATATCATAATGTCATCTATATGATTATTGTGCCTGCGCTTATTGTATTTATTTCATTATTGCTTGCCTATTTGCTCAATATGAAGTCCTACAAGGAAAACGCCTGGTATAAAGTGATTTATTTTTTTACTAATGTGCTTTCTACAGTAGTTGTAGCTTTGTTATGGGCATTTATTTTTGACGGCAGCTTTGGCTTGCTTAACGGCATCATTGAATTGTCCGGCTTAAAGATGAATGATTTTTATTGGCTTGGCAGTACGAAGACTGCCATCTGGGCGCTTGTGCTGCCGATGGTATGGGGCGGCGTAGGATTATATGTGATCATTTTTATTAATGCTATGAGCGCCATACCCAAATCGCTATATGAAGCGGCACAGCTCGAAGGCGCTCGGCCGATGGAGCTGCTCTTTAAAATTACGATACCGCTCATTCGCAATGTTATTCGGGTCTGTGTCGTTTTTGTTGTGCTAGGATCACTCAAAGGCTTTGAAATGATTATGATTCTGACCAATGGCGGACCTGAAGGCTCAACAGATGTAATCGGGCTATATATGTTTAATCTGGCCTTTGGAAAAGAATATCACAATTATGGTTATGCTTCTGCAATTGGCATGCTGCTATTTGTCATCTTGATAGGAGCAAAACTGATCATTGATAAATATTATCCAGAGGAATCTATTGAGTTTTAATAACTTGCGAGGGGAGGAGCGAGGATGGCTGAACGGCGAACATTTATGGATTACATTTGGAGGCTGGCACTGTTCTTTTGGGCAGCTACCATTATTTTTCCGGTAGTATGGATAGCTTATCAATCACTGAGGACAAATGTGGAATTTTTTCAGGATATATGGGCGCTGCCAACAAGCTTGAATTGGGCCAACTATGAGAAAGCATGGACGTCCTATAATATTGGGCAATCTATGTTGAACACTGTCTATTATGTAGGGGTAAGTTTAGTAATTGGCACTTTTTTGACAACGCTTAATGCCTATGCGCTTACGAGAATGCAATTTCGCGGCAGAGCATTTATATGGGGACTTATAATGCTATCTCTATTTTTGCCCGGGATCAATGCTTTAGTGCCTCAGTATATATTGATGAAAAGCTTGAACTTAACGAATAGCTTGTCTGGGCTCGTTATATTGGATAGTTTCGGAGAGAACGTATTTTTCTTAATGCTGCTGGGCGGATTTATGTCCTCTTTGCCGAAGGATCTAGAGGAAAGTGCTTATATGGATGGAGCATCTATTTATCAGACGTTTTGGCGCATCATTATTCCATTGTCAACACCTGGTATTGTAACCGTTGCGATATTTAAGTTTTTAGGACTGTACAACAATTTCCTGGGCCCTTTTATATATTTAAGCGATCCGGCTAAGTATACGATTGGCGTAAATATGTATCAGGCGAACATGAAGATGCAGTATACATCAGATTGGGTAACGATGTTTGCGGGGGTCGTTATCGTAATGATTCCTTCAGTCATTTTCTATATGATGTTCCAACGCAAAATTATGGAAGGCGCAACGATGGGGGCAATGAAAGGCTGATTGAATAGGGATAGGCATGTATGGAAAAGCACGTGTCCATGCATCGTCCCTAGGTTCGTTTCGTGTAAGCGCTTCCAAAGGAGGAGAGGAAGGAAGTGAGTGAATTTTAAGAGAGGAGGTACGACTCTAAGACAGATATATTCTTCAGACTAATAGGAGTTTCGGAGAGATAAATAGTAAAGGAGTGATTTTTGTGAATAGGTGGAAATCAAGAAGTAAAAAATGGGCTGTTCAACTTTTAATATTAAGTCTTGTTATACCGTTTTTTTCAGGCACAGGCTATGTTCCGAAGGCAGAAGCAGCGTCCTCTGGTAATATGCTAAATAATGCTGGCTTTGAGCTAATTTCAGGAGGCAAGCCGGTTGGCTGGCAGCATTCAGCGGGTCAATTGGGAACGGATTTTGGCATCAGCGACCAAGAAAAGCATTCCGGCATGTATAGTATTTTTATAGATCATTCTACGGGAGAGGGTTTGCCGAACTGGGAGCCTATAGAGTCCTTGCCTGTGAAGGATACAGAAGAATATGAGTTCTCGGTTTGGATCAAGATAGTAGATCCGGAAATGGCTGGACGTCCGCTGCTAAATTTGGATTTCTTTAATGAAAATAATGGATGGATAGGTGCGCCGCACAAAAAAATGGAGGGGGAAGAGTTTACCGGCGATTGGCAGCATTTCACCTACCGATTTAAGCCTTTAGAGGGCGCAAAAAGTGTGAAGCCTTATTTGATGATGTCAGGAGGCACTGGCCGGGTTTACTTGGATGATGTCTCTTTCGTTCAATTAAATGATGGCCCGCAGCCAGTTGAAGGCACGTATCGCATTTGGACAGCGCCTAGCACAATGAGCTTGAAACGTGATGCTGCCCCGCTTTCTTCAAATGAAGTGAAGCTTGAAATGGCGGGTCGTGAATATCAAAGCGGTCAGGTTTTGCTTACAGCTGATAACGGATATGTCAACATAACGGAAGCGGCTATATCAGATTTGAGCTCGGGCAGCACTATCATTCCTGCCAGTGATATCGAGGTGCTTGTGCAGCATTATGTGAAAACAACGGCCAAGTCAAATGGCGCTCATGAGCCGGGCTGGTATCCGGATGCTTTAATTCCATATTCGCCGTATATGGACTTGCATGGCTCCATCCAAGTGGAAAGCGGCAATAATCAAGCAATTTGGTTTACGGTAAAAACGGAAGCGAATACGCCTGCTGGCGTTTACAACGGTACTATTTCCGTAACGGCTAATGGCAATGTTGAGCAGGTGCCGATTACAGTAAAGGTTAGAGACTTTGCTCTGCCTGAAGAAAACCATGCACAAACGGCGTTTGCTGTGTGGGGCTGGATGCTTCCATATGGTTACCCAGGTCTTGTTGAAGGATCGCCTGAGTTTTGGGACATTATGGAGAATTATTATGAATTTCTATTGAACTATCACGTTACGCCAACGGCATTGCCTATCCCGACAGATGATTACGACCAGTATGTAATCGATGCTGCGCCTTACATTAACGATCCACGTGTATCTGCCTATAATTTACCTTATACGGTAGGCGACTTTGAAAGCGGCAGAGCGCAGGAACTAGTTAATGACCTGAAGTCGAAAGGGCTGCTGGATAAAGCCTATTACTATTTAGGAGCAGAAATTGATGAGCCGACAACGGCCATGTTCCCAAAGGTAATAGAGCGCAGCCAACAAATCGCTGCTATTGATCCTAATTTAAGACATATTGTGACGACTGGTCTTCATCCTGCGCTTATAGACGATGTTAATACATTCACGCCTTTGTTCCGTGAGTTCGAGAGTAAGGAGTATTTGCAGCAGGTAGCAGAATTTAAAGCCGATGGAGGTAATATATGGTGGTATGGCTGTGTCGTGCCGTCTAATCCGTATCCGTCGTATCATCTTGATGATGATTTAATAAGTGCACGTCTGGTGCCTTGGATGCAGCATTCCTACGATATTGAGGGGAACTTGTATTGGGCGGTTAATATTTATGGAAAATGGACCGGTACACATTATACGGAACGCAATATTTGGAACGATCCGCTGGCATTCCCGGGAGCAAACGGCGACGGATATATTTTGTATCCGGGTGCTAAATACGGCATGAATAGCCCAATTGCTACATTAAGGCTGCAAGCCATTCGTGATGGCAATCAGGATTATGAGTATTTGTGGCTTCTGGAAGATCGGATTAATCAAGCGGCGCAGCAGTTGGGAATAGAGGTATCGGCAAAGGAGCTGATCCAACCGTATTATGACCGCTTGTTTACTAATGTAAAGTCGTTTACTAAAAATGCAGAGGAGCTGCAGCAGGTAAGAAGTGAAGTTGCCGATTTTATTGAAGAGCTGGCACTGAATCCGCAAGCACTAGTCATATTTAATGATCAGCCTAATGAATATGCCAAAAAAGAAGTTGTTGTATTTGCTGAAAAGGGGACTGAGGTTTCCATTAACAACGTAGCGATTAATGCTGAAGCAATTCCAGGCAATAGTGTGAGCGATCGTTACAGCTACATTATGGATTTTAATTTGGGTATGAACGAAGTCGCTATAAAGCTTAAAAAAGGCGCTGTCGAGCGTACGGTTACAAAGCACGTGATCATTAAGTCCCGCACGCTGGAGCCGATTATGCAGAAACGGGTCATTCATAATTTCCCTGATCAGCAGTCGATTAGCGGTATAACAACTGAATACGGCGTTACACTGTTAGGTATTACCGATGAACATGCGACCGGAGACGGCAAAGCGCTGAAAGTGAAAATTCCAACAAGCAATCAGGAAAGCTATCCTGGCATTCGTATTCCTGTAAGCCAGGAACTGCAGGATTTTACTTGGGCCGAAACGGTAGAATTGGATATTTTCAATGCGAGCAACGAGCCAAGAGATATTTTTATAAAGTTTTTCGATAAAGATGGCGCTCCTTCAGACCACCGGATGGGCACCATAATTGCAGGCAGCAATCATTTATCATTCGACCTTTCTGAGCTTAAAAATAACAGAGCGAGCATAGCAACGATCCTGTTCTGGACATTGCCGGGCAATCAGGAAGCAGAGCTGTATTTCAGCGACCTTCATTTGCTGGGCGTGGATACGGAAGCGATGAAGCAGTATGAGCTAAATTCCAGCCAGGTTGTTCCTTATGTGGATGGCAAGCTGAATGAACCGATGTGGCAAGCGCGCACATCTCTCACGCATAAAACAGGCACGAGTGACAATGAAGCATCTGTCTCCTTCCATTACAATGATGAGTATTTATTTGTAGCGGCTGCAGTTAAAGACCAGCATGTTATCAATTCTGGCGCAGCCAACCCGTGGGATGATGATTCCTTGGAAATTTATGTGGATGGAACAGGCAAGCAAGGCGCATATGATGATCATACGGCCAGATATGTGTTTCGGGCAGCTGATCCGCAAGTGCATATTTATAGGGAAACACCAAAAGCCAATGAAAAAATTAAATACAGCTACGCTGCAACAGCAGAAGGCTATAACATGGAAATCGCTATTCCTTGGCGATCGCTAGATATTAATCCGGTGGAAGGCAATATTATCGGACTCACCGCACATGTAAATGACAAGGATGTCGATAATTCCAGCTTGGCGGCATCTGGTAAGCTCTCTTTAACGGAGGACATTTCCCAGGATGACGTATCTTCTTCTGCTTGGATGCCGAAAAAATTTGTGAAAGAAAAACAGACTTATAACCTTGAAGCTGTAAATATGGCTTCAATGAATATCGACGGCATTATAGATGAAGCAGCTTGGAACACCAATTGGAATATTGGTTATATGGCCTTCGGCAACTTGCTTGATGAGACTAGCGGAGGAAGATTAGGCTTATTGTGGAGCCCGACTCATTTGTACGCAGCCTTTGATGTGAAGGACGGCAATATTCATGTCCCTAAAGCGCGTCCCGTATGGGAAGAAACAAGCGTAGAATTGTTTGTGGACAGTGAATTTGTGCAAGGTGTGCGCGATGACAGAACGCATCAATACACCATTAGAGTGGATGATCCTGAAATCTATTATAACGGTGCTCCTAATGCGAATCTGACACAAGACATTATTCAAAAAAGCACACGGACTGCGGATGGTTATCAGGTAGAGATGGCTATACCTTGGACAACGATTGGCATAACGGCTGAAGAAGGCCGCAAGATAGGGGTTACGGCACATATTAATGTCATAGAGCCTTCAAGCACAGCAGCGCTTAGCTTAACGGACAATGGAATTATGGATGGCGCTTCGACAGTCAATTATGTTGCCTTTGAAATGAAGGCGCTGACTGTTGACCCGGTTGAACCAGTTGATCCGTCAAATCCGCCTTATACCGGCGGTAACCCTGACTCGGGTTCGAAACCTGGCGAGTATGTTGTGAAGCAGCAGGATATAGCTTTAGATCAGCCGGTAATTGTATTGGGGGCCGATCAGGAAGCGGCAGTTCTCTTGCTTGATATTTTGAAACAGCTGCATGGCAAGAACAAATCTCTTACTATTGAGCAGGGTGATGCTCAGCTAGTGCTTAGCCCTGAGTGGATAGACGAATTATTGAAATCGAGTGAAGCAGAAGGCTCTGAGAAGCTTAAGCTGGAGCTGAGAGCATTGGCAGAGGAAGAAGGACAAAGCTTGGCATCGCTTGCTGCAAAGAGACAATATGCCGATGTTTCTTTGCCGGATAAAGTTTGGGAAGTGCTGGTGAAATGGACAAATGGCGATAAAGAGCAAGCGGCTAAGCCGTTTAAAGCTCCGCTGACGCTTTCATTGTTAGCCGCTAAGGATAAGCTGGCGAACTACTATGTGTATCAGATTGGCGCAGATGGAGAGCTTATCTATATGGATGAAAAGGTAACTGGTGATCGCCTAACCGTTCAGCTGCTTCAGGGCGGGCAAATTGCAGTCTTGGTATTTGTGAAGAAATTTGATGATCTATCGAAAGTCCAGTGGGCGCAGGAAGCAATCCGTGAGCTTGCTGCCAGACAGATTATTAAAGGCACAACAACAGCTAAGTTCGCACCTTCTCGCGAAATTACGAGAGCTGAATTCACAGCTTTGCTGGCAAGAGCGATCGGGCTGGCTGAAGGAGGCAGTAAAACGTTTGCGGATATAAGTCCTGATGCATGGTATGCAGGTGTAGTTAGTGCCGCAGCGCAGGCTGGCCTAGTTAACGGTCAAGGAGACAATCGCTTTAACCCTCAGGCTTCGATAACGCGCGAGGAGATGGCAGTTATGCTGAAGAGAGCGCTGGAGTGGCAAACAAAGCAAGCGATCCAGGCTTCTGAGGCGCAAAGCTATGCAGATGACGCTCAAATTTCTGCATGGGCAAAAGAAGCAATCAGGGCTTTGGCAGAACAGGGCATTATGATTGGACGGGGCAACAATAACTTTGCTCCTAAGGCTTCCGTTAATCGAGCTGAGGCAGCACAAGCCATCTTTAATTTTTTGAATAAAAAATAAGCGAATTAGGGCAGTCCATCAGTCATGAATATGACGGGGATTGCCTTTTTTGCAATAATTTAAGGTGCTATCTGAGAGTGTCGATTAATTGTGGGCAACTATTGATAAGCAATAAGAAAGGGGAACGGAGAGCAAGATTGGGAATGGAGAAGCGGCAGCGTCCGCCTTTGTGGGCCAATTTTATCTTTTACAGGAGTTATTTATCTAAAAAATTGGACTACAACAGCGGTTGGAATCCCAAACTTGATCGCAGTGGCCCCCTTTTACTTGCTTGTTGCCCTATCCACAATTAGTCGACACCCTCTATTTAATCCATAAGAATGTCCTAGTCATAAAAATGGTGCGAGAGGGAAACAGTAACAAGATACTATACGAGATTAAAGGTGTGTATTTTATGTTATGGAATCGCAAATCCAAATCGCTGACACTAGCGCATACTTTATCGGAATTTGAAGATTGTATCGATATTACTCATCGTTCTTACCCAGAATTCAGCCTTGACCTGGTTTATTTCAGTCATCAGATCGATCAAGACAAATTACATAGAGATGTTATATCTCCTCTTATAAATACATCTGCTAATGATATTTCGGCAGTATTACAACAATCTCAATTTACCAAAATTAAAGAAAGCAAAGACTTAATTACTGGAATCTTAGCTGGGGAAGTAGCCATTTTTCATGGGCGCAATGTTTTTCTTATTGATATTTTTGGCCTTCAATCCCGTACGGTTTCCCAATCGGAAACAGAAACGGTTATTATCGGCGCACATGACGCATTTACTGAACAAATCGGAACGAACTTATCTTTAATACGTCAACGGATCAAAAGCTCACACTTGAAGACGATCAAGCTTTCGGTTGGGGAAGTTACGAAAACAGATGTATATCTCCTTTATATTAAAAATATAGTCAATATGGATTATGTGAATGAAGCTACTCATAGAATATCCAATATTGAAATTGATTCCTTGTTCGATACGCATATGCTGCTGCAATTCATAGACGATTCTCCGCTGTCTATTTTTCCGCAATTTTTTACGTCCGAGCGCCCGGAAGCGATGGCTTCAAAATTAGTTTCGGGCCGAATTGTCGTGTTTGTTGATGGCAGTCCTTCCGCCTTTAGCGCTCCAACTTCATTTTTTGAATATTTCTCTTCTTCCGATGACTATAATCAGCGTTGGATGCTCGGAACCGCTAGCAGATTATTAAGATTTCTTGCGCTTTTTATTACGCTCTCATTTACGGCGCTATATGTCTCGGTCACAACCTATCATTACGAAATGATTCCTGAAAATCTGCTTTTAACTTTAACGGAATCGCGCTATAAGGTTCCTTTTCCGCCTCTAATTGAAGCATTAATAATGGAAACGACTATAGAGCTGCTCCGGGAAGCGGGCGCCCGGCTTCCGTCCAAAATTGGTCAAACGATCGGTATTGTTGGCGGTATCGTAATTGGACAAGCCGCAGTGCAGGCTGGCTTGACGAGCAATATCCTGATTATTGCAGTTGCTTCTTCAGCCATTGCTTCTTTCGTTACGCCAACTTTTGTTATGAGCGCATCGATAAGGCTGCTTCGCTTTGGTTTGATTATTTTGGCAGGAATATGGGGAAACTTTGGTTTGGCTGTTGGAATTGCTGCAATTGTCATTCACATATCTGGACTGACCAGTTTAGGGACTTCTTATCTCACGCCTGTTGCACCATTCCAGCCGATGGATTGGAAGGACACGTTTATCGTAGCCCCTTTTAAATTTCTGAAAAGAAGGCCCACGCAAAGCAAGTCGCCAAATACGATTAGAAATAGGATGAGAAAATAAAAATGGAGACTAGAATTCAAGAGAAATTATCACCCTTTCATTTGGCCATTTTGATCTATATGACGCAGTCAGGTATGGTCATATTTAGCTTATCTCGCCGTCTTGCTGAACAATTTGGGACCAATGGATGGCTGGCAGTTCCGCTTGTTTCTTTGATTGTTTGTGCAAATATTTTATTGATGGCTGTTGTATATCGAATGGGAAAGGGAAAATCCATATTTGACATTATGGAACAATCAATCTCTAAGATTATACTTTTCCCCTTATATCTGTTTCTGCTATTAGTATGGTCATTAATTGGCTGCCTGGTTGCAAAACAATATTTGCTGGTCTTTCAAATGATTGCATTTCCCACAACCAATCCGATGTTATTTAAGCTAGTATTCGATATATTGGCTTTTAGCCTCATCATTAAAGGAGTTTATAATATTTCGAAAGCGGCTGCGGTGTTTTTTTGGTCCATTATTTGGATGGTGTTCCTACTGTTTTACTTTTATTACGACTTTAAATGGGCAAGGCTTACGCCTTTTATTTTTCAAGACAGCACTATAACTATACAAAGCTTTTCTAACATCTATTTAGCTTTTTTGGGCATTGAGCTTTGTTTGCTCCTGTTTCCTTATATCAATAAAAAATCAAAATTTACAAAATCAATTCTTGCTGCAAACTTATTTGTTACGCTTATGTATACATATCTAGGTTTCGTTAGTTTCGGCTTTTACGGGCATAATTACTTAAAAACATTGCAATTTCCATTGTTAAGCATGTTTGCCTATATTCAGTTCCCATTCGTGCAGGGGACAGAAATTTTATTTTATGGCTTTTTTATGTTCTCTATTATCATTACATCGGTTATGTATTTGTGGGCGGCGAAGGAGACCTGCGCAAGAATCATTCCAATTAACGGAAAACTGATTACAGCCGGTATTCTTTTATTCTCCTACTTTGTTGCCTATATACCTGATGTAATGAGCGTGGTTGAGAAGTGGTTAACAGTGCTGGGCTATTTCGAGTTTGGCATTTCATTCGGGCTGCCCCTATTTTTAATAAGCCTTCTTCTGCTGCAAAGAATGAGAGGTGAGCGAAGTGAGTAACAAATATCGATTTATCAGCGTGATGATTGCCCTTCTCCTGCTGACAAGCTGCGGCGATCAGCGTATTTTGGAGAAAACTGGCTTTATCCAGTCTACCAGCTATGATTTGCTCCCAAATGGAAAATTAAAGTATACGGTATCCATTCCTATTGCAAATCCGGATATACAAAAATCAAACGCCAGACTCATTCTTAATACAGAAACAACAGGCGGCAAAAAAGCGCGGATAGAGCTGGCGAAAAAGACGAATCTGATATTGGTGAGCGGTCAATTGCGTACGGCTTTATTTGGAATACCGATAGCAAAAGAAGGCTTGATGGACTACATGGATACGTTGAAGAGAGACCCTACGATTGCCGAACAAGTGAAAATTGTTGTTGTGAATGAAGACGCTGGGAGTTTGCTCTCAAAGGATTTTCCTGAAAATCCGCGAACAGGAAAATATATTGATCATCTAATCGAAAAAGAATCATTGGGCCAATCTATTCCTGAAACAACGATCTATTCATTCTCAAGAGATTATTATGATGACGGGATCGATCCGATTGCTCCAGTCATTAGGGATGCAGGAAATAGTATCGCCATTGATGGAATTGCGCTTTTTAAAGATGATAAATATGTCAGCAAAATCCAATCGGATGATGCTGTTATCTTTTTCTTTCTTAAAAGAAGCTTTATTCAAGGAGAAATCAGTATCGATCTAACCGATCCATCGGGGAATACCACGATCATGCTTAGCGCCTTGAACAGTTCGAGGAAGCTCAATGTCAAACACGAGAAGAATGGTCAAATTACGGTCAACATACAAGTTAATGCACTGGCTTCGTTACTGGAATATAATGGTGACCTGAAATTAGGCAGCCCAACCGATAAGCAGCAGCTAGAGAATATCATTTCAGAAATGTTAACCGAGCGCGCAAAAAAAATCATTAAACAGCTGCAAAGCAAAAAAACCGACAACCTTGGCATCGGCATTCATGTCCGAAACAGCATGTCTTATAAAGAGTGGAAAAAAATGAACTGGCAGGAACAATATCCTGATGTCGTAATTAACTGCGTCGTCAACCTTAAGATTAAGGAGCAGGGATTTCTGAAAAATTAAAGGTTGGGACTGGTGGAGCGGGAGGTGAAGTAAATGATGGATCGACAACCTCCAGTGTGCAAGAGAGCGAGTAAATGATGGATCGACTATAACGGCTGTGAGGAGACTGTCGATTAATTGTGGGCAACTATTGATAAGCAATGAGTAAGGGGAAACGGAGCAAGAATGGGAATGGAGAAGCGGTAGCGTCCGCCTTTGTAGGCTGATTTTTTCCTTTACAGGGGTTATTTATTCATAAAAATTAGACTACAACAGCGGTCGGAATCCCAATCTTGATCGCAGGGCCACCCCTTCTATTGCTTGTTGCAACTATCCACAATGAATCGACAGCCTCGTGAGAAGCGTTATTTTGCAAAAAACAGCTGTTTAAAAGTTGTAACGGTTGTCATCGGTGCTATTCGTGAATATTTCACTCATATTGCTCGATTTGAGGCAAATAAGCTCAACTGCAACCGTTAGATATTAAAAAGCGGGTTATTAGACGGATTAGCGCTTCCTGCAACCGTTAGAGGGGAGTAAAGGATAAATCACGGTTGGTGCTACCTCAAAATGGCCAAATGTATATGAAAATTCACATAGAATAGGCAGAAATGGCGTGAAAAACACAAATGTATATGAAATATCATACAGAACTGGTCGGTGCTACCTCAAAATGGCCAAATGTATATGAAATTTCATATAGAATAAGCAGAAGTGGCGCGAAAAACACAATTGTATATGAAATATCATACACAATTGGTTGGTGCTACCTATTTTGATGAATGCATATGCGCTTTGTGAACTCATTCGAATGGCAACAACCACCAAGCTCTTCAATTGGGAAATCTTGAAGAGGTTGCGCTTAAGCTGGCTTTTGCCTCGCCTACTCAGGAAGCAACTCCCGGTGGGGGAGCGATATTTCTGTGCAACCGCTCCGCATTCATCCTCAATACCGATTCTGCTTGCGGAACTCGGACGGGCTTATGCCCATCTCCTTGCGGAACACGCGGCTGAGGTAGAAGCCGTTTTCGTAGCCGCAATTTCCGGCAATGACGTCAAGCGTCCACTCCGTGGTCAAGAGCAGTCTGCACGCATGCTTGACCCGGAACGATGTTAAGTATTGCAACGGGTTGACGCCATAGCTCTTTTTGAACTTGCGAATCAGTTTCACAGGCGTCATTCCGAACTGCTGCGCGACATGGCGGATTTCGAGCATCTTATGGGCATGGTTATGCAAATAGTCCACGACATCACGAATGGAGTCGTCATGCCCGGCTAAAGAATCGGTGTCAGGGGATTCCATCGCCTGCCGTGTGATCATTAGCCAAATGTCGACTAAATAATGCTGCCGCAGCTTATGACTTTTCGGATTATAGGACAGTTGCTGATCCGCTTGTCGTAAACTGCTGTAGTTTTCGGACAGTCGTCGGATTTGCGGCAGTCTGATTTTCCGCTGTGCAAGAAGGGGCTGAATCCGCTGTTCTTCTCCTTCGGGGAGCAGGAACGTAAGGGAATGAAAGCTTAAAGGCGTTATTACGTTCCGATGAAAAGCAATTTGGGGCGGGCACACGACCACGTCGCCGAACTCCGCTACTCCGTAATCTTCTCCGATCTGATATTCAAAACTTCCTTCTTCCACCGCGAAAAGCACCCATGTCGCATAGGTATCCGCTTCCATCAGAAATTTATCTTTTTTAATCCAATAGTTATGCCATATAAGTTTGGGCAAGTCTGCGGGCATCTTGGTTCACCTCGTCGATTCAATGAAATTTTGGATATGAAAAGTAAATTTTATGAATTCAAATACGAGAATAAAAGATAGTATCATATAATTAAAGATATAGTATAGCAAGTAAAGGAGTCAATGAGTGATGGGAGAGACTAATTCGAAAATATTGGATACGGACGTTTTGATCGCCGGCGGAGGGATGACTGGAGTAGCAGCCGCATTAGCGGCTGCGCGCAATGGCGCGAGTGTTATTTTGTGTCAGGATCGTTCTGTACTGGGCGGGAATGCCTCGTCAGAGATTCGCATGAATATATCCGGCGCTTCAACCATTGGAAAGAAACTGGAGGCGGAACGCAGGGAAAGCGGCATTATTGAGGAAATCATGCTGGAATGCGCTGTACGAAATCCACAACGAAGCGCGAGTATGCTGGATTTGATCTTGTATGAGAAATGCCGCGCCGAACCGAATTTGACGCTGTTGTTGAACACGGCGGTTGTCGGAGCCGATGTCGAGGATTCCCGGATTCGTGCCGTTCATGCGGTTAGAGAGAGCACGGAAGACCGCTTTACGATTCATGCCGCAATTTACGCGGACTGTACGGGTGACGGCAGGCTGGGATTTGAAGCGGGCGCCGCATTTACGACTGGCCGTGAAGCGGCTCATGAATTTAATGAGTCCGGTGCGAACCTGAATAGAGACGCATACCGGCTTGGCTCCTCCCTGTTGTTCACCTCGAAAGATATGGGCCGCCCGATGCCGTTTATTCCACCGCCATGGGCCCGCAAGTTTACGGAGGAGGATTTGCAGTTTAGAGACCACAACACATGGGAGTTCGGCTATTGGTGGGTGGAATTCGGAGGAACACTGGATACGATCAAGAACAATGAGTATATTCGCGACGAATTGCTAGCGATCATGCTAGGGGTATGGGATCACATCAAAAATAGCGGTCATCACCCGGATTCTGCAAATTGGGCACTGGACTGGTTCGGTTTTCTGCCAGGCAAAAGAGAGTCCAGACGATTTATCGGTGAGCATGTCCTGACACAAAACGATATTCAACAGGCTGTCGATTTCGAAGATGTAATCGCTTACGGTGGTTGGTCGATGGATACTCATCCGCCTCAGGGCATCGATGCGAAGGACGAAGAACCTTGCAATCAGCCGTTTACACCGTATTTGTATAGCATTCCGCTGCGCTCGATGATTAGCAGGAATATTGCGAATCTGATGTTCGCGGGCCGAAATTTGTCGGCTACTCATATCGCCTTCTCCAGCACGAGGGTAATGGCGACATGCGCGGTCATGGGAGAAGGGCTTGGAACATTCGCAGCAACGGCGGTGAAGCACAAGTTGCCGCTAGAGCGAGCATATCGTGAAAGCGGTGTCGTGAAGGAGGCGCAGCAGCAATTGCTGCGGCAGGGAGCTTTTTTACCGGGTCGTATGCTGGAAGGAAATCTCGCGAAGCTTGCTCGAATTTCCGCATCATCCGAGCAAGAGCAAGGAAGATGCAGTAATGTGGTGGACGGGCACACTCGCGCGGTCCATGGGGAGAAGGGAGTACGTCCCGACTTGACGACGGCGGGCACACATCGCTGGATGTCGGAGCCGGGAGATGAAAGTCCGTGGCTGGAGCTGGAGTGGGCAGAGCCGGTTACAGTTTCCCGAATTACAATCGTTCTCGATACCGGGCTGCACCGATTGCTGATGCTATGCCATTTGGATGTGCTTCAGAAGCATATGCAGTGGGGACGGCCGCAAGCCGAAACGCTGAAGGAATTCAGGCTGATTGCGCACGACGATGGCGGAAGGAAGGAAATTGCTCATATAAAGGATAATTACGAGCGAATGATTCGTTTGCCGGCAATGCTGAAAAATCTGAAGACGCTCCGTCTGGAGGTCATCGCGACGAATGGGCTGGACCATGCGCGAGTGGTTGAAATCGTTTGCGAGTAACCTGCCTGGCGGCAGCGTCCTCGGGAGGAGAAAAGAATGAATAACGGCAAAGCCAGTCCCGTCTGGCTCTACATGAGAAAAAACAAATGGCTGTATATGTTGCTTATACCGGGATTTCTTTATCTGTTTATTTTTAAGTACGTTCCAATGTTCGGAATTATAATTGCATTCCAAGATTTCAATTTGATTAAAGGCATAACGGAAAGCGAATGGATCGGCTTCGAAAATTTTCGCTATTTGTTCCAGTCGGACGATTTCTTCATGATCTTGCGAAATTCACTCGTCATCAGCTTCTATCAGGTGTTGTTCGGATTTCCTGCGCCGATCCTGCTGGCCATTCTGCTCAACGAAATGCGCAATCTGTTGTTCAAAAAATTTGCGCAAACGGTGCTGTATTTGCCGCACTTCATATCGTGGGTCGTCATTGCCGGCATCGTTATTAATATGCTGTCCCCGTCGTCAGGTTGGGTCAACCGACTGATCGTCGATTTGGGCGGGGAGCCGATTCATTTTCTGCTCAAGCCGGAATATTTCCGAACGATTCTCATTTCCGCGGAAATATGGAAGGAGCTTGGTTGGGGAACGATTATTTACCTGGCCGCGCTGACGTCCATCGATCCGTCGTTTTACGAAGCAGCCACAATTGACGGAGCCAACCGGCTACAAAAAATATGGTATATTTCGCTTCCCAGCATCGCAACGACGATCGTCATCATTTTGATTTTGCGGGTCGGAAGCATTTTGGATATCGGCTTCGAGCAAATTTTCTTGTTGTACAATCCCGCCACGTACAAAGTGGCTGATGTGTTTGAAACGTACACATACCGGGTGGGGCTGCTGGAAGGAAGGCTCGCTTTCACGGCTGCGGTCGGCTTGTTCAAATCGGTTGTTGGACTTGTTATGATCGTATTCGCTAATCGGATTGCGCGTCTGTTCGGCAAGTCATTATGGTAGGAGGTAAAGGAACTTGCGAAAAAGAATCGAGCTTTTTGACATCGCCATCTATCTGATTGTATCTATGATCTGCGTGGTTATGCTGTATCCTCTACTGAACGTTGCCGCAGTCTCGATCAGCTCGCATACCGCTTATATGCAAAACCCGATGCGCATATGGCCGAGCGACATCACGTTCGATGCTTATAAGGATATCCTTTCGCATCCCGTGCTGGCCAGAAGTTATCTCAATACGATAATTATTACTATTAGCGGCGTGGCATTAGGGATATTTCTGTACATTATTACTGCTTATCCGCTCTCCAAGCTACATCTGAAAGGCAGAGCGCTTCTGATCAATTTGGTTATTTTCACGATGCTGTTCAACGGCGGGCTCATTCCGAATTTTTATTTGATTCGCTCGCTCGGTATGGTAGATACGCTGGCTGCACTTGTGTTTCCTGCGCTGTTCTCCGCATTCAGCTTGATTCTGATGATCAATTTTATGCAGAACATTCCGGAGGAGCTGGAGGAAGCCGCGAAAATGGACGGAGCTTCAGAGCCCTACATTTTATTTAAAATCGTCGTCCCGCTTTCAATGCCGATTATTGCGACATTGACGTTATTCGCAGCGGTCGGTTATTGGAACAGCTTTTTCACGGCGATCATCTATATTCGCAGCGTGGACAACTGGCCGCTCATGCTATTTCTGCGGGAGGTCATCGAGGGAGCCAATATGCTGCAAATTTCTGCAGAAGGCAATAGCGCCGAGCTTGGCAATATGAATGTCATGCCGGAGACGCTCAAATACGCGACGATCATGATCGTCATTCTGCCGATTTTGTCGGTGTATCCTTTCCTGCAACGTTATTTCGTCAAAGGCATTATGCTTGGGTCCGTTAAAGGATAAATCCTTCCGGTCCTTGCCATAGATAACATACTTAAGGGAGGCTGAATCAAGATGAAATTCAAAAAAACAATAGCTTGTGTAGGTGTTGCGGTGCTGCTTGTCACAGTTGCCGCGTGTGGAGGCAAAGGCGGACCGGCAGAAAACGGCGCTTCGAAGCCGTCGTCGTCACCGTCGTCGTCGGAGGGAACGGCGGAAACCGCCAAACCGAAAGTAAGCATGAAAATTATGGGAGAATTTGCGTCATCTAACTTGTCAGAAACGGACAAGTTGCTTGTTAAATCGATCGAGGAAGCGACGAATACGGAGATCAAATTCGATATCCCGCCGTCGACAGGCTATACCGAGCGATTGCAATTAGCGCTAACGACTGGCGAACTTGCCGATGTCGTCTGGTTTCCAAGTCCGGATGATGCGGCGTTCTTGAAAGCGGTTAAGGACGGCGTTATCGTTCCGATCGACGAATATTTGGAAGGAGCCGAGAATATCCAGAAATATTCCTACGACGTTTCCTGGGACGCTCTGCGCGTGAACGGTGACGGCAAAGTTTACGGCATTCCGCGTACAACCGTTATCCGTTCCGACGGGTACTGGTTCCGAAAAGACTGGCTCGATAAATTGAATATCCAGCTCCCTGAGAATAATGAAATTACTTTGGATCAAATGATCGAGATCATGTACAAATTTTCGAAGGAAGATCCGGACGACAACGGAAAGCACGATACGTACGCATATGGATGGGCCATGCAGCCTGACAAATCGCTCAGACCGGTTTTCCAGAATGAGCAGGGACTTTATGGCTGGCAGGAGTCCGATGGGGGAGAGTACAAGTATATGAATCCCCAATACGATCTGAACTCGAATAAATATACGAAGGCTTTGGATTTGACTGCCAAGCTGTTCAAAGAAGGAGTGATCGATCCGGATGGTCCTACGATCGATGGAAGCAAAGCTCTGGAACGGTTTCAAAGCGGTAAAACGGGTGTGATTGACGGGTTTGCAGGTCATTACGAAACTTTCCTGAATGCCGGTAAACAGATCAATCCGAATTTCGAGCTTGCCTATGTTTTCGTCAAGAACGAGCAAGGCGAGATGAAGGGATTGGGACAAGGTACGGGCTTATGGGGCTTCTGGGCGATAACGAGCAGTGCGAAGGAACCGCAAAGAGTGGTTGACGTATTCAACTACATGCTTTCGGATGAAGGTTGGGATTCAATCTACACCGGTATTGAAGGGCATGACTACAAGGTGGAAAACAACAAGCGCGTCTATGCGGAACAGCCGCTGGAAACGTTCGTCCGCAAAAATATGGTTCGCCGCGCCAACGACTATATGTTCTTCATTAATCCGGCTATATCGGAGGAACTGAAGCAGATACTCGTGCCGAATATTGAGAAAGCCGTAAAAAGAATCGTGATGTCCAAAGACCGCAACTTCACGCCAGCCATTGCGAAGACGCCGCCTTACCTGGACTTTAACAAAAAGTTCAGTGAAGTTACGACAAAAATCATTATCGGCGATGCGCAGTCATCCGAGTACAAAGAGGTGCTTCAGGACTGGAATGCGAAATTCGGCCAAACGTATCTGAAGGAAATGAACGACTATATTGACCAAATGGAAAACAAGAAATAATTATAAGCAAGCTTGCTGATATTTCCTTTTGCCCCACGTTCCGCATGAATAAAACGAAAACAGAAATGCTTTCATGCGAAACGTGGGTTCCTTTTGTTGCGTCCAATTTTGCTCATTTATAAATTTATCATAGTATTGCAGGTGCGAATAACCTCGAATCATGATTAAAAGGAGATGATTGATTTGAAAAGAAAACGCTTTCTTTTCTGGGGAATGATCATTGCACTATTGTTTTCTTTAGTCCCCCCGGCCTTGGCTGAAAATGGCTTAACCGGTCTGCCAGAGGAGACTGGCAAGGAACCTTTGATAACAGCGATGAATGATGAGGGTTCTAAACTCGTGTTGGTTGAGAACGGAGTCGCCAAGTCGACCATTATTCTTTCGCCAAGCGCAACCGAACCGGAACAAAAAGCAGCACAGGAACTCAAAGACTACATGAAACAAATATCCGAAGCTGAGTTGCCTGTTGTGAGCAATTCGGCTGGTGTGGACGGAATCAGGATATATATTGGAAGCGCTGCTCCAGACCTTGATGCAGCCAAGGCTGCAATCCGTGCCGAGGGAGATGAACCCGACTCATTCCAGCTGTATGTTGAGGAGGGAATCATTAAACTGGTAGGTTTGGAAGACCACGACAAAGGAAGCCTTTATGCCGTTTATGAGCTCCTCGAGCAAATTGGCGTACGGTGGTTCATGCCCGGTGATATCGGAACTGTTGTTCCGGAGTTGGACACGATTGAGGTCAATTATCAGGACACCATCCAGCACGCGGGTCTTTCTTTCCGTTTTTTTCAAGCTACCTCGCCATATTTATGGGCTGCCGGTATGCCTATGGGGAGCAATCTCGAAGAGGCTGCACCTTGGGTCGAGCATATGCGGCTTAATCAAAAGACAGTAGGTGCGCATGAATTGTTGAGCTCCCCTCCTTCGAGATCAACGCGAGCGGATCTGTATCTGCCCAACGCCGACGGAACACCGTCGTTACATCTCGATGTGACCAAGCCAGAGGTGCTCGATCTTGTTGTAGCAGAGTCACTTGCAAAATTGCAGAAAGATCCCAACCTTGAATATCTGAGTATAGGACCAAGCGATGGCCATGTGGTGGTACTCAAGCCTGACTCTGAATGGGATGGGGATGATAGGGATGTATTAACAGGAGCATTATCAACGACGGATCGTTATATAAAATTTTTTAATCTTGTTTTGGATGAGCTTGAAAAAGAAGGGTATCCAGATGTGAAAATTGTTTTCTACGCCTATAACACTTACTATAATCCGCCGGTCCGGTGGACGCCAAATCAACGAATTGTACCGATGATTGCTTCCCTCACCCTGGATCGGATACACAGCATCGGAAATCCGCTTGCATGGGAGCGTAACTATCTAAAAGAAGTTATTGATGGCTGGAATGAAGTAAGTCCCATGGTAATGATTTATGACTATCTTTATAACCCTGCCGATCCGGGCCTGCCTGTTTCGCTGGCAGAAAGAGTAGGTACGGAGTACAAGTACTTCAAAGAACATGGAGTTGTAGGTATACGCGCCGAGACTACGCCGGAGTGGGGGTATGGAGGCCTGGGACTTTATCTGGCAGCCAAAATGATGTGGAACCCCGATCTGGATGTGGAAGCTTTGAGGGAGGACTACTTTACAACGTTTTATGGACCTGCGGCATCGCCGATGAAGGAGCATTTCGAAATCTTGGAAAATGCTTTTGCAAAAGCGGATTATTCTGCCGGAAATATTTATGATTTCCTACACATTTTGACCGATGAAGTCATGCAAGAATTGGCAAGAACACTTGGGGAAGCAAAGGCGAAGGTGGCATCGGATTCGGTATATGCCAAACGGATTGATATGATCAGCATCGCTTATGGTTTCAGTGAAAACTTTCTTGAAATGCTCGAACAGTTCAATAGTTTTCATTTTGATGAGGCAAAGGAAAAGCTTAATAACGTTTATGATTTCAGGGAACAGGCTGTTCTTCACTCCCCTGCCATTTTAAGCAGCTATAAAGCTTATACCTATGTAGAGTGGTTTTTTGACAGAATGGTAAATGGAGGAAAACAACGGGTCAGTAATGGAAACCAAATTGTTGCTAAGTTGCCGGATGAATGGAATGTCAAGCTGTTCCCAAATGCATCCGGAGTTGACCTGGGGCTTTGGAAACCTGGATTGGGAACAGAATCCTGGAGGAAGCTGAAAACCTATTCAAAGACCTGGTCCGCCCAAGGGCTTCGTTATTACAAGGGACATGCCTGGTACCGGACAACGATAGATGTCGCTGAGGAATTTGACACAGGAAAACCGATTCGGCTTTGGTTCAGCAGTATCGATGAGACAGCCAGGGTTTGGATAAATGGCGAAGAGCTGTCATTGGTGCAGAAGGGGACGGGTTTGACAAAACCTTGGGAATTTGACGCTACGCCGGCGGTTAAATTTGGTGAGCCCAATGTAATTGTTGTTGATGTTCGTAATGAAGACATAGATGAACTGGGTACCGGGGGGATCATGGGTCCTGCAATACTTTGGCAGGTCAATACGGAGCTGGATTATCTCCCGCCTGCAGATGTGAAGAACTTGAAAGCTGTACACATTCCCGGTACCACCACCGTGAAAGTAACTTGGGATATACCCGCAGATAATACAGGAGTTACAGGATATCAGTTGGAAATGCTGAACCGGGAGAGCGTAGGGGGAGTGCTTGGATCGGTAATCACTACGACAAATGAATATATCGACACCGGTATGGAACCCGGCATGGAACGCAGGTACAGGGTAAAGGCAATTGATACTGCCGGAAATAAATCGGTTAATTATAGTGCTTACGCACGTGTAACAATGAATCCGCCCTCAACGGTGACGGGTTTGAAGGTTAAGCAAACCTCCGCCGACCAGGTTTATATAAGCTGGGACCCTTCTACCGCTTATGGAGATTTCGAAATTGCCGGGTATAGCCTAGAAGTGCTGAACCAGAATCCTCCGGGGGGAGTACTGGAAACGATAAAATCGACAACGAATGCTTATATCCTCAGCGGACTGCAACCCGGTATGACACGCAGGTTCAGGGTGAAGGCGATCGATACTGCCGGAAATATGTCTGCTGACTATAGTGCTGTAGTGCAGGTAACCATGTCGGATAATGTAACGCCTGTTGCCCCGCCCGCGGCCCCAGTGGGTTTGAAATCTGAGGTGCTCGCTAACGGTGAGATGAAAATAAGCTGGGATCCGGTTACATCTGATGTTGGGATTGCCAAATACATGTTGGAGGTGTGGGATGTAGACGGCGGTGCGGGACAACTCATGACGGTAGAAGCAACAACAAATGAATTTATTTTCACCGATTATTTTAAAATGGGCATCGTACGCAAGATAAGGGTACTGGCAGTTGATAATGCTGGAGGTCAATCTGCTGCGAGTGCTTTCATTACTCTAAAAGTCCCGCCTACAAAGCCTACATTGACCGTTGAGCAGATCTCTGACACCGAGGTGACAATAAGCTGGACTGCATCCGAATCGGTTTACGGAATGAGGGAATATGTTTTGGAATTGCTGAATCCGGTCCCCCCGGGAGGAGTCAACAAAGAACTAATGAGAGCGTTAGCAACGGAATTTACCCACACCGGACTGGAAGCTGACGGCAAGACGCTTAGGTACAGGGTAAGGGCAATCGATAATTATAGTACGGCGTTCCCGAATGTAAGCTCTAGTGACATAGTGGAAATCACCATGCGGCCCCAATGACCCTCTAAATTATGGATGATAGGAGTTGAGCATCTTGACAAGAAAACTTTTTCTTTGCTGGGGATTAATCATTGGGCTGTTGTTTGCTTCGGTGCCCCAGATTTTGGCTGCAAATGGCCCTACAGGCTTAACAGAGGGAATTACAGTCTTGAATGATACGGATCCCAAGCTCGTATTGGTGGAGAACGGAAAATCACGGTCTACGATCATCTTGTCGCAAAGTGCAACCGAATATGAAAAGAAGGCGATGCAGGAACTCAAAGACTATATTCGGCAAATATCCGGAGTAGAATTGCCTGTGGCTGATGACACGGCCGAGGTGCAGGGAACAAAGATCTATATCGGTAGAGCCGCTCCAGATCTTGATGCAGCTAAGGCTGCAATCCGTGCTAAGGGAACTGAACCCGATTCTTTCCAGCTATATGTTAAGGAGGGGAGCATTCAATTAGCAGGATTGGATGACAATGACAAAGGGAGCCTTTATGCCGCTTACGAGCTCCTAGAGCAAATTGGTGTGCGGTGGTTCATGCCCGGTGATATCGGCACCGTAGTTCCGTCAATGCGTACAATTGCGGTCAGTTATCAGGACACCATCCAGCACCCGAGCTTTGATTTCCGTTTTTTGCAAGCTGTTGCGCCATATGTCGCAGGTGCCGGTTTGCCGGTGGGTGTCAATCTGACAGAAGGTGCGCCCTGGGTCGAACATATGCGTCTGAATCAGAAAACGTTAGGAAATCATGGATTACTGATTACATCGCCTACGAATAAAGAACGCCCTGATTTGTTTTTGCCCGATGCCAAAGGAAATCCGACCGGACAATACGATGTGACCAAGCCGGAGGTACTGAACCTTGTTGTGGCAGAGGCAATCAGAAGATTGGATGCAGACCCCAAGCTTGAATATTTAAGTATGGGACCCAATGACGGACCTGTATTGGTACTCCAGCCTGACCCAGAGTGGGACGGGGATTTTAAGGGTGCCATACATGGAGGAACATTATCGTTAACAGATCGCTATGTGAAATTTTTTAATCTTGTTTTGGAAAAGCTTGATGCTGCCGGATATCATGATGTGAAAATTTCTTTCTTTGCCTATGATGAGTATTATTATCCGCCAGTAAAGCATATGCCGGATTCCAGGATCGTACCGATTATCGCTTCCATTAGAACGGATAGGATGAAAAGCATTGAAAATCCGCTTTCGTGGGAGCGGCAGCACATCAAGGACATGATTGACGGCTGGAAAAGGGTAAGTCCTAACGTAATGATATATGATTATCTTTATAACCTTGCTGATCCAGGGCTACCTTTTTCACTTACAGAAAGAATAGGAACAGAATACAAGTATTTCAACGAACAGGGTATTATCGGAATACGCGGCGAGGCGCTTCCGGCGTGGGCCTATCATGGACCAACGCTCTATGTGGCGGCCAAGATGATGTGGAACCCTGATCTGGATGTGGATGCTTTGCTGGAGGACTACTTTACAACGTTTTATGGATCTGCCGCAGAGCCGATGAAAAGACATTTCGACATTCTGGAAAATGCTTTTGCCCAAGCAGATTATTATGCGGGAAGTATCAATGATTTTCAGCATATTTTAATTGACAGTGTCATGCAGGCAATGGAGCAGTCGCTAACGGAAGCTGAAGATGCGGCGCAACGGGCAGCGGATCCAGTATATGCCCGACGGGTCAATATGGTGCGTGTTGCTTTTAGCTTTGGCGACAACTTCCTTCAAATGAAGGAACGGATTAACAGCTTTAAGTTTATTGAGGCTAAGGAAAAATTCGATCAAATCTCTAAAGTAAGAGAACAGGCTGTTATTCACTCACCTGTCATGCTCAACACCCTCGCCTCCTATAATTATACTGACTGGTTCTTTGATAAAATCACAAATCAGGGAAGTCAAAGGCTCAGCAACGGCAACAGAATGGTTGCCGAGTTGCCGGACGAATGGAATGTTATGCTGTTCCCGAATGGTTCCGGGGATAAATTGGGGCTCTGGAAACCTGGGTTGGGAACGGAATCCTGGATGAAACTGAAAACCTATTCGGAGTCCTGGTCCGATCAGGGGATTGGTTATTAC
Source organism: Paenibacillus sp. GXUN7292 (assembly GCF_050864975.1). Lineage (NCBI taxonomy): Bacteria > Bacillati > Bacillota > Bacilli > Caryophanales > Paenibacillaceae > Paenibacillus > Paenibacillus sp. GXUN7292. Next base: position 42,784 of record NZ_JBOZWO010000003.1, on the reverse strand, counting down.
AAAGGACATGCCTGGTACAGAACAACGGTTGATGTTGATTCGGAGTTTAATACAGGAAAGCCGATTCGGCTTTGGTTCAGCAGTATTGATGAGACAGCGAGAGTATGGATGAACGGTACAGAGCTGACATTAGTTCAGAAGGGCTCCCCTCTGATGAAACCGTGGGAGTTTGACGCTACGCCGGCGATTAAATTTGGCGAACCGAATTTGATTGTTGTTGATGTGGGAAATGAAGTCCTGGATGAACTGGGTACCGGGGGCATCACCGGTCCTGCAATGCTTTGGCAAGTCAATACTGAACTGGATGTAACACCGCCGACAGCTCCGGAGAATTTAACTGCCAAGCAGATCTCCGACAGTGAGGTGCGTGTAAGCTGGTCGCCGGCTACCGATGATGTAGGTGTTGTTGGATATATTCTGGAAGTGCTGAACTCGCCGGAAATAGGTGGGATTAATGGAACGGTCAGAACGGATTCAACAACCTATATTCACACCGGATTGGAGCCTGATGCGGTACGCAGGTACAGGGTAAAGGCCATCGATGCGGCCGGAAATATATCCGGGATTAAAGATGTCGTGCTCATAAAAATGGAATCCCAAGGAGGAACTGAAGAACCGAAGACCTATACAGTTTCCTTCAACACTAATGGAGGCAGCGGGGTATCAGTGATTGCAGATGTCTCCAGCGGCAGTGCAATCACAGCACCGACGCCGCCTACCAGAACTGGATATACCTTTGCCGGATGGTATAAGGATGAAGGTTTAAAAACAGCATGGAACTTTACGACAGACAAGGTGACCGGGAATATAACGCTGTATGCAAGGTGGACAGTGAACGGGACGACAAGTCCGGTGACGCCTCCGACGACACCAACACCAACACCGACACCAACGTCTGTGCCTGGAACAACGGTTGAGGATGGACGTGTAACAACGACGATACCTGTAAAGCCTACGACAGATCAAAACGGAAAGGCTGTAGCGCCAATATCCGAGAAACAGGTGGAGGATGCCATCGCGAAGGCTGCGGCTGAAGCGGCAATGCAGGGTGTAGGAACAGAGACAACAGTTAGAATTGAAGTGAATGCGGGGGCTGATGCCGGGACAGCGGGTGTCAGTCTGACAGATGAAGCCTTGAAAGCGTTCATAGATAGCAATGCGGATACCTTGGTCGTTTCTACACCGTTTGGAACGATGACCTTTGATGAGAGGACGGCAGAAGGACTTCTGAAACAGTCGGCGGGAACTATTTCCATTACGGCTACGAAGGAGAAAAGCACCGGATTGCCAGCTGAAATTCGAAGCCAGGTTGGTAGCAGACCGGTAGTGAGCTTTGATATTACCAGCGGAGAAAAGGAAATATTACAGCTTGGCGGCAAAGCGGAAGCAGCCATTCCATATACACTGAAAGCAGGAGAAAATCCGAATGCCATTGTCGCCTACGGCATCAACGAAGAGGGACTACCGGTGGTAGTGACCAAAGGCATCTACGACCCGGCAACCGGAACACTGGCCTTCAAAACAGAAGGAGCCTCGAAGTTTGCAGTTGCGTACAACAAGGTTGACTTTGCAGATGTGGCAGAGGGCGCATGGTACTATGAGGCGGTAACCTTTGCGGCGGCAAGAGGAATCACCAAAGGAGTGGACAATGCAAACTTCGGTTCGAATGATAGTGTAACCCGGGCACAAGCCTTGGTCATGATTATGAGAGCATTTGGCATCAGCCCGAACGAAAACGCCGCAAACAATTTTAGCGATGCCGGAAATACCTATTACACGGGATACCTTGCGGTGGCGAAGCAATTAGGAATTACCAACGGGGTGGGCGGTAACAAATTTGCTCCTGACAGACAGGTGACCAGACAGGAATTGTTCGTGTTGGTATACAATACGCTTAAGAACATAAATGAATTACCGGCAGCAGGCAACGTCAAAAATCTGTCAGACTTCAAGGATGCAGGGAAGATTGCCGATTATGCCAATCACGCCATTGAACAGTTTGTGAGAGCGGGAATTATCGCCGGGACCAATGACAACATCCTGCCACAAGATTTGGCAAGCAGAGCGCAATTTGTACAGATACTCTACAACATCATGACTAAATATTAATAAGCAGGTACAACGGGGCAATTGTGAGCATATGACTATTGCCCCGCCGTTATAGGAGGTCCTATGAAGAGAACAAACTAAACTATACTAAACTTAACTAAACTAAACTAAACTAAACTAAACTAAACTAAACTAAACTAAACTAAACTAAACTAAACTAAACTAAACTAAACTAAATAAAAAAATCCTGCCCTTTGTGCTGGCTTGGGTGGCGGTACCACATATACAAATTATTTTCGGAATCTACGTTAATCTGATATTGATAAAAAGCGGGTTATTAGACGGATTAGCGCTTCCTGCAACCGTTAGAGTGGAGTAAATGATGGATCAACTGTAACGGTTATGAGAAGCGTTATTTTGCAAAAAACAGCTGTTTAAAAATTGTAACGGTTGTCATCGGCGCTATTTGTGAATAATTTACTTATTTTGCTCGATTTGAGGCAAATAAGCTCAACTGCAACCGTTAGATATTAAAAAGCGGGTTATTAGACGGATTAGCGCTTCCTGCAACCGTTAGAGTGGAGTAAAGGGTAGATCAAATGTGACGGTTGTGAAATGTATATGAAATTTCATATAGAATAAGCTGAATTGGCGCGAAAAACACAAATGTATATGAAAAACCATACAGAACTGGTAGGTGCCACCTCAAAATGAGCAAATGTATATGAAATTTCATATAGAATAAGCAGAAATGGCGCGAAAAACACAAATGTATATGAAATATCATACAGAATTGGTCGGTGCTACCTCAAAATGAGCAAATGTATATGAAATTTCATATAGAATAAGCAGAAATGGCGCGAAAAACACAAATGTATATGAAATATCATACAGAATTGGTCGGTCCTACCTCAAAATGGCCAAATGTATATGAAATTTCATATAGAATAGGCCGAAATGGCGCGAAAAACATAAATGTATATGAAATATCATACAGAATTGGTCGGTACTACCTCAAAATGAGCAAATGTATATGAAATTTCATATAGAATAAGCAGAAATGGCGCGAAAAACACAAATGTATATGAAATATCATACAGAATTGGTCGGTACTACCTCAAAATGAGCAAATGTATATGAAATTTCATATAGAATAAGCTGAATTAGCGCGAAAAACACAAATGTATATGAAAAACCATACAGAACTGGTAGGTGCGACCTCAAAATGAACAAATATATATGAAAAACCATACAGAACTGGTTAGTGCCACCTCAAAATGAACAAATGTATATGAAAAACCATACAGAACTGGTAGGTGCGACCTCAAAATGAACAAATATATATGAAAAACCATATAGAACTGGTTGGTGCGACCTCAAAATGAACAAATGTATATGAAAAACCATACAGAACTGGTAGGTGCGACCTCAAAATGACCAAATGTATATGAAAAACCATACAGAACTGGTAGGTGCGACCTCAAAATGACCAAATGTATATGAAATTTCATACATAAATGATCAGCGCTGCCGCCGCGCCTAACCCGCCTCTGCTTTTATTCATTCTGTTCCTTCACTTGGAACAGATGCTTATTCGCGGCTTGCTGCTGCCGGAATTGTCCGGGCGTAAGCCCCGTCCGGTTTTTAAACATTTTGTTGAAGTAGCTTACGTTCGCATACCCGATTTCCCGGCAAATTTCCTCAAGCGAAAGGTGAAGCTGCTTCAATAGCTCCATGGCTCTTTTGATCCGCAGCTGGATCAAATAGTCGTTGATAGTCATACCCGTAGATTCCTTGAAGACACGGCTTAAGTAGGATGAGCTGCGCTGCACATATTCAGCAACCGTATCTACGGATATATTTTTGTTGAAGTTCGCATCCATATAATCCGTCGCCAGCTGAAGAGTCACATCGGTCATCTTGGAGCGTTTTTCCTTATGGTAGTCGATGATTCTGCCGCACATGTCGAGCAAGCACGCTTCCATATCCGGCAAGGTCTCGGCACGCGCGAGCGCTTCAGCATAAGAAGGCTGGTCGCCAAATACTGCCGATGTATCGCCCCTTGATTGGACCAATGCCTTTAAAATTTCTCCGCTCAGCTGGAAGAACAGCTGCTGAATATTTGCCTTGCTCAGCTTCTTATTAATCGCCGTTTGTGTAATTTGCCGGATGGCCTTGAAGCATTCCTCTTTGTCTGTTTGAAGAATCGATTGCAGCAGCTTCGTTTCCAGCTCGTACGGATAATAGTAAGCTTCTTCCTCTGTCTTCCAGTCGCCTAGAATGGAGTATGGCAAAACTTCGCCTTTGCCGATGTACATTTTTAGATTTAGCGCTTCGAGCGTGTCCTCATAGGCTGAGCGGACGGATGTTTCTCCCGCATAGATTCGGCTGACGGCAATCGTGACAGTTATGCCGTACCGGCTCAACAAGAGCTCTTTTAGTCTTTTGGCCTGCTCAATCGGGAAGCTGTCTGCGCTTAAAGGAACGGAAAGGAGGATAACGGTCCTCTTATCATCCTTGGCGAATATCTCTCCGTCAATATCGGCTCCCAGTTCTTCCATCATTCCATAACGAAACAAATGATATTGGAATATACCGTCCGCTCCCATCTCCGGAAAAGGCTTTTCCAGCTCAAGAGTTAGCATAGCGAACCTTGCAAAATCGAGACGGATACCCAACAACTCCGCTGCCTGTTCTGTTCCGCCGTCGCCTTGGATAAGATCATTCAAATACTTTTCCTTAATGGCCGTACGATTATCGGTTAGGACAAGATCTACTTTCCGTTTCTCCTTCATCAGTGTCTCCCAGTTGCGAACGAGCTGATCGAAGCTGTGACGGATAAAGCCGGCTTCGTCACCCGTGGGCGCAGCTTTGCTCTCGGTTTCCCGCTGGCCTGCCGCAGAGCCTCGGATGTAGGTGATAACGCTTTGGAGCGGCCGGTACAATCTTCTTGACAAATAAAAGGAAATGGCGATTGCCACTAGCAGGTATGCCGCCGCAACGGTGAAAACAATGAATTTGATGCGGTCCATGCCTTGCAATAGCACGGAGCGTTCAGTGACATCAACGAACTTCCAGCCGGTTAGCTCTGAGGTTGTATAGGAGATGATCTGATTGGAATCGTCTATATAGTATCCGCTCCGATCGGTAAGCCTTCCAGGGTCCACCCGCTGCAGCAAGGCTTCTCCTGCGGCATCATCGGAGTAAAGCAGCTCGGAGTTCGGCCCCAATACGAGCGTGGCTCCTTTTTTATTGTGATAATGGCTCAAATAGTCGTTGAAAAGCTGTTCCAGCTTCAAGTTGATAACGATGGCGCCGTCTACTTGACCAATCAAAGGCATTTTTTGCAGCAGGCTTGCGGCTGGTTGATCCGATGCGAAGCCGTTTGGTCGTCCGGTTAACCAAATGGTGCGGTTTTCAGATGGCTGCTTCCAGATGTCCAGCCAGGATGTATCTGCAAAGGTGGAAATAGGCGACGTTTTGATTTCGGGACGTGATGTCAGGACTAGCTCCAACGGCTCGTAATATAAATAGATGGAATCGATGTAAGGACTGATCTTTTTCTGTTCTTCAACGAATCGTGACAAATCGATCAGAGAGCTGACGGTTAACTTGCCGTTTTTAGTTTGGTACAGGTACGATTGGTTTGCCATCATGCCGGCGACGGCATATCTGATTGCGGTCAGGTCTTTGTGGATGAGCTCCTGCTGCTGCGTCAAAATGGATTCGTTGTATTCGATGGCGTTATGAATACTGTTATCTGCCGAAATCGAGTAGGTGACTGTGGCAATAAGAATGACGGTGATCACGGCAATTGCGGTTAAGGAGAGAAGCAGCTTGACGAACATCGTATTATTTTTGATCGCTCGGTATCCCAGCAGGGTAATCACACCCCTTCTTCAATTGGTTGCGCTTACATAATACATTGCGAAATTAAAGTGCAAATCAAGTGTGCCGATAAATTATGCGAAATCATTCGTTGAGTCCATAGAAACAGGAAAAGAGGCGCTCTTATCGCAAACACTATAGAGGGATTATATCAATAGTTGAGCTGAGCGCAAAGGGGAAGCTCGAAAAACATATAAAAAGCTGAAAAACATAATGCATTCCAAACAGCAAAAATCAAAAAAACATAAAAAAGAATCGAAATAAAAGATTGTGAACCTTGCCAGAGAACGCTATCGTAAAAGTTGTAACCGCTATCAAATCCCGGCCGGGAGTGAAAGCTGCGATACGGTCCAATCATATTGACTCTAGGGGGAGATTTTTTTGCTAAGCAAACGCAAGAAATTAGGAAGCATCTTTTTGGCAGCAATGATGGTAGCGGGCCTGCTGGCCGGCTGCGGCTCCAACTCCAACAATAATAATAACAATAAAAGCAATACGGCATCGCCAAGTATCAGCCCGAGCGCAAACCCAAGTGAAGCAGTTGAAAAGCCAATAGAAATTACATGGGGCATCCACTTCCAGGCTTCCGGCGTTGTAAAAGACTCTGAGGTTCAAAAGTGGCTTGAAGAAAAATTCAATGTGAAAATCAAGCCGGTGAAGGTGACGGATGCCAGTATCGCATCCGGCGAAATTCCAGATATTTTTATGCTGGGCGATCCTGCTAACGTGGCCGCATACCAGAACCAGGGTGTCCTGATGAGCATCGATCAGAACATGCTAAAGGAAAAGCTGCCTGAGTATTATGCAGATATTGAAAAAAACAGTGCCCTGTTCCAAACGGTTACTTTTAGCGATAAACTATGGGCCATCCCGATGTTCATCGATCTGAAGCCTTATGATCTGGCTATGCTTTGGCGTAAAGATTGGCTGGACAATGTTGGGATTACGAAGGTTCCAGAGACACTCGAGGAGTTCGAGCAGGCGGTTTATGCGTTCGCGCAGAAGGACCCGGATAAAAATGGCGCCAAAGATACGTACGGCTTGACAGGTACAGCTACCTCCACCTGGTCATCCGGTTTCTATTCCATTTTTGGAGCGTTCGGCGTAGAACCGACGATGTGGCATGAAAGAAACGGAGAAATTATGAACGGCTCTGTCATGCCGGAGACAAAGGAGGCCTTGGCCAAGCTGCGGCAGTGGTATGCTGACGGGGTTATCGATCCTGAGTTCATTACCGATACGCAGGATTCGTACCGGAAGAAGCTTTACAATAACCGGATTGGCGTCATCGAGGAGCAAATTGCCAAAGGCGCGCTTCCAGAGTCCGGGACCGTGGTGGAAATGAAGTCCTTGAATCCCGATGCGGAGCTGGTGTTCGCCAGAAATCCGAAAGGGCCAGGCGGGGACGGCTCTTGGGATTGGGGAGTGAAGAGTAATTTCGTCGTCCTTGGCAACAAAGTGCAGGATCAGCCGGAGAAGCTGGAAAAGCTTCTAGAAATTATTCGTGCGCAGAGCAGTGACGAAGAAACGATCAATATGACCAGCCTCGGGGTAAAGGGAAAAACTTGGGACTTCACAGAAAGTGGAGCGACTTCTGGAGCAACTAAATATCTTGAAGGCTTTGAGAAGCAAGAGCAGCGCGATCAGCTCGGCATTCGTCTCTTCTCCCTCGGTAACATTACGACGCAAGCTTACCGCGAGAAGTATTCCAATTCAAAGCTGAATGAAGCGATCAAAACGTATTCCTCTGCTCCTAACTTGACCGATGCGTTGTTGTTCTCAGCGCTGCCATCCGATGGCAAGTACAAGGCTGACCTTACTTCGCTTATGCAAAAGTACTTCGCTCAAATTATTAGCGGTGAAATTCCGCTCGATGATTTCGATAAATTCGTAACAGAATGGAAAGCAAGAGGCGGCGATGAGCTGACCAAGGAAGCAAACGAGATGTATCAGGCACAATTCAAAAAATAAGCGGATTCCGCTGTTCTGCAAAAGCCGAACTTGGCTTTTGCAGAATGGCAGGTCCGGGCTGCAAGGAAGGATAGCATGAAAACGATACGTAAACACGGAGAGCTGCTCACGCTGTTTCTGTTTTCCTTTGTGTTTTTTTTCATTTTCAAATACGGTCCGCTGTACGGCGTAGTCATCGCGTTCAAGGATTTCCGAGTCGTGGACGGGATTTGGGGAAGTCCATGGGTAGGGTTAAAGCATTTTATCGAACTGTTTCAAAATAGCGATTTTTATCGCCTTCTGAAAAACACCCTGCTTCTTAACCTATACTTGCTGATTTTTGCATTTCCAGCTCCGATTATTTTGGCGCTATTGCTGAATGAGGTCCGGTCCCGGTATTTTCAAAGATTCATACAAACGACGATGTATTTGCCGCATTTCGTTTCCTGGGTCATTATGTCTGGACTGATCATCTACTTTCTTTCGCCGACCTCCGGCGTTATAGCTGAAATCACGGGATGGTTCGGGAAGGAGCCCGTTTTCTATATGGGCAAAAAAGAGTATTTTCGTTCAATAGTCGTCTCCACGGCAATTCTGAAGGATTTGGGCTGGGGGTCGATCATTTATTTTGCAGCACTCGCGGGCATCAACCCGGAGCTGCAGGAATCGGCCATTATCGACGGGGCGAACCGCTGGCAGCGCATTATCAAAATCAATATTCCTTCGATCATGCCTACAATCGCGATCATGTTTATTTTGAGTCTGGGCGGCTTTTTAAGCGCAAATTTCGAACAAATTATTAATCTGCTTAATCCGGTCACCTTTGAAACCGGCGATGTTATTGACACTTATGTTTATCGCGTCGGACTGCAGCAATTTCAGTACAGCTACACGGCAGCGATTGGCCTGTTCAAGTCTCTGGTGGGGCTGTTGCTCATTCTTGGTGCCAATTTGACCATAAGGAAGCTGAGCCGAGGGGAGAATGGGTTATGGTAGAAGCAGGAAGCAAGAGGAAAACAGGTATGAAGGCAAAAAGTTGGAAAGACCGAATCGCTCCCTTTTTCATCTACTTGGTGTTAACGATGCTCGCGCTCGTCGTTGTGTATCCGTTCATCCATGTCATTGCTGTATCCTTTAGCAGCCGCGGGGAGGCGCTGCGCAGCGGATTTCATTTTTTTCCGAGGGAATTCGAATGGAGGGCGTATCAGGAGCTGCTTGAATATCCATTCATCTGGTCGGGTTATGCGAATACACTGTTCCGCATGGTAGTGGGGACGTTTTTGACCTTGCTCGTTACCGTCTGTGCCGCTTACCCGCTGTCGCGGCCCGATTTTCCTATGAAAAGGATATTAGTACTGCTTTTGCTGTTTACGATGATCTTCGACGGAGGCATTGTGCCGAATTACTTGCTGATGAAGGAGCTGCATCTGTTGAACTCCTTATGGGTCTACGTACTGCCGTCGACAGCTAACGCCTTTCAAGTGCTGGTCATGCTCTCGTTCTTCCGTTCCATACCGGATCCGCTGATTGAAGCGGCCCGTATCGACGGAGCAAGAGATTTGCGGATTTTATTCCGCATCGTACTGCCGCTCTCCATCCCGTCGCTGGTCACGATCGGGCTTTGGTCGCTGGTACACCATATCAACGCATTTATGGATAATTTACTTTATGTGACCGATCAATCGAAGTTTGTGCTGCAGCAAGTCGTTCGGCAAATACTGATCGAGAACAAGCTGGATCCGTTTACGACGGCAACAAATCTGACGCCTCCTGCGCCGGAGAGCTTGAAGATGGCGTCGGTAATCGTATGCTCGCTGCCTGTGCTTGTCTTGTATCCGTTCTTGTTGAAATATTTCGAGAAAGGAACGATGATCGGTTCTGTGAAAGGGTAATCCGGGAACCTTATGGTTCCCTCTCAGAAATTCAGATCGAATAGGAGGTTTGAATGTAATATGAGAAGAAAAACGATGATGTTTTTGTGGATCATTGCCTTAATAGCGAGCTGTATCCCGGTCACGGGGGTCCAAGCGGAGGAGATGCAAAGTTCTGGAGCGGTCTATTTCATATCTGAAAATGGAAGCGATTCCAATCCCGGGACAGAGGAAGCTCCTTTCCTTACCCTGGAGAAGGCCAGAGATGCGATCCGCCAGCTGAAGCAAGGCCCGGGGTTGCCTGATGGCGGTGTTACGGTTTATTTAAGAGACGGCATCTACAATCGGACTGGAACCTTTCTGCTGGAGGAGCAGGATTCCGGGACGGCGGACAAACCAATTACTTACCGGGCCTATCCGGGCGAATCCGTGCGGTTGAACGGCGGCCTGCAGCTGGAGAAAGATTGGTTTACTTCTGTAACGGACGAATCGGTTCTGAACCGGATTATCAGCACGGATGCTAGAACCAAGGTGCTGCAAGCGGACTTGATGGCGCATGGTATTACCGATTACGGCGTTATGAGCCGTCACGGCTATTACTTGGCCAATGATGTCAGCCAAACTCCGCCAATGGAGCTGTACATCGATGGTGAAGGCATGACCCTTGCAAGATGGCCGAACAACGGAACAGTTCAAATGGGCAATATTCTCGACCCGGGCCCAACCCGCAGAGATCCCGACTTGCAGACCCGGGGCGGCACATTCACATACACCTATGAGCGGCCAGAGCTTTGGAGCCAGGCGGAAGACATATGGCTGGACGGTATTTTCGGCTATAGCTGGGAGTGGTCGTACAACAAAATCGCTTCTATTGATACTGAGAACAAGGCGATCACATTAGCTTATGGGGAAATGAGCGGTCTCTTCAAAAACTGGTACCCGGACTTCCATTTTGCCCAAAACTTATTGGAAGAGATCGACATGCCGGGAGAGTATTATATTGACCGGAGCCAAGGCATTCTTTATTTCATGCCGACTGTCGCCTTCCTGGCGGAAGCTCCTGAGATTACAGTGTCCATGTTGAAAACTCCTATGATTAATACGGTTAACGCTTCGTATGTGACTTTCGAGGACCTGATTATGGAAAATGGCCGGGATTCGGCCGTGATCATTATGGGCGGCAGCCATGTCCGGGTGGTGCATTGCGAGATTCGCAACTTCACTGAAGGGGGCGTGCGAATTAATACACAAAGCCGCTGGCTGTACAACGATTTCGCCAAAGGAACGGGAGTCAACCATGCCGTCATCAGCACCGACATTCACCATGTCGGAGGAACGGGGGTCATTCTGAATGGCGGGGATCGGCTGACGCTGGAGCCGGGCAACAATGTAGTGGAGAACAGTCATATCCATGATTTTGCCTATTATCATAAAGCTTATAACCCTGCCGTCATCCTGACGGGAGCTGGAAACCGCATTTCTCACAACGAAATTCATGACGCTCCCCATCCGGGCATACTCATTTTTGGCAACGACCATCTTGTGGAATACAACAACATTTATGACGTATGCAAAACGTTTTCGGATCTCGGCGCCATCTACATGAATCTGGGCGCAGCGCCGCAGGAGCGGGGATCGGTTATTAGGAGAAACTATTTCCATCACATCGGGGAAGGCATCGCTGGTGTTCAGGGCGTCTATCCGGACAACTTCACGATGGGCGTTACAATTGAAGAAAACATTTTCTATCGGATGGGCAATTCCGCTGTTTTAAACAACGGCGGTGCTCATATCCGTACACAAAATAACCTATTCATTGACGCCAAGGTTCCTTACGATTACGCAGACCTGTACTTGGGCGACAAGCCGGAACAGCAAATTTCTAAAAACTATATGGGTCCGTGGCGTGCGCTGTTCGAAAAATACAACAATTTCGTAGGAATGCCGCATCTGACGAAATATCCTGAGCTGGCGGACTTTTTTACGGAGAACCGTTACTATCCGGACACGAATACATTCCAAAATAACGTCATCTACAATCCTACGAAAACGAGAAGCAGCACGACGAATGCGAACGGCGCTTACGATAAGTTCAATCTCGTGCAATATGCGAACAACTGGGTCACGGATCAGGATCCGGGCTTTGTAAATCTAGCAGGCGGTGATTTGAATCTTAAGCCCGATGCGGCGGTGTTTCAGCAAATCCCGGGCTTCAAGGACGTCCCGTTCAGCGAGATGGGGATCATAGGAAAAGCTGGGCCATATTTGACACCGGACGAAATTCCTGTTCAAGCGGTAAAGCTTTACGATGATCAAGTGACGATCGGCATTGGCAAATCGTATTCGCTGTACTCGGCGGTGCTTCCTTGGAACGCTACTAACAATAAGCTTATTTTTGCCTCGAGCGACCCGTCGATCGTGAAGGTGGACGCGGATGGCAAGCTGAAGGGGGTTAATCTGGGGAATGCGGTCGTTACGGCAGTCTCTGCCGATAATCCGCTCCTACAGGACGAGGTTCAGGTGACTGTCGAGGTTGGAGACGGGATTATGGACTTTACGAACTTCGAGAACGGACGGAACAGCTGGCCGAGCGATCCGAACCGGAGCATCGTGGAGGTCGAAGGCGGCAATCACATGTATAAGCTGCTCAAAGGTGCAACCGCGCTGAACGAGAATGATTACAGCGATTACGAGCTGACCTTCAAGCTGAAGACGCCGCCTGTCATTCCAGAATTGGCTACGTTCTACGTGTTCGACCGGTTGAACCAAAGCGGCAGCGGCGGCCGAATCGGGTATCGGAAGTTTGCGGACGGCACATCCTCCTGGATTCTGTACAATAAAGATTGGGCCACCATTAAGCAAAACATATTGCCCGCGCAGGACCTGCTGCCGGATACCGAATATGATATCAAGATTATCGTAAAGGGCAAGGAGGTCAGCGTTTATGCCGATGGCAAGCTAAAGCTGAAGGCAGCCGATCCTACATTCAATTCGTCCGGCAAGGTCGGGTTCTATGCAGGCGGCTTTGACTATCTTCTATTCGACGATATTCAATTTAAAGTTCCTACGACGGATGTGGCCGGTTTGCTGCTGGATGAGAGCCTCAATATGGTCGTAGATGAACAGCAGCAGCTGCAGGTGCAATTCGACCCGTCAGATGCCGCTGACCGGACCGTCCTCTGGCAGTCTGCAAATCCAGAAATTGCATCCGTCGATGTGGAAGGAACGGTCACTGCTTTGGCCAAAGGAGAAACTGTAGTAACTGTTACCTCAGTTGCCAACCCGGCAGCTGCGGCATCCATCCGGATTGTCGTTTCGGATATTCTTCACTTCACCGATTTCGATTCGGGGGCGAAGGGCTGGCCGGTAGACCCTAATCGCAGCATTGTGACGGTGAATGGCAACAAGATGTACAAAATTTTAAAAGGCGCATCTGCACTGCATCCAAAGCTATTTACGGATTACGATTTAACGTTCAAGCTGAAAACACCTGCCGAGATGCCGTCTCAAGGTACATTTTACGTGTATGACCGTTCCGCTTCTGGAAACTCTGGAAAGATCGGATACAGGAAATTGCCAGATGGCACTTCACAGTGGATTTTGTATGATCCGGCTTGGGCTATACTTCAAACCAAAGATATACCATACGAGGATCTATTGCCGGACACGGAATACAACTTCCGTATTCTAGTAGAGGGCTCTAGTATCCGTGTTTACGTGAATGGTGATCTGAAGCTGAATGGTTCTGATCCCAAGCATAATCCTTCAGGAACAGTAGGCTTCTATGTAGGCGGGTTCAGCGAAATGTGGTTCGACGATGTAAAGCTTACTATGATTGACCGAACCGCTCCTGTGACCTCAGCGGTCCTGAGTCCAGCGCTGCCTGACGGGACAAATGGCTGGTACAACGGACCTGTTACCGTTGAGCTGAATGCTGACGACACGGACACGGATGTAACGACCGAGTACAGCACGGATGGCGGAGAGACATGGCAGATCTACAAAGAGTCTCTAACTTTCATACAGGACGGCAGCTATGAGGTTGCATACCGCTCAGTAGATTGGGCTGGAAATCTGGAGGACGAGAAAATGGTCAGCTTCAAGCTGGATGGCAGTGCACCCGTACTAGCCATTGAGGGGCTAGCTGCAGGTGATTATGCAAGTATGGAAACGCTGACTATAACTTGGACGGCTTCCGACGCGCTGTCGGGGGTGGATGACAGCAAGACCGTCGCGCTGTTAGATGGGCAGTCAATAGAGCATGGAACGGAGATTCAGCTCTATACGCTAGCACCGGGCTCCCATACATTCACCGTATCCGTCAGTGATAGAGCGGGGAATACTCAGGAGAGCACGGTAACCTTCAATACGTATGCCAACGCGAGCACACTGAAGGAACTCGTCGATCTGTTTATAGAGATGTCCTGGATCGACAACCATGGAATCGCAAACAGCTTGACTAAGAAGCTTGAGCATGGCCAATTACAAGCTTTTATTAATCAGGTTCAGGCACAAAGCGGCAAGCACATTAGAGCTGAAGCTGCCACCTATCTGCTGCGGGATGCCAACTATATTATTCATGGGTTGGATTCGACGGATTAAGTTCATACTTGATTGAACGCAAGGATTCAATAAATTTAGTTCATACGTGATCGTTAGCAGAATTAAGCTTTGGACTAGGATAAACGGTTCCGCCGTCCTTTGGAAAGGCGCGTTTACCGATGAATTATAAGAAGAAGTTTATAGAAAAAAACTTATAAAATTCTTATAATTCGAAGAAAGCCTTGGACGAAGTTGTCCAAGGCTTTTGGGGTTATGATTGCCGGTCAAAGTAATTCAAGGCCATTCAAAACCTGTGGCAGCGGTTTAGGCTATCCAACCTTTTATGTCACTGTGGTCTGCAAGCCGAAATGCTTACTTCGCAATAAATTGAAGCTCTGGAAATACCCAAGCGTACGATTGAAAATAACCGTTGTTCTTATTAATATGGCCGATTATAGGGCGATAAGGAGAGACGAATCGCTCGTATGAGGGATCTCCATAAATTTTGGACATCGCTTCAAACAAATCCAACGGCCATGTATGGGCGCCAAGCGGAGGAATGTTTTGATCTTTGTCGTATGGCCATTCTTCTGTATGACCGTCGACATAATACAATAACGTATCGAGCGCTTTTTTGATGCTTTTGCCGCCTGGATAGGTACGGTGGAACAGATCTTCGCCAGTCTCGTCAAGAATTAGCTTGGAAGCTGCCGTTATGGGGGCCAAGGCGAAATAGTGATACCAGACCGCTTTTGTTCCTCTCTTTGTTTCTTCGGGGATAAATCCGGAAGGTGCAATACAATCTTCGATATGTTTTTTTAGATTGGCGGCTTCTGCCGCGAAGCATTCTCTGTCATCCATGAAGCGGAACAGGGCCAACTGGGCGTATAAGCTCCAGCTCCACCAGTTGTTACGGAGCGGGATGCCGTCCCATGCCGGCAAACAAACCGTGGTCATCCAGCGCACGAACTGATTTTGATTATCCTTGCGCCAGCCCGTATAGGATTTAATGAGCTCCGCCGCTTGTATGAGACCCACTCCCAAATAAGCGGAAACAAGCGGGCCATCGTTGTCGGCCAATTCCTGATTGATGCTTGCCCATCCGTTAATCAGTTCGATTGCTTTATCCGCATAGACGGCTTCTCCTGTAATTTGGTGGGCCAGCGCTGTCGTGTAGGCGGCTTGTGCGTCTGCTTCCATGAGCCGTTTGGCAGCTTGATGTCCAGCCGGATCGAAATAGTAGCCGGGAATTTGCCAGATCGGAACGGCATGACAGCGAACTTGCAAGCTCTCATTCGCAACTTGCAGCAGCTGGTCCAATGCGGTCGAGTTGTTCATAGCGTGCATCTACCCTTTCCTAACTATTCTGTCTTCATTATAGTACCAGACGAATAATTCTCGGTTGCACTAAAATATAACTAGTTTGCGATAATAGCATCGGGGGTGATAGAGTTGGCTTCTTACATCGAGTATGTGGATCCGGCGCAAAGCAGCTTTTTTCTTGCATATCGGGATGAGTGGTCGGATGACCATTTTCTTAAATTTCATGCGCATCAGGGTTTGGAGCTGTTGTTCATCCATGAAGGCCACGGGATGGTGGAGGTGGAGGGCTGCTCCTACAAGCTGGAAAAAGGCATATTTTTCTGCTTCCAGCCTTACCAGCTGCACAAGCTGGAGGTTTTCGCCCAAAAGGGGACCCGATATGTCCGAACGAATCTGACCTTTGATCCCCGTTATTTGGAGCCCTATTTGGCGCCGTATCCCAAGCTTCAAACATTTTTTCACTATCTGTCCAAGGGAACGCTGCCTTCTCCCAAATTCACATTCTCGGATAACAGGCTGTCGGGACTTATGGAGAGCCATGTTCAAGCAGTAGAAGAGTCTGGCGAGGAGCGGGAGGAGGCCCGCATCTTATTTTTAATTTCCTTGCTGCGTCAACTTCAATTAGCGGTTATTGCACATAACGAGCTTCCGCTGGAAGGCTGGGCGATCAAAAAAACAGTTCATATTGAAGCGATTATGGATTGGATTGAAGCTCACTTTAAGGAGTCTTTCAGTCTAGAGCTGCTGGCGAAGGAATTTCATCTTTCTCCTTACTACGTGTCTCATCTGTTTAAGGCATATACCGGGGTTACCCTTACTGATTACATCACATCCAGAAGAATACGCGAAGCCTGCGTGTTATTGGGCAATTCCGACAAAACGGTACAGCAAATCGCTTGCGAGATCGGCGGGTTAAGCGCCCCTTATTTTTGCAAGCTGTTCAAAAAACACAAGAGCATGACGCCGCTGGATTATAGGTCTGCGCTGCATCATTCCGCTAATTAACGGGCATAGAGTAACAAGCAATAGAAAGGGGGCCACTGCGATCAAGATTGGGATTCCGACCGCTGTTGTAGTCCAATATTTCTGATTAAATAACCCCTGTAATGGATAAAATTGGCCTACAAAGGCGGACGCTACCGCTTCTCCATTCCCATTCTTGCTCTCCGTTCCCCCATTTTCATTGCTTATTAATAGTTGCTCACAATTAATCGACACCTTCGTCAGCAGCGTTATCTGTGAACTTTTTGCTCATTATGCTCCATAGCGGTATCGTGCCTATCAAGCGCCTCTAGGATGCAACAGCTGCATTGCTCTGCCCTTTAATCCAAAAAAATTGTGTCAAACGGATAATTTATCGTTTGTTCGCGATATTCGCGAGGGGAGAAGCCCAGATAAGCTTTGAAGGTTTTGCTGAAGTAGCTGGGACTGTCAAAGCCGCATTGCCTGCCGATATCCTGTGCGCTTAAATCGGTTGTGCGCAGCATCGTGACGGCTGTCTCAATTCGCCGCCGGCGCAAGTATTCGAGCGGAGAAGCCAGATCATTTCTTTGAAACAGCCGGCACAAGTAGGCTCCGGTTACACCGCAATGAGTGGCGATATCCTCCAAAGAAAGCGGCAGCGCGTAGTTTTCTTTTATAAAATGCTTCGCTTTACTGACGATAGTCGAGTGCTCTGTTTTGGAGGTTAGGCCAGCCTCCGGCGTCAACAGTGACAGCATAAATCGATACAACAGTACGGAAAGCTCTGCGCAATCGGAAAGCTGATCCTCAGAGATAGATTTGTACATATCCCAAAAGCTGGACAGCGCTAAGCTATTTTCATGCAAAGAGAGTATTGCGCCTTCTTGTTCGATAATTCGGTCACACATCTGAAGCGCATCCTCACCCTTGGCATTAAGCCATATAAACTCCCATGGCTCTGACGTTTTGGCCGAATAATAATAGCGATGATTGCTAGGGACTTTAACGAGAAATGCTTTGCCCGGCGTTAGGCTGTAGCTTTTACCCTCCAGCTCGATTCGCCCTTCACCGCTTAACGTATATTGAAAGACAATATGTCCAAAATCTGATCGTTCCCGTCCGTCATTGCCATAATAAGGAGAATCGGTAGATTGCCAGCCTATCGAATCTAGCAGCAAGTAAGGGAGAGCATCTGTAAAACGGAAAGCAAAGGCGCCTTGTTTCATCGAAAATATCTCCTGCCTTTCCATAATCAATATATAAACTATCTTTATACATAATATTTTCTGAAAATAAAGTCAAGATTGTTATAGTTTGTTTAATATAGTTAGATTGCTGATCTATGCTCCAGTTGTTATGATGAAACCATCAGAGTTAAAGGAGGATACGTAATGAATAGTGCTTCGACTATATTTGAGACGCGTTGTTTAAGCTCCTTGAGCAAGGTGTTTGGAGACACAGAATTGCTAGATTCGAAGATCAATAGCGGAACAGCTTTGTGGAATGAGGTGTATTCCTTTCAAGTAGCGTACCGCTCTAACAGCTTGCTTCGCTACCTTAATGTTTCTGTCGAATCGGAGCTGGAGCCGTATGTCACAGTTCGGTCTGTAGGTTTATCACCGTTGGATATGCCGACATTTGCACAGTCAGATGATGACTATATAAGAAAAACGCCTGGCATGTACCCGGATATTTTATATCCGCTCGAGGAAGGCGTACATGCGGTACCGGATCAGTGGCGCGCAGTATGGGTGACCGTTGCGCTGCCTGTCAAAGCTCAGGTTAATTGTGGGGAGAAAGCTGCCGCTTATGCTATAAAGCTTGCTTTTGCGGACAACAGCGGCAATCGTTTGGGAGAGGAGCAGTTCACGCTGGAGGTGCTTCCGGCAGAACTGCCTGCTCAGCAATTGCTTCATACAGAATGGTTTCACACCGATTGCATTGCAACGCAGTATGAGGTGGATGTATTCAGCGAGGAGCATTGGGCGCTTATTGAGAAGTATGTAAACAATGCGGCCAGACATGGCGTTAATCTGTTGCTTACACCTTTGTTTACGCCTCCGCTTGATACAGCTGTTGGCAGTGAGCGCCCGACGGTGCAACTGATCGGTGTGGAGCGAACAGGTGAAAACAAATACAGCTTCAGCTTTGACAAGCTGGAGCGCTGGATTGCAATGTGCCAAAGAGCTGGCGTTGAGAATTACGAATTTTCTCATTTGTTTACGCAATGGGGAGCCGCTCACGCTCCTAAAATTGTAGCCGACGTAGATGGTGAAGAGAAGCGGATATTTGGCTGGGAAACCGATGCGGCAGGTGAAGCTTATGTTGCGTTTCTGAATCAGTTTCTACCCGAGCTTGTCGCATTCATTCATAAACATGGCTTGGAGAAGCATGTATTCTTCCATGTATCCGATGAGCCGGCATTGGCGCATCAGGAAAATTATCGCAAAGCAAGTGAAATACTTAAGGCTCATCTCGGCGCCTTTACTTTCCTAGACGCGTTGTCCGATTTTGAATTTTATAAGCAAGGGCTTGTTGATGTGCCGATTCCGTCAAATGACCATATCGAGCCATTCATTGAGCAGCAGGTAGAGCCGCTATGGACTTATTATTGCTGCGGACAATATATTGAAGTGTCTAATCGCTTTTTCAGCATGCCTTCGTATCGCAACCGGGTTATTGGCACACAGCTGTATAAATTTGACGTTAAAGGCTTTTTGCACTGGGGCTTTAATTTCTGGTACAGCCAGTATTCGACTAAAGCAATCGATCCATTCCGAGTGACGGATGCAGACTGCGGCTTTCCTTCCGGAGATGCCTTTGTCGTTTATCCGGGCTCAGACGGTCCGCTTGATTCCTTGCGCTGGGAAGTGTTCTATGAAGGTCTGCAAGATATGAGGGCGCTTCAACTGCTGGAGCAGCTTGTGGGCAGAGGGAAAGCACTCGAGGTATTGGAGCAGGATTTGGCAGAGCCTATTACTTTCAAGCAATATCCTAGAAGTATAGATTGGCTGCTGCAGGTTCGTCACCGCATTAATGCTGCGATTGCGGAAGCTTTAGCTTAAAGCAGAGTAGCTGTACAAGGATTGAAGGCGCTGGGGATTGTTCCAGCGTCTTTCATCGTTCTTTATGCTTTTTCAAATTTGATATGTTTTTCGAAATTGCGAAGGGCTAACGCCGTAACGCTTTTTAAATACCCGGCTTAAGTAAAAGCCGTTCTGATAACCGCACTGCTGCGCAATATTGTCCAAATTAAGCTCAGAGTTGATCAATAAGCTCTGGGCTTTTTGCATGCGGATCCCTGTCAAATAGATGATAGGGGTTACTCCCATGCTAGCTTGAAAGCGTCGGGAAAATTGCGACTGGCTAAGCGCCGCTTGATCGGCAAGCTCCTGCAGCGATAAAGGCTCAAACGCATGATTTTGCAAATGGCTGACGGCTTTGCGAACGATAGGATCCTTGGCGGCAACAAGATTTGCAGATTCCTGGTGCTGATGTTCAATGATGTACAAATATAAAATATCCCGTAACAGATGCTGCTTATGAATCCAATGGTGTGGCATGTCTATATCAGAAAATTCGCGGATTAAAGAATAAATAGTAGAGTAGCGGTCAATGCGGTGAAATGAAATCTTCCCGCGCGGAATAGTGGCAAGTAAACGCTGCACCTCCTCGTTCATATCCCCCCAATGAAATTCAATGAACAGGAACGATAACTGTTCTAGCGCGCGCCTCTCTAACGGTACACCAGGCGGACAAAGGATGATATCGCCGAATTTCGCAATGCCATTTTCTTTACCGAGCCTATACTCAAATCTGCCCTCGTCAGCCGCCAGTATAACCCAATTGTCATACGTATCCTCTGATAACATAAAAAAGCGTTTTGTATTCGTTTGATACCATCGGATTAGATGAATGCGCATCAGCTGCTCCAACATAGTAGGAAGCTCCCTTCGACACAAAAAAGGATATGTAAATTGATTATAAACTGCATGTTAATCAAGCTGAGTCAATAATATGATTATATCAAGGATGCAGAAAAAATATATATTCTTTTTAAGAAGAGGAGTGCCAACATGAAAATCTCTACCTTTTTAACAGATGCCCAGCTAAAAGATTATAAGGAAAATGGATACCTTGTCCTTCGCAATGTATTTTCACCAGAGGAAGCCGCAGTATGGCAGAAGGAATGTGAAAGACTGCTTACGTTAAACGAATATTTGGATCCGAATAACCTGCGTGTAAATTACCGTAAATTAAATGACCGCAATATTATCGAGAAAATCGACCCTGTTCAGGATATATCGAGTGTTTTCCAAAAACTTGAGAAGGATGAGCGGATACTTACTCCATTGCGTGATATTTATATGGACGAACCGCTGTTGTTCAAAGATAAGCTGATATTTAAGCTGCCTGGCGTGTCCGGTTATACGATGCATCAGGATGCTTCATGGTGGCAGGGCTTTCCGATTGAAGGACTGATCTCGGTTATGGTGGCGATTGACGGGGCTACCGAGGAAAACGGCGGGCTTGAGCTGTTCCCTGGCTATCATGACCGCTTCCGGTCAACAATTGGCGAGCTGCGCAATATGAACGATGAGGAAATTGCAGAGATCGATGCGTCCAAAGGGGAGATTGTGGAAACCCAACCTGGAGATATTATTATATTCCATTCGTTTGCTCCGCATCAAAGCGGACCGAATACAGCGAATACGAGCAGAAGACAGCTATATTTGACCTATTCCCCAGCTAAAAACGGCCAGCTGTATCATGCCCATTATCAGCACTACTGCCGGTATATCAGCCATATGAGAATCCAAAACGATATGCCAGAAATGTACTTTAAATGATAAGGAATAGGAAAAGGGAGCATCTCCGTTAAAGGGGAGGCTTCTTTTTTTTGAAATAGAGGCATCTTTATGCCCACAATTAACCAAATCGGACATAAATGTCCCTTAGCTGATGAAAATGGCGAAAAAAAAATAATAACGGACATTTATTAAGGAAGCTGTCAGCCACCTATGCTAGACCTAGTGCAGAAGGCTTAAACTTTTTATTGCGGCATAAAGGGTTCAAGCAAATGTTGTCGAATGATGTAATATAATATCCATTAATATGTAAAGCGACAGGAGGAAAATAATGAATAAGTTAGAGGCATTTATACAAGCGGCGCCTTACTTGAAACAGCTTTACAGAGACGAGGAAGTTATGATTGCGGTTTCGGATCTCGAGAAATACATTTACTTTGACGCTGATCCTTCTATGCAAATGACTGAGGCCGGAGCAGCAGTTATCCCCGGTGATGGCATGTACGAAGCGATTCAGGATAACGAGACCAAATATATCGAGGTGCCAAAAGAGGTGCGAGGCACTCCGTTTATAGCGGTAACGATTCCGGTTATTGATATTGAAGGAGAGGTTATAGGAGGATTTGGCGTCGGCAGGTCTACGGCTAAAAAAGAAGCGCTTATAGATGCCGCTACTAATCTGGCAGCATCTTTGGAGCAAATTTCTGTATCAGTTACCGATATTGCAGACAAGGCGCAATCCTTGACAAAAACACAAGAAAACACAGGCGACCTAATGAAGCAAATGAGCGAGCATGCTAAGAAAACGGGAGAGATAAGCCAGCTTATTGTGGAGATTGCAGATCAGACTCACTTGCTTGGACTCAATGCAGCTATAGAAGCAGCTAGAGCGGGTGATCAAGGACGCGGCTTTGGTGTAGTCGCCAATGAAATTCGCAAGCTTGCCCAGCACAGCAGAGATGCTGTGAAAAATATTGAAAGCAGCTTGGAAGCTATCAATCAATCGCTGGCAACAGTAGTTGAACAGGTTACTGAAAGCACGCTCATGATTCAGTCGCAAGCGGCCGCTACGCAAGAGGTAACCGCTAGTGTTGAGGAATTGAACTCAATGTCTCAGTCTCTGGTAGATATGGCAAACTAGTTTTCCAGTTGTACATAGAATGGATGCTTTTACTATAAGCGATGCAATATTTATGCACAGGCATGAATGTTGCATCGTTTGTTCCATATAAGCAGGAATAGGTTTTCTCCTTAACGAGGGCCGGTGAAGCTATTTATTTTTATGTAAGAAGCATTTTATGAAAAATGACAAGATGTGACAGGAAATGCTTGTGAATCAATTCGTACAATGTTACTATCGAGTAAATTCATATTAAATTCATATATTGAAAAATGATAGATACCAGAAGCCTTTGTTGTTAACTTTATCTGCAGCATTGACTGGACATAAGGGAGCGGAAAAGCATGAGCCTATTTGGAAAAAAGCCACAGTCATGGAATTCTTACATAAGCCATTCCAAATCAACAGACATTTCGGGGATTGACGAACGCATTAAAGCGAGTCTCAATTTTATGGGGATAGATAAAAATGTATTGCAGCAAGTGAAAAAAGCAGCAGAAATTTTAGCTCCGCATCGTTCTGAGCTCGTGAATCATTTTTATGGCGCGGTTACTAACGTCGACCATTTGAAATCTATCATTAATAATCATTCCACGGTCGAACGCCTTAGAAAAACGATGGAAAAATATTTGGACCAATTTCTGCAAGCAGAAGTAAACGAGGATTATGTTAAAACAAGAGTCATCGTAGGTCATGTACATAGCCGCATTCACTTAACGGCAGATCATTTTATATCCGCGCATCACTTTTTGCTGCAATTAATGACAACTTTGATCATGCAGAATATGCATGGCAATCCGCATCAGATGATTCAATCCGTTATGGCTGTACAGAAGCTTGCTGCATTTGACCAGCAGCTAATCGTTGAGGTTTATATGGAAGAGACGTTAAAAACATTTTTGTTCAGCGTCTCCGATACGGTTAACAATATGACACAGCTGGATACGACAAAGCAGCTGATTCTTGCTATGGAACAGCAGCTTGATGAGAGCCTTAGCGTGACTAGCGCGACGGAGCAAATGAGCGCATCGATTCAAGAGGTTGCTGAGCATTCCTCCAGAGTAGCTGACGGTACAGGGGATGCTGTTGAATCTGCTGAGCTGAGCCAGCGTGTTATCGGACAGGCATTGGGCAATATTGAGCAGGTAGGGCAAGTATACGGAGAAGTGCTTGAGCAGGTCAGCCAGCTTAATAAGGAGATTGAACAAACACAGGATGTCGTCAATATTATTAGAGAAATTTCCGATCAGACGAATTTATTGGCTTTGAATGCGAGCATTGAAGCTGCCAGAGCAGGAGAAGAGGGCAGGGGCTTTGCAATCGTCGCTGCTGAAGTACGTAAGCTTTCCGAGCATACTAGAGAGCAGATTACTCAGATTACAGCGAATATGGAATCTTTGAAAGCTGCCTCCGATCAAGTGAATAGCAAGATGATTCGTACGAGAGCGATAATGGAAAGCGGTGTCAATGATGCCAAGTCTGCTGGACAAGAGCTGCAAATGATTGTCGCGACGATGAAGGAAATTAATCAGTCCACGACTCAAATCGCGGCTATGACAGAGGAACAGGCATCTTCGGTCGCTGATATTGCGCATCGCAATTCGATTATTCATGATCTGAGCTCACACTCTCAGGAAATTGCATTGGAAACTGCAAAGATGATCTACGATTTAAGTGAGCAGATTGATAAGTACCGACTAACCTTCCTTAACATTAATATAAAAATGAATGCGAAGGATATTGTTAAAATCGCTAAAACCGACCATCTGCTATGGAAGTGGAGAGTATACAATATGCTGCTCGGCTTAACGAAGCTTGATGTCACGAGGGCATCCTCCCATACAGCCTGCAGACTGGGCAGGTGGTATTATAGCGAGCTGCCAGAAACGATTAAAAGCCAGCCTGTTTATAAGCAATTGGAGAAGCCGCATCAAATGGTGCATCAATATGCTCTAGAAGCTGTCGAGCAGTATGAGCAGGGGCAGCATAATGAAGCTCAAAACACGTTAGTAAAGCTTCAACAGCAATCAAATGAAGTTATTGAGCTGCTGAACAAGCTGGAATTGGAGCTCTAGCAACAGCGATTATACAAAAAGGACGCAAGCAAAAGCGGATCAGCTTTTGCTTGCGTCTTTTTTTTTTGTTGGGAGGGAAACATCTTTTTATAGTTTAGAAGAGCGCAAGCCCATCAGTTCAAGCAGCTGATCCTGATTGAGCACGAGATCAGCAAGCGAATATTGATCTAGTACATTCAAATAGGCGCGCAAAGCTTCGTTCAGTACAGACTTAAGCCGGCAGGCAGGGCTGAGGATGCAGCTGT
This sequence comes from Paenibacillus sp. GXUN7292, assembly GCF_050864975.1. NCBI lineage: Bacteria > Bacillati > Bacillota > Bacilli > Caryophanales > Paenibacillaceae > Paenibacillus > Paenibacillus sp. GXUN7292. The sequence goes on along the minus strand of NZ_JBOZWO010000003.1, from coordinate 17,950 downwards.
TTTTCGTTCGATCAAAGCATTCGACCATAACGAATCCCTCTTCGGTTTGCCTTACAACACTTCCGATATTGATATCCTTTGGGGAGCGAGCCAGCCGGATGCCGCCGCCGCGTCCTCGTATCGTTTCAACTAATTCTAACTTACCTAGCTGATAGATGACCTTCATCAAGTGATTTTTTGAGATGTCATAGGCATCCGCAATTTCTTTGATATTAGATAATTGATCCTGAGGCTTGATCGCTAAGTAAATTAATACACGCAAAGAATAGTCTGTGTAATTAGTTAAATGCATGCAGCAATTCACCCACTTTCGAAGCGGAAATTTTGATAATCCTTATAATTAATAAATTTTTGTGCAGAATATGGTCAGCGTTCAAGATACCGTACTTGCTTAATAATATCACATTCTGTGGAAACGGATTGAAAGGTTGTGCATCCATTAAATATTACAATATTGTGGAGATTTAAGCGAGTAAATGTGTCCATTTTTCAAAAGAAGTATTTTAAATATTGCTTTATGACACGCCAAATGATAAAAAGATGTATATATAATACTTCTTTAACCGAAAGGATGATCAAGCATGCTTAATTCTGAAACAATTGCAATCATTAAATCTACAGTGCCTGTACTGGAGGTTCATGGCAATGCTATAACGACTCGCTTTTATCAGCTATTGTTCGAAAATCATCCTGAGCTGCTGAATATATTTAATCATGCCAATCAGAAGCAAGGCAGACAACAAACTGCGCTTGCGAATGCTGTATATGCCGCTGCTAAAAATATCGATCAACTGGAAACTATTATCCCTGTTGTCAAACAGATCGGCCATAAGCACCGCAGTCTTGGCATTAAGGCAGAACATTACCCGATCGTAGGCAAGCATTTGCTTATGGCAATTAAAGATGTGCTTGGTGATGCTGCTACTGATGAGATTATTAATGCGTGGGCTGAAGCATATGGCGTTATTGCAGATGCGTTTATATCGGTAGAGCATGAAATGTATGTAGCCGCAGAGCAGCAAAAAGGCGGTTGGGCTGATTTTAGAACATTTGTTGTTTATAAAAAAGTAGAGGAAAGCAACGTCATCACTTCTTTTTATTTGAAGCCGGTTGATGGTCAAAGCATTGCAAGCTTTATTCCGGGACAGTATATCAGCGTCAAGGTGAACATTCCGGGAGATGATTATACGCATATTCGACAATACAGCTTGTCAGATGCACCCGGACAGGATTATTATCGGATCAGCGTTAAACGTGAGGATAGCTTAAACGATAAGCCAAATGGCAAGGTATCTACCTATTTGCATCAATATATAAAAGTAGGAGATACATTGGAAGTGAGCGCTCCAGCTGGCGATTTTGTACTGGATACTGAATCGAGCGAGCCGCTCGTCCTGCTTAGCGGAGGAGTTGGCTTAACGCCAATGATGAGTATGCTTAACACTACTCTTGCAAATCAGCCTGAGCGTAGCGTTTCCTTTGTTCACGCGGCAATTAGCGGAGAATACCAAGCATTTGGTGAATATGTGAAAGAGCTCGATAAACGCCATGATTCCTTGTCCGCCTATGTATGCTATGAAAAGCCGACAGCTGATGACATCGCGAAGCAGCAATATAATAAAGCAGGCTATATCGATTTGGAGTTTTTACAAGCAAATGTTGATAAGCAGTCTGTATTTTATGTTTGCGGCCCTGTACCATTCATGAAAGCTATGTATCAAGCCTTAAAGCAGTGGGGCGTGCAGGATAACAAAATTCATTATGAGTTTTTCGGTCCGGCAATGAGCATGTAACTTAAAATAATGAACTAGCATGATTTACGATAAAATTGACATTCAAACTGCTCAAGTTTGAATGTCAATTTTTATTTTGGATTAAGGGAGACGGTTCATTTCTAGAATAATCGGGCAATGATCGCTGCCCATTATCGCAGCGTCGATGCTGCTGTCAATAAGCTTGTCCTTAAGTCTGTCTGACGCTAGAAAATAGTCGATGCGCCAGCCGATATTTCGCTCTCGCACCTTTGCCATATAGGACCACCAAGTGTATGCGTCGGCAGTATCCGGATAGAAATAACGAAAAGTATCAATAAAGCCATGCTGCTGCAAGCGTGTCATTTTTTCACGTTCTTCATAAGTAAAGCCAGAGTTGCCAACGTTTGATTTAGCATTTTTCAGATCGATTTCCTGGTGGGCAACATTAAGGTCCCCGCATACGAGGACTGGCTTTTTTTGATCAAGCTGTATCAGATATTGTAAAAAACGGTCCTCCCATTCAAGTCGTACATCCAGTCTGGATAAGTCGCGTCTCGCATTAGGTGTATAAACATTTACCAAATAAAAGCCTTCAAATTCTAATGTAATAACTCTGCCCTCGGATTCATTATCTTCCTCAAGACCGTACCAGACGGATAAAGGTTTTATTTTTGAAAAAATGGCCGTACCTGAATAGCCTTTCTTCTCGGCATAATTCCAATACTGGTAATATTCCTCACTTAGCTGCAAATCAATCTGTCCTTTTTGAAGCTTCGTTTCTTGAAGACAGAATAAATCTGCCTGCATTTTGTTGAAATAATCGATAAAGCCTTTGTTGACACATGCTCTTAGTCCATTGACGTTCCAGGACACTAATTTGATGGTTGCATTCATTATAATAGCTCACTCTTTTTCATATCAATTATTGGATTGCTTTGCTTTTTGCAAAGACGGTACGTAAATATTCAGTGGGCGACATATGGATAATCGCTTTAAAATCTCTAGAAAAGCTGTGCACACTGCTGTACTTCAGCTTATTTGCAATTTCGGTTATCGTGTATTGCTCAGATCGAAGCAGCTGCTTGGCCTGTTCGATTTTGAGCTCGCGATAATAGCGCATAATGCTAATTCCTTGCTGCTCCTTGAATAAATTGAGCGCATGGCTTCTGCTGAGATGAAATGTTTTATAAATTTGCTCAAGCGTCAGATCGTCGCATATATGCTTTTTCATAAAGCTGCACATTTGCATGGCGAGATTCGCTTCACTTTTGGATTTAATGGCGCTGGATTGCCGTTTGACAGTTTTGGTGGGCTCATCGCCTTGGCTCAGCAGGTCAATCAGCAGCAGCTCAAGATGCAGTTTTATTAGCTGCTCAGCTCCAATGGGAGCATCATCTCGCCGATGCAGGGTATGATATAAATGATCGTCAAATGGAGGCTTGAAAGCGGCGAAGCCATTTTTAATAATTTGCGCAAGCAGCTCCTGCTGATAGGCAGTTAAGCTGACAATTTTATTTTCAAAAAACGCCATTTCCTTTGCTGTGCATACGAACGAAATAATAATGACATTAGGTGCAATTTTGTGATTTGCCCAAACACCGTGAAATTCATTCGGCTTATGAAAAATCATATCGCCTTGCTTCAGCAAATAGCCTTCCGTATCGGCGAATACAGCAAGCTCGCCTCGATCCACGTAAACAAATTCCCAAAAATCATGCTTTTCGCCTTCAAAAGAAAAATCTTTGGAAAATTCAAAGTAATGCAAGGAAACGATATGTTTAACTGGCAGAGGTTCGTAAAGCTTAGTGCGAATAAAAGCTGTATCCGACATATTAGGGAAACCTCCATGACATAGAATCAACCTCCATTATATCATACTGTCTTAGAAACAATTCCCACGGTTTTAATAATAAAACGAGTCAATACTATGTCCATAAATCATTAAGGAGTGATAAAAAAATGGATTTGCACAATAGTGTTCAGCAAGAACTTTCAAGCTTAGATGCAGAGGAAAAGGATCAAATTTTACAAAACTTTGATCACTTCAAGCAGTTTCTATCTTCTAAAGTAGAAATTGGCGAAAATATGGGTCTAAGTGATGAACACTTGGCTAAAGCAACAGAGTTTGTTGCCAGCTATTTGGCGAAGCATGAAGAGCCTCGCAACAGAGAAGAACAGCTGCTTATGGAGCTTTGGAAATCAGGCAGCAAGGAAGAGCAGCATTCTCTTGCCCACATGCTTTTGAACATGGTACAAAAGTAATTAATGTCAAGCAATAAGTATATTATATATGAGTATTACGCGGACAAGCAGCTAAATTTAGCTGCTTGTTTTTTTGGTTGCTTGGTTTCTGGTCTAGCTATCCGCTATGAATCATCTGCTTTCCAGCTGGTCAGTCGTTCCGTTTAGGCAAATAACGGAACGTGTGACCATGTTCGATTCAATTGGGCGACCGGCGGAATTGACTAACTTAAAGATTAGGCAAGTCGCCAAAATTTTCGGACTAATTGCTATTTTTTATGTACTTTTTGCTAAATCAATTGTCATAGGCAGCGCTTACAATGAAGGGAAACAGTAACATGACAGGAGGAGATTCGATGAATGTACTGGCAGTGGGCTGTCATCCGGATGATTTGGAAATCGGCTGCGGCGGGACACTCGCAAAGCTGTCTGCTGAAGGTCATAAGGTAACGATGGTGCATGTGGCAAATGGCAATAAAGGACATAAAGTTATCCCGACAGAAGAGCTTCGGTTGATGAGAAAACAAGAGGCTATTGCTGCGGGGAAGCTCATCGGCGCTGAAGTGATCAGCTTGGATGTTCCTGATTTATCGGTAAAATCCGATTCCGATGAATTGGTGCAAAAGCTTGTTCAAGTTATTAGACGAGTGAAGCCGGACTATATGATTACGCATCCGCCGGAAGATTATATGAAGGATCATATGGAAGTATCGAGGGCGGTGTTCGATGCTAGCTTTGCCGCAACGGTACCTTATTATGATGAAGCTTCAGGATTAGCTGAACATCATAAAGTAGCACCTATCTATTATATGGACACATTGGCGGGAGTCGGCTTTCTGCCGACGGAATATGTGGATATTTCCGATTATATTGAATTGAAAATACAAATGAATGATTGTCATCAAAGTCAAATAAAATGGCTGTACGAGCATGACGGCATTGATTTTTTGGATTTTGTGCGAACCGTATCCAAGTTTAGAGGCTTGCAATGCGGCAAGCCGTATGCGGAGGGCTTTACACAGTGCCAGGCATGGCCGAGATTGACGACAGTGCGTTTATTGCCATAAGAGCAAGCAATCGATATAAAAAATCAAATGAGGGTGTCGATTAATTGCGGGCAACGATTGATAAGCAATAAGAAAGGGGAACGAAGAGCAAGATTGGGAAATGGAGAAGCGGCAGCGTCCGCCTTTGTAGGCCAATTTTATCTTTTAAAGGGTTTAATTAAATCAATTGGACTACAACAGCGGTCGGAATCCCAAACTTGATCGTAGTAGCATTCTTTCGATTGCTTGTTGCCGTATCCACAATTAATCGTCACCTTCCAAATTCTAGTTAAGGGAGCGATTGAGAATGAATTTTGTTAATACAGTACAAGGCTCATTGCTTGAGGGCTTTTATCCGGCAGGCTGGGATATGGAAGCGATTGACCGCTGCTGCTCGCATCCTCCGGAAGCAATTACGGAGCGGCAATCGTTTTGGCATGCGGATTTTAACCCCATCTCCTGCAATAATGTGCAGGAGCTGAATGTACGGATGGGCCATGAAATTGCGATGCAAATTAAGAAAAATCGCGAGGAAGGCCGCAAAACAGCGCTTATTTTACCGGCCGGGCCAATGGGCATGTATGAATGGGCTGTATTTTTCCTGAAAGAATGGCAAATCAGCTGCTCGCATGTATATGGCTTCAACATGGATGAATGGAGCGACGGAGAGGGGAACACATTGCCGCCTGAGCATACAGGCTCCTTCCAATATGCGATGGAGCAGGCGTTTTATGGTCCGCTTGGCGACCTTACTGTTCCAGTCGAGCAAAGACATTTCGCAACCTTGGAGCAGCTGCCGACTTATGCGGAGAAAATTGCTGCACTGAAGGCAGAAGGTGCTGAGCTCGTTACGATATTCGGCATTGGCCGCGTTATGCATATTGCATTTTGGGAGCCGCAGTATGGCGGCGAATTCAGCAGCGATCAGGAATGGAAGCAGGCGACTCATCGCATCGGCGCTCAGCTGCATCCGCTTACCATCGAGCAAAATGCAATAACGAGCTTCAAGAGCCGCACTACATTAGTACCTTGCCGCGCCAATACGATTGGTCCGGGGCTGTTCCTTCAGTCGGATCGCATCATCGGCGGCTGCGATGGGGCGTTAAGCAGAGGCATGCAGTGGCAAGGACTGTCCTTGTGGACGACGCTCCGGCACGGGCCTAGCCGCTGGATCCCATCGAGCTTTATGCCTACATTGCCAGGCAAGTTGTTTTTCCTTGAAGAATTGGCAGGGCCACTGCAGCCTGGCATTAACTAAATAGGATGAACCGCCTTTCAAAAAGAAGGCGGTTTTTTGTTGTTATAAAAAATGGCTAACACTTTACAAAAACCGAGCAATGATGCTTCTAAGGGGTGCCACAAACGCTATTCGGGCAAAAATGACAGCTTGAATTTTCTAACGGTTGTTATTGCGCATAATTTCCCAAAAAGCACTGATTTTGCTCGAAAAAAGGGACAATAGCGCTCGTGGCAACCGTTAAATACTTAAATGAGCTAAAATAATCGAAATAGCATCGATGGCAACCGTTAGGCGATTTGAGCATCCGCGAAAGTCGAGTTACTAATTCAAAAAAATAGTATTATTGTTTGCGCAAGTATAGCAAAAAGCTATAACTGGATATAACATTTCGGACATACGCTATAGCAGCATAACCATGATATGTTTGTGTTAACATTTATAAAAATAAAGGCTGTTGAAAATAACGTTTGGATATTGTAACGAATGTCGGGAAGCTGCCGATTCATTTTGGGCAAAAATTTCTTTTTCAACAGTCGGAGATAAAAGGGATAGTGTAAAAAGGAGAGAACAATTATGTCCGGTGCATCAACGATAAGTAAACGAACAGATACTCCGTTTCGGTATGATATTGTAGGCAGTTTTTTACGGCCAGAGCCGTTAAAGATAGCTAGAGAGAAATATTTGAACAATGAAATAACAGAAGAGCAGCTTCGCGCGGTTGAAGATGTAGAAATTATTAAACTGATTGCAAAGCAAAAGCAAGCAGGCCTAAAAGCGGTAACCGATGGCGAGTTTAGACGGTCCTGGTGGCATCTTGATTTCATGTGGGGTTTTGCTGGCGTGGATAAGGTGCAGCTGGAAAGCGGCTACGTATTCAAAGGGGTGGTGACTCGAGCAGAAACAGCTAGATTATCATCCAAAATTAAGTTTTCAAACGAGCATCCATTTTTGGAGCATTTTGCGTTTCTTAAGGCGGCTGCAGGTGAAGAAGTAGTGGCGCGCCAAGCGATTCCAGCACCTGCGCAGCTTTTATTTGAATTGCTGCGAGTAGGTGACAATTTGCAAAGCACTTTAGCTGTGTATGACTCCATCGATGAGTTGATTGCCGATATAGGCGAAGCTTATCATCAAGCTATTTTAGCTTTTTATAACGCAGGCTGCCGCAGTTTGCAATTGGATGATACGACATGGGGCATATTATGTGATCCGAAAAATCGTGCCCGCATTGAAGAAAGCGGCGGCAATCTGGCCGAGACGCTTGCTCGTTCCGTCAAAGTAAATGAGCTGGCAACGAAAGATCTGCCAGAGGATCTTGTAATAACAACACATGTTTGCAGAGGCAACTTTAAGTCTACCTATTTGGCAACAGGCAGCTATGATGCGATTGCAGAAGCTTACTTTAGTCAAGCTAACTATGATGCTTTTTACTTGGAATTTGATACAGAGCGGGCTGGCAGCTTCGAAGTGCTGCAGAATTTGAAGGACCGTCATGTTGTACTAGGCATGATTTCTTCGAAAACGGGCGAGCTTGAGAATAAAGCAGCGATCATTGCCCGAATTCATGAGGCAGCGCAGTATGCAGATCTGGATCGTTTGTGCCTAAGCCCGCAGTGCGGCTTTGCCTCGACCGAGGAAGGCAATATTATTACAGAAGAAGAGCAGTGGAAAAAGATTGCGCTAGTGCGTGAAATTGCTGAAGCGGTGTGGCAACAATAAACAGGTCAACTGAATACAAATTAGATTGGGGAATAAAAAAATGGGAGCTTGTCATGTCTGAAGGGGACATAGGCAGGCTTCTTTTTTTGTATCCAAATTTGCATACATCAGAAGCTGGAAATCCTTGCATCAATAGCGATCGAGTAGGTTAATAGATTCTGTGACGCTATTTAGAGAAGCAACTTTAATCGTTGAACTGGCAGGTCAGAGGATTTGTAATTGTATCAGGCCGAAATGGAGAAGAGCTAGTCTGCTTCATAGCGCGGACCGGCTCTTTTTTAAGTTAATCGTCATCAGGACGGAAATTGTGGCACGGGGTCATCCTTTTCTCGTTGGTTTAATATCAGCGGCTTCGTCAAAGTAAAAGCGGCGCTTGCCTTTGCTTACCAGCACAATAATGCAATGAATGAGAAGAGTAAGACTTCCCAAAAAATAGATCGCAGCAACTCCCACCTGCATCCATACGGTCAGAATGTAATTATGCGAGCCTATCGGAAATTCGATTTGATTCAGCAATCCAAGCATTAGCGGTACTAGGTACACTGCATAAATAGCCAATGTTCGTTTAGCTAATTTTTTAGCTGTTGCAGCTTTGCTGTTATAACTGTCATATCTGAATTTCATAATAAAGCTCCCCAAGGTGTTGCCTTTCCATAGAACAGGAAGCACAAAAAACATAGCAATAAGTATGATCGAGTGAATAATGAAGCTCGAAAAGCCTGTATTTGGCGTAAATAGCTGAAGCAAAGTTGCAGCGAGCTGTATGACAATAAAGTCTATAAGCAAGGACAATAGAATGGCCATTGGCTTCACTTCATCCTGCTCAAGCAGCTCATTGGCTTTGGCTGCCACCTTTGCTCTAGAAGGGAAAAGTGCCAGGAAAATTGGAGCAGTGAAAAATCCAAAAATGCCCCCAGCCGTGTTCAGCATAAGATCGTCTACGTCAAAAATGCGGTATGCGCAGTTGTAAATGCCATAAATGCCAGTAGCTTGTGTAATTTCATAAAATAGCGTTAACCCGAAAGTAAGAAGCAGCGCTCTGGCCCAATACTTTTTTTCTTGAAAAAAGTAACGCAAGTAAATACCGAAAGGCATTAGCAGCAAAAAGTTAAAAAAGGCTTGCTGAAAAGCCGATTGCTTCAGTGCCCAAATATAAGTGGACGGCTGAGATAATATAATGCCGCTATCCTTCAGTGTATCTTTTACAAATTGAAAGGGCATTAGCGAGTAGGATTTGGCTCCAGGGGAAAGCAGAGCGCAAGTGTCTCGCGATTCCGGCAAAGGCAGCAATACCAGAAATAAAGCAGATAGAAAATAAAAGATAAAGGAAAAAGCAATCAGCGTTGTTGAAACCGACAAAAAGCCGAATTTGCGGTATGTATATATAAGCCAGGGAACAAACATCATGAATGCAATAATGATAAATACTAAAGCTGCCGTATAAATAGGCTGTGAATAAGCGCTCAACGTTCATCCTCATTTCATAATTGATACGCAGTTTAGCATAATGAAAATACGAGCCGCTGTCAATTAATGGCTCGTATTAATTGTTTATGTTATGGTTTCAGATGCTGCGCAACTATATCCTCAAGAACATCCATATAATCATCGGAATCATTTAGAAACTCAGCTGCTGCAAATTCAAGACCAAGCTCGGCCGCGTATTTCCCGCTTTCTACACGGCAATCGAAAAGCGCTTCAATGTTTTCCGTCATGGAAAGCAGGTCGCATATGACGACAGCAGTGCTGCCTTCAAGCATAGCGCTATTAATTACATGCTTTACATCAGGCTCCAGCCATTTTTGTCCTGGCGTTGCACTGCGATAAGCGGTTTTCCAATTAGTTAGTCCAAGCTTTGCGGCAATGGCCGCTGCCAGCTCATGAAATGCTGTTACATATTCTTGATTGGCATGCGGCAAGCCCGGCTGGCTATGGGCAGTAAAAATAACAGCAGCTGCAGCGCGATTAGCATGTGACAGCCAATTCAGCGCGGTTTGCAGGCGCCACGCCAATGCCTGAATAAGCCCTGCATGCAAATGCCAGCGTGAAATGAGCGTCAAAGGTATCTCCTGGCAGCTTGTTTGAATGGATTTTTTTATTTGCTGCTCATAAAACAAAGTACCTGTTCTGGAGAAGAGAGGGGATCCGGGCAAAGCTATAATTTTAGTCACCCCATCGCTGATCATTTGACTGATCGTTTCGGAAATAAACGGCGGTGTATGCTTCATCGCTGTGTATACCTTTATAGGCTGATGTGCCGCTTTGCGCTGCAATCTTTTTTCTAATGAATAAGCTTGCCTCGCTGTTACCGCTGCAAGCGGATCGGCAACCTGATAGTGGCGAAATTTACGCTCAGCCTCCTGCAGAATCACATCAGACGGCAGCCTTCCATGAAAAATATGGGTGTAAAAGGGCTGTAAATCATCAATAGATTGAAGCGCGCCATACGATAAAAGTACAATGCCTATCATTGCTTATTTTTCCCCCTTTCCGGGCTAGAAGCGATCAGGATGAAGCCATCTCGCCAGCTCCTGTAAGCTGTCCGTATTATAGCGGTTAGGATAAAACAACTGCTTGACCGTCATTATTTTAACGTTATTGCCCTTCACGGCTTTAAGCGTTTGCCAGCCAGGAGTATTGGTGATTTCGTCCAAATCCGCTGCATCGCCTTCCTTCCATTGAATAAGCAAAATATAATCGGGATCCGTTTTTATGATTTGCTCAATAGATGCTTTGGTAACCCGTGTAATGCCAAGCTCATCGGCACTGTGATTGGCCCCTGCCAGCTTTACGATTTCATAGGATATATTAGACGAGCCGATAAAATAAGGTCCAGTGCCCGGTCCAAGCGGAGAGATGACGAGTACCGAAGGCTTTGCAACTCCTTCCAGCTTTTGCTGAACTTCATCCACTTTTGCTTTCATTTCATCAATGATCTGCTTGGCGGAATCCTCCTCGCCTATCGCTTCTCCAATCCATGCATAGTTCGTCCATATATGTTCAAAGGTGTTCCACGCTGATAGTGACAGAATCGGAATGCCTGCTTTTTTTAAAAGCTGGTCTGCGTCCTGTTCGGCATTGTGGACCTTCGTCATAATAATCAAATCTGATTGGAAGGCTAGTACCTGTTCCGGATCGAGAGAGGCAGCGCTTGCTATTTTATGCTCGACCTTGCTCGCTTCTTCTGCCTGAAAAGCAAGAGCGGGATCAGTTGAGCTTTTAGGAATAACGGCTAAATGCTTGGCGCCGCTTATATCTAAAACAGCTTCTGCCGCATCCAGAGACAATGCCGCGATTCGTTGCGGCTGTTTTTCGATACGAACCTCCTCCCCTTGAACCGTTATCGTTTTAGGGAAGGAATTTTGTTGTACAATGGGCTTGCTGGTCGGATCAATTTCTATTTTGCTGCTTCCGCAGGCGCTTATTAAAACGAAAGAAAAACATACTGCCAAACTTATTACCAATTGAAATCTTTTCATTAATTATCCCTCCACATCATATATCCATGAATTAAAAAGGATTGCCAGCTTCTTTTAAAGCAGTTATTGCCGGAGCTGCCGTTTGAGAATCAAACTCGACATGAGCTTCTATCTGGTATGCACGACGAATGGTTGTTGGCGTCAGCACGTCAGAGGGAGGACCTTGGTGAAGGATGCAGCCATCGGTTAGCAGCAGTAATTCGTCGCAATATCTGGCAGCCAAGTTTAAATCATGCAAAGCGGCAATGGCGGTCATGCCTTGCCCTGTCAAATGGCGAATTAGCTCCAGAACACGCAGCTGGTGGCGAATATCCAGTGCCGATATCGGCTCATCCAGCAGTAAAAGCCGGGGCTGCTGCGTCAGCGCCTTAGCGATAAAAACCATTTGCCGCTGTCCACCTGATAAATTTGTTACCAGCCGTTCAGCTAGATGCAATGTATCGGTGAGCTGCATCGCCTGCTCTGCAATATCGTAGTCCTGCCCGTTTTCTCGGGCAAAACGCGACTTGAACGGATGCCTTCCCATGAGAACGATATGCTGCACGGAAAAATCAAAGTCGATATTCGTATTTTGCGGAACATATCCGATTATTTGTGCCAGTTCACGGGAGCGATAAGCTGTAATATGGCGATCTGCTATCTTAATTTGGCCCTCGTCATGCGCGGTGAATGCTGCTAATGAGCGCAGCAACGTTGATTTACCGCTGCCGTTAGGACCAATTAAACCAATGAATTGCCCGCGTCTTGCCTGGAAGGAAATGTCCTGAAGGATGAGCCGTTTATCGATTTGCACTTGCAGCTTTTCAACGCTAACGATTGTCATTCGGTTATCCCTCCGTTGCGGGCTCGCCATATTAATGCAATAAATAAAGGCGCCCCGATACATGCGCAAACTACGCCTACCTGTAAAGTGACAGGCTGTAAAATCATGCGCGACACCAAGTCAGCCAATATGAGAAAAATGGCTCCGCCAATTGCGCTCATCGGCAGCAAAAAACGATAGTCTGGCCCAATAAGGAGCCGTATCATATGCGGGACCACTAAACCGACAAAACTGATTATTCCGCTTACCGCAACTGCTGCTCCTGTCATGAGTGAAGTAAGTATTAACAATGTGAATCTTGTTCGTCTAACCGGAATGCCAGCGCTTGTTGCCTGCTCATCGCCAAGCAGCATCATGTTAAGATCACGGCTGTACATAATGGTAATAAGGCTGCCGAGAATAATCGGCATTGCGATGAGCTGCACATGCTCCCATGTGCGTGCTTCCAAGCCGCCCTGCAGCCAAAAAACAATGCTGCGCAGCTCCTGCTCGGTGTTGGAGCTTGCTACCATAATATTGATAAGTGCAGACAGCATGGCGTTAATGCCGATCCCGAGCAGCAGCAAGGTTGCAATTGATTTCAAGCGGCTGCTTTGCCATACGCCAAGAATTAGGAAAATCGCCGCAACCGCCCCAGCAAATGCGGATAATGGCACTGCCCACAAGCCTAGCGCGTTCCAGCCAAAAAACAACGCGCATACAGCTCCGACAGCTGCTCCGCTTGATACACCGACATAACCAGGTTCAACTAAGGGATTGCGGAAAAGCCCCTGCATCGCAGCTCCTGAAACGCCGAGTGCTGCGCCGACTAAGCCGCCTACAAGAACACGAGGCAGCCGTATCTGCAATACTATAAGCAGATCACGTTCAGAATAAGGAGCAGCCGCCGTAAGCCCAAGCTGTTTAGCCAGTATTGCCATCGTGTGGTGAAAAGGAATATTCACAGGCCCGATTGAACTGGCGAGCAGAATAGCGGCGAATAGGATAATAAACATAGCTAGGAATACAAATGAAAATTTTGTATTCCGCCATGCTTTTAGCTGTTGCAGGCGAACTGGCTCTTTAGCTTGATTATTTGGCGTGGTAGTGATGATGCCCATCGCTAAAATTCACCTCTCCTTGTCTTTTATGCAGAAAAAAGTTTACCCAATGCAACTGAGTTGTATTGTAGACACTAAGTTTCCTTATGTCAACAAAAAGATTGGCGAGTGATTTTTCATCCCGGGAATAATCTTTCACCTTGCAAATACTAGTAGCTGCCTATACAATCGACGGTAGACTACGATAGAGGGTGGGGAAGACATGTACATATCGAGAATGAAAGAAATTATAACTTATTGTGCCAATCGGGCCGGCAAGCTCGAAAAGCTTCCGAGCGGATTATGGCATCATCACGATATTCGCAATAACTTTTATGACGCTTCTTATTTATTTGCAGCTGCGCTGGATCACAGCATCGCTTTGGAGGTTGACCGGGAGCACGCTAAGCGGGAGGCTGAGCAGGTCATGCTGCAGGTGCTGCGGCTGCAGGATCGTCACAATGAGAGCGATACTTATGGACACTGGCCGCTGCGCCTTGAACCGAGTCCGGCTGAGGCGAAGGTTAATCCGCTGCCAGCGGAGCTGATGGGACTATTAATGGTTTATTTCTACAAAAGGTATAAGCAGGAGTTGTCTGCTGAGCTTCGAGCAGAATTTGAAGCGGCTTTTGAAACCTTGCGTAATAGCAGCTTCTACCGTGTGCCGCTGCACTATTATCATCATCACGAAGCTAAATATACAGCTGCTAAAATTATTTATGGCACTATTTTTAACGATAGCGGGCTGCTCAAGGATGGAGCAGAAAGCTTGAAAGCTACGTTAGAGCGAATAAAAAAAGTTGGCATGACCGAGTATGGCTGCTTGCCTTGGTTTTGGCATTGGGTGCAAGCTTTTACAAGCGCTTATGAAATTGCGGACGACGAGCGGCTTCGCAGCAAGCTGAAGGAAATGCTGGATTTTTTATGGGATACAAGGGCCGTCTTCTATTGGAAGGGAGCTTGGGTAGGTGCGCATTCCAGAGGCTTGCCGCATGATCTGCCGTCAGACGGCAATGTATTGTTTGATTATGTTCAATTCGGAGACTTTAGTTTCCCTGCTGATGTGCCTCGAGTAGAATATGCAGGATTTTTGTACGCAGAGGCGCCTGTCTATGCGATAGCAAAAGTAAATGAGCGCACATATCCGCATGAAGTGAAGCAGCTTGTGCCAGCCAAGCCGGAAGCTTCCAACTATGAAGTGCTGCACAGTTATGTTTACATGGATAAAAGCTTCACTGCAGGTGGAATGTGGGAGCGGGCTGTTGAATTTGATAATGAGCAGCATCGCTGGAGCATTACGCTGCCGGCAAGTGGCGACGGCTTAGCTAATCGCGTGTACTTCTTCCATCCTGGCGTTCATTTTGGCGGTGTGGAATCGAATGACTGGAGACACCAAAGCAATATAGAACAGATTGTTATGCATAAAGGCGCGGTGCTGGCTTTGTATCCGATTGCAGATAATGAGGCTGATCATATAATCGGCTGCTTGCCGAAAGGAACTTGGTTGTTCGAGGAGAAGGCGATGTACGGCCAGTGCGGCGATGTCTATATTGCGGTTCATTTGCAGCAAAGCTATACAGCAGAGGAGCGAAGCGTCGCTTGGAGAATTGTCAGCCAAGGCAGCAGCAACGGAGCAGCTGTCGAAGCAATCAGCTTGGAGGAAGCTGCCAAGCAAGGCATTGCAAACCTGGAGCAATTTGCTGCTGCGCAAAGGCAGAAGCCAGCTGTATTTGCCGGAGGGCACGGAGCTGAATATCGTACGCTTGCTAATGATAGGCTTGAACTTAGATTAAATGAAGAAATGAATCAATTCCACAGCATCGTTAATGAGCAAGAAGTGAGCTTTGAAGCGTATCGTGTAAATGTATAAGGAATGACAAATTGGCAAGGGCTGCCTCAATGGTTCGTATACGACCAATGAAGGCAGCCCTTGTATTGTAAACGCGCCCTTCCTAAGGATGGCGGAGACGTTTATCCTTGCGTTCACGATTTTGAAGCCGCCATACGAGCAAGCCGAAAATTAGAGTTGAGAGGACAGCGATAATAGCATTGTATAAAAAGACGTTGCGCAGGCCAAAGCTTGTAATCGCAATCCCTCCCGCAAGGCTCCCGATAATTCTCGCTACTCCGAGATTGAGCAGGCCGTTGAACGTTTGACCGCTTGCCTTCAACTCCTTTGGCACCTCACGATTAATATAGGCAGCCATCGTGACGGTCAGGACAATAAACATCGCGCCATGCAGGAGCTGGACAGGCAGCGCCCATAAAGGCGACTGTATCGAATAAAACAAAATCCAACGCAATGTAGTCGCAATCGCCGCAGCTATTAAAATATAATGAATTTTTACCCGTTTAAAAATTTTATCAGCAAAAAGCAGAAAAGGCACTTCGGCAAGTGAAGAAATAACCATCGACCAGCCGAGCAGCACATTGTCTCCGCCCAGCTCACGGAAATAGATAGGGAAGAATGAATAATAAAAACCTAGCGTAATTTGTAAAATAAAATTAAAACCAAGGTAGAGCATCAGCTTGTAATTTTTTAAAATAACTCCAATGGACATGCCTTTTCCTTTTGTCTGATGCCCAGCAACATGTGGAAATTTAAGCACAAGCAGGAAGCACAGCGCCATTATGCTTGCATAGATTGGAAACATCGAGCCAAGCTGTCGTTCGGCAATGAATCCAAACACAAGCGACATAATCGCAAAGCCAAAGGTTCCGCCCATTCGGATATGCCCAAAATTGCCTGTGCGAAGCTTATCGATCGCTTCAAGCGTAATCGTATCGCTAATAGCAAATATAGAGGTTTGAAATAAAGTGAATATGCAGATGACTGCGACAACGTAAGGAAATGCCGTCGACAGCGGAACGAATAGCATAGCTGCGGCGCTGCCGACGATCAACAGCAGCAAAATCATATTTTTCGAACGTGCGCGGTCGCTCATTGCTCCCCAGAACGGCTGTGCCAGCATGGCGATAAAAGGGCCGAAGCTGAGAATGGTGCCGATTTGCATAGGTGTAAAGCCTATATCATTAAAGTAGACAGGAACAAAAGTAGAATAGATAGCATGTCCGGCATAAATAAAAATATAATATAATAGAAAATAGCGTAAATTTATATTCATTTCTGGCAGCACTCCGCAACGTTTACATTCTTAATTTTTAAAAAAAGTGGAACAAATTCATCTGTTTGTCCGTATATATGTCGTTAAGTATATCATAGTTGAAAGACGGAAATAGCCGGATATAAGGGATAATTTACAATTATTTTTCTACGAGGCTGGAATGGGCTATAATAATGAGGCGTTCTATAACTACTAATGAATTGAGGTACCAGAATGGAAATTATAAAAAACTTAATAAGCTTTATCATACATATTGACAAGCATCTTGTTGAAATTATTGATATGTTCGGCAACTGGTCGTATGCCATTTTATTTTTAATCGTTTTTGTGGAAACAGGAGTCGTTATTTTTCCGTTCTTGCCTGGGGATTCGCTGCTGTTTGCGAGCGGAGCATTTGCTGCGCAAGGAGCTTTTAATCTAGGGATTCTTATGCTGGTGTTTTTCGCAGCTGCCGTGATTGGCGACACAGTCAATTATCATATCGGAAAAAAGGTCGGAACGGTGATCAGGCCGGATACATGGTTCGGCAAGCTTATTAATCAAGAAAAAATGGACAAGGCAGAAGCTTTCTTCAATAAGCATGGCGGCAAAACGATCATTATTGCCCGCTTTATGCCTTTTATCCGCACATTTGCCCCATTTGTTGCAGGGGCCAGCCGGATGAACTACCGCTATTTTATAGCTTACAACATCATTGGCGCAGTTATTTGGGTAGGCCTGTGTACGACCGCCGGCTACTATTTTGGCAATATACCCGTTATCAAAAATAATTTTTCGACCGTTCTGCTGCTTATCATCTTTGTTTCAGTGCTACCAGCAATCATCGCCTTTCTAAAGGAAAAGTTCAAGAAGAAATAAAGCACTCGCCTTTATGAAAATAAAGCCTTGCTCTGTTTGAAGAGAGCAAGGCTTTTTACTGATCTGACGTTCCATCATACGAGAGACGAAGCCCGGCACAAAACTCAGTACGCAGCTCAGCAGCTCTATGTATATACAAACCATATGTATACGAAGAATCATACATAATCGGCGGCGCTTCCTCCAAACGGCTCAATGTATATGAAAATTCATACACAATACGCTGAAATGCCCCAAAAACCCCAAATGTATATGAAAAACCATACACAATCGGCAGCGCTTCCTCCAAACGGCTCAATGTATATGAAAATTCATACACAATACGCTGAAATGTTCCAAAAACCTCAATTGTATATGTAAAATCATACACAACCAGTCGGCGCTTCCTCCAAACGGCTCAATGTATATGAAAATTCATACACAATACGCTGAAATGCCCCAAAAACCCCAAATGTATATGAAAAACCATACACAATCGGCGGCGCTTCCTCCAAACGGCTCAATGTATATGAAAATTCATACACAATACGCTGAAAAGCCCCAAAAACCCCAAATGTATATGAAAAACCATACACAATCGGCGGAGCTT
>NZ_JBOZWO010000029.1:0-91904 GCF_050864975.1 Paenibacillus sp. GXUN7292 | reverse complement strand
GCTTTTTGGGCGATTTATTGACCAATAACGGAACGTCTGTCACTTTACCGCCTCAAAGCAGCAATATTGGTCGTAATAACGGAACGACTGACCGGCTAGAAAAAATGACGATTTAATAAGGATAAAGCAAAATCTGAGTGAAGCGGAGGGTCGCAATTGCCCGCAGTGAATCGACTGCTTTCCTGCATTCATTAGAGCTGCACATTGTCCTATAATTTAAAAAAACCACCGCCCTCTTCCGGCAGTGATTTCTTTAAGCTATCCCAATTGCTTCAAATAAAGCAGTTTTCCTTCTCCAGGATAATAATATTCCGGCAGATGGCACATAAACTGAAAACCATTGCGTTCAAACATATAACGCGCGCTGGCGTACTCTGGCAGATCGCAAGTGAAGGTTTCAATATATCTGCCATTGCGCGATTGGCAGAAGGCAAACATCGCATCAAGCAGCCTGTAGCCGAGCTTGCGATGACGATAGGAGCGGTGCACACCGAAATATTCAAGCCGATATCCTCCGCTGCGATGTTCATTTTCCACAAAAATAATGGCCGATATAATATGGCCCTCATCTTCCTCATACCAGCAAAAAACATGTTTCTCCTGCAGGCTGCGTATAGGAAACCACTGCAATTGCTCCGTTTCTCCTGGAGTAAAACGCTGATCATCAAAGCAGTTCTCACCCAGCAGAAAATCTGATACTTTGCCTGCTTCTGTACCATTTTCTACTGGCTTGATGCCCGAGTACTTGTTCTCATTGCGTCCTTCCATGCCTGTACGACCTCCAACTTTAGTGCATTCTTTCTTTTACTCTTAAGATATTCGCAGCGCTATATGGCGATCAGCTGCCTCGCCGCCTTGCACGAAGCGGTCACATTCGAAAAAGTAAAGCTTCGCGGCTAAATCGTACCGATTCTTTTTCACGACAGCTACAAAGCCTTCTCTCGCATCATAAAAGCGTCCAGTTCGAAAGTTATCTACAGCCTGCTCGAACTGCTGTTTAGTCTCATGCTTCAGCTTGCGAATCAGCTCCGAATCACCCGCATACCAATCATAAAGCTCTATCGCTTCTTGATCCGCATCGACTATTAAGCGCCCTAATCTGCGAACCTGCTGCGCCTCCTCTGCCTTCAATTCCTGCATCGTCGATTCTGTAAGCAGCACAGAAACGCCAAGCTTTGCAGACACCTTCTCGAGGTCCAGCGACAGCTGCACATGATTGGATACAACACTGCCTTCCATGCGCTGCTCCTCGCCAATAATGCCCAGCATAACATCGCCCGTGTGAACTGCAATACCGATATCAATCGGCTCCTCATGCGCTCTAAGCTCCATATTGTATTGCTGCAGCTTGGACCGCAGCTTCGAGGCTGCATCAATCGCAGCAGACGCTCCATTAGGGAACATTGTCAGCATGCCAGGCCCCAAGTAACGGCTCGTAAACCCGCCGTGCTCACGAATGGTCGGTCCAAAATATTTTAAAAACGAATTAATAAACTGAAAATTTTGCTTGGTGCTCATTTGCGCCGAGGCCTCGTTAAACCCTCTCATATTGCAAACCATAATCGTCATGCGGCGGTTCTGCTGCTCGCCTAGCTTGATTTGGGTCATATTCGTCTTGCCAAGCACCTTTAAAAATTGCTGCGGCACAAATCGGAAATAGGAGTTGCTAAGCCGTGTAACCTCTTGAATATATTGATGAATCGAGCCGGCCATCATATTGAAGCGGTCGCCAAGCTCCTCTACCTCATCCCGTGAGCGGATATCAACCTTCACATCCCACTCTCCGTTAGCGATCAGATTGACATGCCGCCGCAGCGTTCGCAGCGAAGACAGCAAGTATACAGTCAGAATGGTTATCATCACCAGCAAAATAATGCCGATTAGAGCAAACAGCTTGATCACATCGTACAAAATATTCATATTGCTTTGCTTGACGCCAATCATATCCTTGCCCGTTTCATAGATGCCGATGATTTCTCCATTAGAGTGATAGATCGGTCCAAGCGCATACATCCACTCCCCGGTCTCGTCCTCCCACTCGCCAAGCACAATCTCGCCGCGCTCTATCACTAGCTGATTTTCTTCATTAATTGGAAAGGGCTCGAACATCGTCGTGCTGTCATCATCATCCATAACAATATAAAGCTTGCCGTTCATATAACGGTAAATCGTATTGTACAGCCCCGAGCGATCCTCGCCGGCAAGAGAAAATACTTCGTTGATGCGTTTTTTAATATATTGGTACTGATTGTTGCCGTAATCCTTCGGAGAGTTCAATAGCTTCAAGCTATCGCCATCCACTAAATATTTGCCGTTAGCAGCTAATATTTTCAATTGCTTATACGTATCTGCCTTCATTTCCGCAGAGAAGGAAGTATATACAGAATAGGACAAGCCAACCATCGAGATCAGCACAATAGGCAAAATAACGGCCAGCTGCTTTACAAGCAGAAACAATTTGCGCTTCATAAAATCGATATAGATCATTCTTGCTGTCATAAACAAGCTGACCGCGAATACGGCAATCAAAAACCAATACAATACCTTTTTCAATACAACGGGAACAGGATATTTGTATCCAGTCAGTACCTTTTCAATTTGCCCATCCGCATTTGCCAAAATCATCTGATCCGTTGCAGCAGCCAGTATACGGTTACCCTCTACCGTCAAATGGCTGAACTTGGCCCACTTTAAATCCGAGCGGTAATCAAGTAGCTGCCGAAGCGAAATAACGTCCGTGCTCTGTTTCCCTGAGGAATAAGAAATACTTTTAATTGCCTGATCGTGCTCGTCAATATAATAGACCCTGCCGTTATTGGAGGGAGCGATTGAAAGAGGAAAGTTAAGCAGCCCCTCCGCATTGCCTCCTGATCTCTGTTCGGGGTACAGCATCGTCCAATTGCCATTGGCAAAATAATAAAGAATACCTTGCTTGCTCGTAGCAAGGAACGTATTATCCCCTGTCCAGGCAAGCTCCTTCATGCTTGCCCCCTCCGGCAGTACAAGCTCGTCTATTACTTCAGGCTCGCCTGGTTGATCCATTGGCAGCTTCAACAAGACCGCTTTACGATTATTTTCCTTACGGAAGAAATACAACTGATCTTGCTGCAGCATAAGCGACTGAATATTGCCTATACGATATAAGTTGCTGGATTCGTATTCCTGCTCATACAAAACCTTTATTTGAGAGCCGTTAGGGGCAATTTGTAAAATTCGTTCGCCAAGCACCTTCAGCCCGAAGCTGTCCAGCTTCGTTTCGAGCGCATAAGCCGCTCCCCTGCTGTCTGCCGCAATAGAGTTGAACATATATACCGCATCTGCCGCCATGCCTTCATTGCTGGAATAGGAATATACGAGCATTCCGTCCTGATCAACCTTATGAATCTCCTTTTTAGAATTTGCAATGCTATAAACGGCGTTCTGCTCATCTATAGCAACACGGGAAATATTCGTATATACAGCTTTTGATTGAAACGGCTGCAACGACCATGCATCCCTCATTAACACAAGCGAAGCAGCAAGCATTGCTAATATTCCAAGCATAATAGCCAGCTTTGTTCTCAATGCAAACCTCCTTTCTGCACGCAAACTTTTCCCACTTGCCTGCTGCTCTTCTATTAATCAATCAAGAAATAAGCCTAACCAAGCGGGTTGAAGGCATGTAGAAAAATGTCGTTTTTTCTAAGGAAAAAAATATAAATATTGCCGATTATTATCATAAATAGTAGAATAATAGATGTGAATAGTGATTGTTAAACTAAGAATAACGTAAAATTCTAATCTATTTTGTAAGGGTGATCACAATCGGACAACTTGTATGCGCCGGAGCAGTAACAAATTGCAGCTTTGGCTCTTTTCCAAGCAGCCTGAATATTTTGCCAACCAATCGCGTCATGTCCAGCACGCCGGCAGCAACTATTATGGATAACGTTCCAGGTGTTCATATTCTGCCTTTCGGCATGTGTTCGTCTCCCGCAAATCCAACCGTTGCTTCCGCGACCGCAGCAGCATTTGGCGTTTTAACGCCTATGCCCTGCATGCCAGTAACGACTGCGCCTTGGATGCCGGGCTCGCCAACTGTAACCATTGGCCCTTTCCCGGCTCTTAACAGCACCTCTACCTGCCTATGCCAGTGGGGGGGAGTCATTAAAATTACAAGTCCAGGCCAAATGACAGTTCAAATCCCTTAACAATAAGGCTCAAAGGAGTCGGGTTCATTGATCGAACGTATCGTTAAACCATTTATCAATCCTATTCAACGCAAAATTTTAATGCCGCTTAAACGCGCAAAA
Source organism: Paenibacillus sp. GXUN7292 (assembly GCF_050864975.1). Taxonomy (NCBI): domain Bacteria; kingdom Bacillati; phylum Bacillota; class Bacilli; order Caryophanales; family Paenibacillaceae; genus Paenibacillus; species Paenibacillus sp. GXUN7292. The sequence continues at coordinate 87,612 of NZ_JBOZWO010000029.1, read as the reverse complement.
AACTGGCCTAAGCTGCTTGCCAAATGGATCAAACGATTTTTCAAATCTATATTAGGCCAGAAGGAAATAACAAAAGCGAGCTATGTGCCTGTCGGCAACTACTATATTTCAAAAAAGCTGATCGTCATTATCATACTCGTCATACTGGTCGCCTATTTCTTTTTGTTTATACGACCGCCTAAGTTTATAAATAAACTGTTTAACCGCAAGCCGGCCATTACGATGAATGCCGATGGCGGAGCACCCAGCTTCTCGGGTACAGCCAGGCTGTTTGACAGCAACAAAATACTGCTCTATAACGGCGATCTTTTGAATGGCGCCTATCATGGACAAGGCAAGCTGTATGCCGCAGCTGACAAGCTGCTGTATGATGGGCAATTTGCCAATGGTCAATATGAAGGCTTTGGCAAGCTATTCCATGAATCTGGAGCGCTTTACTATGAAGGCAATTTTTCACGCGGACAATTCAGCGGAGCGGGCACCCAGTATGAAGAAAACGGAGTTGTTCTATACGACGGTTTATTTGCAGAAGGCGTATTCGAAGGGGCAGGCAAGCTGTATGACAACGAGGGCAATCTAATAAAAGAAGGCGAATTCGCCAAAGGCAGTTTTGCCAGGGGTAAAATGTTCTCGCCAAGCGGCGAGCTGCTGTATGATGGACAAATGAACGGTGAAGCCTATGAAGGCGAAGGCACTGTGTATGCCGCGGATGGCTCTATTAAATATTCAGGAGGCCTTAAAGCCGGTTTGCCGCACGGTCAAGGCCGGGCTTTCACAAATGCCGGGGTTCTCCTATATGAAGGCGGCTTTGCAGCAGGTATTTATACAGGCGAGGGTACTATTTTCAGCACTAACAACCAGCCTGTTTACCAGGGCGGCTTCCTCGCAGGCAATTACCATGGTGCCGGCAAGCTGTTTTTTGACAGCGGTCTGCTGCGTTACGATGGGCAATTCAGCAACGGCAAACGCGCAGGTGCAGGAACAGAATATTTCGATACAGGGATCGTTAAATATAAAGGACAATTTCTGTCAGACAGCTATGAAGGCAGCGGCACGTTATACAATGAAGAAGGACGAACCATATATAACGGCTCCTTTATCAATAACCAGTATCAGGGTGAAGGAGAACTGTACAGTGAAGAAGGTACATTAGCGTACAAGGGCTTCTTCAGCCGCGGAGTATTAAATGGGCTTGGACAATGGTATGCAGACAATAATCAACTGCAATATAATGGCTACTTCCATGCAGGAAAGCCTGATCCTTCACCCTATCTGGATATGACCGCATCTGATCTTGAAGCGCTGCTCGGCAAGCCTTCAGCGGTTGAAACCTTCCTTGACAGTGATACGCTATCTGAGGACAATGCTGAGGTAAAAACATTAGGCAAGGATAGCCAGACGGAGTCTATGGATGAGGAAGAGGCTCCAGATCATATCCGGGAACCGGAAGCGCCGGCTGCGCCAGGAGTAACCAGGCTGCTGGAATACAAGCCGCTTGGTCTGCGGTTTCAAGCGCGAGCTGACGACGGCAATATTGACAATATGCGCATTGAAGAGCTTGAGCTTTCCAATAAAGCGGTTCTTCAAGCCCTCTATGAGCTATTGCAGCAGCAATATGAGGACGACAAGGACACGATCCAACGTACCCGACAAGGTGCGTCTATTACGTACAGCTGGAATGATTACCTCTATGAACTGACCGTAAGCAGCAAGGAAAATGTTTTATCGGGAAGGATTATTAGAGCCGTTAACTAATATAACTGACTGCCGATTCAGTGCGGGCAACCAATGACAAGCAACAAGGATAAACGGCTCCGCCGTCCTTTGGACAGGCACGTTTACCGATGAAATATAGGAACAGGTATAAGGATACAAAAACTTATACTTTCTTATATTTTAAGAAAAGGGAAACCGAGAACAGGAATCCCTTTTCTATTGCTTATTATCTTATCCGCAATGAATAGGCAGCCTCTCTTGTGCTTCGCTAGAAAATTAAAGTATCGTTTCGCTTATACCTTCCTTCAGCTCCACTTCGTAATAGCTGCTGCCCGCACTAAGCTCCAGTCTGGCACAAATGCCAGCAGGTATATTCGTAGTAACGATCACATGACCTTCCTCCGCCTTCTCCCAGCGTGCATGCAAATCGCCTTGAATCGTCCAAACTGTTGCTTCCGCAAAATCGAGCGACTCTGGCAAATATGGGCGAATGACAGCCTTCTTAAAGCCAGGAGCCTCCGACTTGATGCCAACGACATACTCTTGCAGCAATCTTCCCGGATAACCGTTCCAGGCATGCGAGTGGCTCTCAATATCTTCCCAGCCTTCCCACAGCGTCAATGAGCCTTGCTCTATCATATGTCCCCAGCCTGGATATTCTCGCCGATTTATGATCGCGAAAGCCTCAGCCTCACAGCCGTTCTCAAACAGCATGCGGAGCAAAGGGAGCGACAAGACGGTTCGGCATTCCCAAGCTTTATTTTTTACATAATTAAGGGCACGCTCCCGTCCCTCCTGCGGCACTGCGCCTGCATATAAGGCTATTGCCGTAACTCCCTGGTGCGCGGCTGCGGCATCTATGCTATCCTTGTATGCGCCTGCATCTGGCAAATAGAGATGCTTGTTAATATTTACGAGCAGCTTCTTCGCTTCCTTCTCAAATGTTTCCTGATCTGCTGACTTGCCCAGCAAACCGGCAACACGAGCAGAAATTTGCATAGCCTGCAGCAGCTTTATTTGCTGTACCGTAACAAATTGCCCGGCATGCTCAACCGATGGATACGGCCAGTCGCTAATATGCCAGCCTTTATCTAGCGGAACGAGCCCCGTGTTTGCATCTATTATTGCAATATAATAATTAACCATTCTAATCATCGTCTCATAATAAGTAGCCAATAACTCAACATTGCCTGCAGCTTCATAAAGCTTCCATAGCAGAGTGGCATAATGCAAATCCCATTCCGGTATTTGAATATTAAAATCAGGACACTCGAAAGTCGTCGGCGCCACAAACGGAAATGTGCCATCCTCCAGCTGTGCATCAGCAAAATCGGACAATGTTTTTTCCAGCATAGTAATCGCTTCGAAATTATAAATTAACAGCTCTGCCTGCAAATCTGTATCAGCCAAATATTGCGCTTGCTCACGATGAGGGCAATCTACAAATTGGCCCAGCGCATTGTTTTTTTGTGTACGTACAGCTGCGGCATACATATTATTCAACAGCTCGTCTGAGCATCTGAAACTTCCAGCGGAGCGGATATTCGTTCGGGCCGTGCATACAGTTATTCCATCACCTGCATCTACTACATCGGGATAGCCCGTTATCTCAACATAACGAAAAGATTTGTAAGAAAAATCAGGCTGCCATTCTTCTATTTCCTCACCGCGCATCGTATATTCGTCATAGTAAAATTCAGAGACTTCATTGGCAACGTTATGTCCAACGCGGCCATACTCATTCAAATTCTCAGAATAACGCATACGAATCATTGTTCCTTTGTATCCTTTAAGCCTAATTCGCGGCCATCCGGATACAACTCTGCCGGCATCAAAAACTTGCACATTTTCTTCCTTTCCGGAATCATGCGGCACAGCCAACTTATTGGTCGGCAGTTCTTCTTCGATCCTGCCCTCCGGTATAGCCTGCAGCTGCATGGGCCAATCGCCGCCGCTAATAAGCGCTAATTGCACTGGAGCTGATCTTGCGCTGTAATCTCCCCCAGCAAGCCGCCAGGCCGGATCCCATTTCCTTGCATCATAGGCCTCAACAGCTGATATTCTTCTGTTTTGTTGGTAAGGAGCCCCTATCTGATGCGGCATATCCTTGAGCGCCAGCCAGCTAGTATCCGACAGCAGCTTATGCAGCCTGCCGCTTCCGTCCTTCCAATGCAGCTCCAAGCGAAACCCTGGAAGCCCATTAACAGAATTTTGACAGTTTCCTCCCAAGTAATGGGCATCTGCCGTTATACAGTTAGCTCCCTTGTGCAGAAAGCCGCTAACCTCATACCTGGTATACAGCTTTCTTTTCTCCGGGTAGGTCGGAGCAGGCGTCCCATAGCCTCCGAGCTTCGTCCCATTTACATATACATGCGCATAATGGTGGCAGGAAACATACAGCTGTGCTGTCTCAAGCTGCTCAGGGATATGAAATTCTTTGCGAAAATAGGCAAAATCATTAATCTGGATCTGGCTGGAGCGCCAAATCCAATCTGCTTCCCATTCCATTTCTTTCATCTCCTTACTATTTTTCAACAGCATAGCATAGTCATTTCTCTTGTTTACAGGGGGCAATCTGTGATATGAATAGGTCAATTACATCTTTTCTATAGGAACAGGTTGAAAACGTATACTTTCTATTATTTTAATTAGAGGGGTGATTCAGATGACAGCGGACCTCCACACCTTAGAAGGAAAAAGCTTTTGGGATGAACGTTTTCCGATGTACATTACCAGGGAACGCGAAGCCTTTACACTGCCTCTGCATATTCATGACTTCATTGAAATCCAATACGTCGCCGAGGGCAAGGGCTTTCATTATATTGGAGATGAGAGAGTCGTCGCAGAGAAGGGCGACCTGTATATTATCCCTATCGGCACGCATCATGTATACCGTCCTTCATCGCCATTATCCAAAAATGAATTGATCGTCTACAATTGCCTGTTCGACAAGAATGTCCCGCAACAGCTGGGGCTTTCCTATCCGCTTCCAGCTGAAATCTATTCACTTTTAAACGGGGAATCCGCTTCTTATCGCAGGTACAAGGATACCAGCTCAGAGGGCCGTCAGCTCTTGGAAGGCATGCATCAGGAATACTTTTCAAAGCAAGCAGGCTATGAGGCTGCCTTATATGCCCAATTAACTAAGCTGCTAGTTTATTTATACCGATTGGAAACGAATCAAGCTTTTTCTATGCCAGCCTATTCTGGAATCAGCATCATTCTTTCTTATATTGATAAGCACTACAACCAGACGATCACACTGGCAAATGCGGCTCAGCTCATTTCGACCAGTCCCAGCTATGTGCAAAAAATATTCAAGCAAGTAACCGGGCAGTCTTTTATTGAATACATTCAAAACGTTCGGGTTAAAAAAAGTCTGGAGCTGCTCCAGCATCCGTTTTATTCCATAAAAGAAATAGCAAATCTTGTCGGGTACCGTGACCTGAAGTTTTTCTACACCCTATTTAAAAAGAAAACCGGACATTCGCCAGCGCAATATCGTTCCCGCTTAACCACTCCAAATATAGAGAATCAGTAATATCCTTTTTATTTTGGCAAATAAATAAAAAGTGTTTGACGACAGTGCCGTTACCGATTATATTGTAGTTGTGATTAAGTGTTTTTCGTTGTTTTTAATTGTTTTCATACAATGGATTAGTTCCCACCAAATGGACGATCGGAGTGAGTGCTTTGTCAGAAAAGGTTTTGCTAATATTGATTGATGGTATGCGGCCTGATAGTTTAGAGAAATGTGCACATCCTTTTATCGAGGAAATGAAAACGAAGGGCAGCTATACGCTTGATGCTCAAACCGTTATGCCGAGTGTAACCTTGCCTTGCCATATGTCGCTTTTCCACAGCGTGCCGCCGGAGCGCCACGGCATATTGGAAAACACTTATACGGCACAGGTACGCCCTATATCGGGATTGTTTGAACAGCTGGCTGCCAATGACAAAGCATGTGGACTCTTCCATGATTGGGCGGAGCTGCGCGACTTGGCGCGCCCGGGCTCGCTCGCTCATAATTGCTTTATTTCGGGAGATGCACACACGTATGAAGCAACAAAAAATATGCTGACCGGCAAAGCAACGGAATATATAAATGAGCACCAGCCTGATTTCACCTTTTTATATTTAGGGCTGGTTGATGTGATGGGGCATAAATACGGTTGGATGTCCGATGAGTATATTCAGGCTGTTTATGATTCTTGGGTATGTGTGGAGGATATAACCCGTGCCATTCCTGAAGATTATACGATTATCGTTCTCTCTGACCATGGCGGCCATGACCGCAGCCATGGCACGAGCATGCCGGAGGATATGACGATCCCGATCTTTATAAAAGGGGCAGGCTTTACCCCAGGCGGACAGCTGCCGGAAGCTTCGATTATCGACGTTGCCCCTACCATTGCTAAGCTGTTGGATACACGGTGCAGCAAAGATTGGGAAGGAAAAAGCCTTTTGCCTTAGCCCCAATGAAACAACAGTCTTCCCAACTGGTCAGTCGTTCCGCTATTGCACCCAAAATAGCAGCTTTGAGGCGGCGAAGTGACAGACGTTCCGCTATTGGTCAATAAATCGTAGAAAATGTCACATTTAGAGTCGAATAGCGGAACGTATGGCCGCGAAATTTAAAAAATGGCGGTTTTAAGGAAAATAGCGGAATGTGTGACCATTCCCGCTCCATTATGGGTAACAGCAGCCCTCTGCCCAAACTTGACCGCTGCAGATTCCCTTTCAATGCTTGCACAGCCCTCTACGAAAGCGAAATAGGCATCCTCAAGTCATATTATGACTTTGGGGATGCCTGTTCTGTTTAATAAACTGGCCAGCCGGTTTATTGCTGCTTTGCAGCCGCTGCGCTCTGCCAGCCTTCATTTATTGCGTCGCTGGTCAAGCTGTCTGCATACTCGCCAGCCTCTGCTTTAACGGCCCACCATCGAATTTTAATTCGGGTCCGCTCTGTTTTTTGATGCAAGCGAATGCCAATCCGGAAGCTGCCCTTTTTCGGAAATTGTACGGTGCCGATCGATATTCGCGGATAGCTTGAAGCAAATTCGCTGCCCTCGAATATTTCTTGCGGACCCGTGTATATAGAATTGCTGCGCTGCCACATTTCAGGCACCGGGATATCAGAGTGCTCCGACTCGTCTGATAAAGCTGCTGTAAGCAATACAGCCTCATTTGCTCCTATTTCCAGGCCATGTTCGATTTCTTCGGAATAGAAATTTTTCTGCCTTCGCTGATACCACTTTTTCACGGTCTGCGAAACGATTGAAATTTCTACAGTTCCAGAAGCAATATATCTTTCTTTCACTTCCTCGTGCTCCTGAGGAAAAAGCTCTTTGAATTCCTGCTCGATATCTGGAAATTGTACAATTGCAGCACTGTCCTGCTCTATCCCCTTTGCTTTGGCAGCATCGGTACCTGCCTCGCTTGCAGCCGAATAGTCATGCGCCTCTTTATCGGCTGCGGCAAGGAGCTTATACAGCAACGTCGGGTTAATGACATAATCTTTAAACGGCAACGATTCTACTTGATCAATGACATAGCTGGCTCCCATCTGCAGCAAATGTATTTTGGCAATGTATAAGCAAGGCTCAGCAGGCGATTCGATTGCACGATCCAGGGAACGGGAATGAAAGGCCTCCAAAATCCGCTCCAAGGCGCTTTGCCCAGCAGTTTCTATCATCTGCTTAATGTTCGATAGCTCATAGATGAGCTTATCGCCAATTACCAGCTTCGCAGTCCCTGCTTTTACACCGATGGAAATGACCTGTTTGTTTTCCTGCTCCTCATTATGCAAAGCACGCAAGCTGATTCGTTTTTTATAGCTGGCAGCTCCGCCATCCGTAGGCTCAGAAAATACGATCTTCCCTTGTATCAGCTCCTCCGCAAGCTCTGCATGAAGAAGCTCCGGCTCATATTCAAAAGAGATATGCGGTGTCTGCAGCGTCTTTTCGACAGTCAACTCAATATGGAACAACTGGCCAGGCTCTACATAACGCGGTACAGTCTGAAGCACCCTTACCTGCCCGTCATCGTACCACACTGTAGTATCTTCAATTAATGCATCGTACTCCAGTGCGGAAGGAACTGGAGGCTGTTCCTTTACGTAAAGGCGATAGCTTTCCAAAATACGATTATGCTCGCTTACCTCTTCATTCGCGCCTAAGGATCCCGTCACTGTATGCACAGGCTCCTTGCCTTTCTCATCATAGGCCAGGCAAAGATAAACATTTTTGGCATAATCATTATTTGTGAATCCATCCATGTTCGAGAGCTTCATCGTAACGGGTGACGGTACGATTATTTCTCTTCCTAATTGGTCAAGCGCCGCGCCCGCTTCAATCGATATCGATTTATCATCCACTGCAACGACCTGAAGACCTGTAATTACCCCGCTTCCAAACAGCAAGCGGTTCGATAGACGCCGTTTGTCTGAATAATAAGTTTGCTCTGACATAAAGTCTCGGACCGTAAGCAGCTTGCCATAAAAATACCGATTGCGCTCAAACGGAATATACCTTGATCTGTTCATTGCTAATCTCCCACCCTTGCATTTATTCCAAACGAGAATTGAGGCCCAGTCTCGTATGCTGGTCCATCCGGTTTTCCTGTCCAACATCTATCGTAATCGTATGATGGGGCATTGACGAACGGCCATCGAGCGTCAGCAATGTCGGTTCAGACAATATCGTATTCATGCCCAAATACGAATGCAGGTCCATATACACCCACGGCTGCAAAATAATGAGCTTAAACGTCGCGAAAGCAGGCTTATAAGCATCGATCAGCTGCTGGAGGGATACCCGCTTCAACTCCGTATCTACCGTTTCCGCCTTGACCAGCACATTAAACATATGCGGTTCAGCAGCATACAAGCGGTCTGCCACCTCGCCCAGCTCAACATTTTCCTTAAGCGGCTTTACTTGCTCATATTCCAAAATGATCGGTTTTTCGCCCGTGTAAATCTCGATCAACCGCTCCAGAGCCGATTTTGTGCCGCGCAAGCTATACAGCTGCGGGGCGGCCTTGAGCAGCTTGCGCAGCTGTTCATCGCTCCAATCATCCTCCGTCTCGATGCCTAGCCAGCCAAGCAGCCAGCGAAGCGAGCTGCCCGTTACCTGATTAGCTTCAAGAATACGTGTAACGCCCTGAATCGAATCGTCCACCTGCTCGATCATCGTTTGAAAAATACTCAAATAGCGTGATAGAAAATCACTAGAATGCTCGTCCTGCTGATAAAGTGCCGGCAAATAATCCAAATAGCTTTGGCGCGGAAAGTAAACCTCCATGCTTCGAATGCCGGGCGCATTATTCGCAGAACCGATCAGCTCCACGTACAACCAAAGGTAGCGTCCCTTCGCCTTGTGAATAAGCGCATCCTGCGGGTCCTTTAAAGGTGTTGACCAATATGGCGCCAGCAAAGCCAGCCTTTCCTCTATCGGTATTCGTTCATCAGCCAAAAAACGTTCTATCGTCGTACGCTCTTGACCCAGCCATATTTCACGACTATCCGAGGCATAATAGCGGATATTCATTTGCGTATCATTTTGACGCGTTGCTTGCAAGACCAGCCTGTGCCACTGTGTCTCTGCCTCGCCGCTGTCAAGCGCCTCGCTGATCCAAATGCCCATCCGGCTGCCGGTCGCTTTCCAGACAGCCGGCTCGGATACCGGTACAATGCGAAAAACCAAGCGCTGATCTGCATTCCATATATACAAACAGCTATGTCCTGCAATTAACAGCTCGCCAGCTGCATTGCCGGTATAGCCGTGCTTCATTACAGCTCCTTCAGCATTCAAAGCAAGCAAGGAGCATACATTCCGATCCTGCTTCTCCGCCAGCAGCAGCCATAGCAAATTTTCCTCTGTGCAGCATAATGAAATCATTTCACAGCTGTCAGGCAAAAAATCCATATTGCTTAAAGCAGCATAATTTCTTAGCAAATCCACTTCAATCAGCTGCTGCGTATAGCGATCCATTATCCAGCATGTTGGTGATTTTCCTAAAACAATTTGAAATCTGCTGCCAGATTGCGTGTGAGGTTCGGCTTCACCCGCGCTGTTGTCGACTGCAGCTGCGTCAAGCGGAATGCGATAGGCCGGCAAGCCGGAAACATCGAAGCGAAGCAGCTGCAGCTCTGTCTCAGCGCCTAGTGTCGCTATTGCAAGCCAGCCCCCGGAATGATCCGGCGCGATCGCTTGAATATGAAAGCTTTCTTCATACCAATTGTCTGTTGTCCAGCGAATTTGCGATTTATCGATTTGCAGCGCCTCCAGCCTGCTGCTTTCACCTTGAAAGGCAATTACTACCGCTTCACCCGCCGCCGCAATATACGTTGGACTCCCCGCGTTCTCTTCAAGCTGAATTATTTTCTCCGCATATCGGCTTGCAGCATCCATTCGCCATACGGTTCTCTGCTCATCCAGCACGTACCAGCGCCCTTCAGAATCTGCTGCTGTATTTGTCACTCCAGCTATATGCTCGCTGGAAGCCAGCTGATAGCGGCTTTGATGGCGATAGACCTTTTCCCTTACGATACTATAGCCGTCTTTTTGATGCTCCAGCTGCATGGAAAAACCTCTGGCCCAATCCGGAGCTCTACGAAATGAGAAAAAAGTGCGATCACTCATCCAAACAGCCTCCTATCCGCTTGCAACAATAAATTCAATGTCATGATCTCCTGATATGGCAAGGCCGTTCGGCGGAATGCGAATATCCCCGCCCTCATCGACGAATGCGTGATTACCCTCGGCTGACAGCCAGACATCCTGTATATACTGAATACCGGGAACGCGATGGATAATGTTGAATACATCGCTTTTATAAATTGTTTTGCCAAACTCCCAGCCCGCCTGACCTTCGCTGCCATAGGGCTGCAGCCACTGCTGCAGCGCATGCCGCACTTCATGCTCTCTTCCTTCATAGCGCGGATGCACGACAACTATGGATCTGACAGTTACTTTTATATAATCCGGCGGGATTACATGCAGAGTTGTGGTAAGCAGACGATACGGCTCCAAATGCGTTCGAATCGTATGCAGCATGCCTTCTGTCGGATACGGCAGCGGACTGCGGCTATAGGGCACAACAACTACCGCGATATGACCAAGCTCGCTATTGCCGGCAGCTGCGCCTCTTCGCGGATTGTAGCCATTAATCGCTTTGATGCGCACTAGTCGCAAGCCTGGTATTTCCCCTACGCGCTTCTCGATATCTTGCGCCGTAATGCCGCATTTAGGTTCTAAAACCGCAAGCTTTGCCCGCTGCAGCGCAGCTTGCAGCGATTCCTCCTCCATGCCTCCATATGCCGGAAACAGGTTCGTTACATGCAAGGGAATGTTGAAATAATCCAGCTCGTGAATGGTGTCTGCTTTTACATTACCGGCTGCTCCGGTCCCTATTCTGTAATTTATAATTCTAATGTTGGGCTGCGTGCATGCTGGGGGCACGACACCATGAACGCCATCGGAAAAGCGAATGACACCTTCTTCTGTATCAATAATATAGTGAAGGCTTGCATCATCCGACTCGTCAAAATCATACACCCGTTCCCAGTCCTGCCATAGCATCGTTTGCTTATCATCAGCAAGCCAGCCGACCTGAATGCCGAGCGTGCCGGCAAGCAGCGGCTGGACTGGCAATACATACTGCTGATGAGATATGCCGGTACCGGTCCCCAAATAAATATGACGGCTGAATTCCCTTGCATTGGCAATTACCCGAATACTTTCCTTGCCGCTTGGCAATTCCACATTAGTTTGAAACTGCAGGCTGGCCAGCTCATCCGTATAATTAATCCAATAGCTCGAGGGGGACACGTCTACCCAGCCAGCTTTGGTACGAAATTGTACTGCCAGCTCGCTCTGCAGAAACAGCCCGTGCTCGAGCATGATGTCCGGATCAGCCTGACTGCCGGCCTCTTTGCCATTAAAGCATACCGCCATACACAACGTTTGACCTTGCGTCGCAAATACTTCATTCCATACCATTCGGCGTATGCGTGGCGGATCGTTATAGCCCCCTCCAGCAAGCAATGCGCGAATGCGGCGCACTTGCCTGGCCCCTTTTGGTATCGCAAATAAAATAGGACCGCTTTGCTGCAGGCCATAGGTTTCATCCCGCTCCATCTGAAGCGGACGCCAGCCGTCAGCTTCTTGCTCCTCGTTGTCAGCCGTATGCCAATAGCTCCATTCGATTTGCCCTGAAGGAGTAAAATGCTTGTATCTGGCCGGAATACGGTGGGCAGGATCCTGGTCGTCCAGCTCGATCCACAGCGAGAGCGGCAGCAGCTGAGGCAGCGCCTTCCCCAGCGCAATAACCATGCTCGCTCCCGCTTCAGCCTGTTGACCGAATGGATAAAACGTCACTCTGCCCGAGGTCATATCCTCTTCTATTTTATTAACGCCGTCCTTTGTATAAGTCGTAATTTCCTGATTAGAATCCGGCAGCACTGTAATCGCACGGATCGTTTCAAAAGGCAAATCTCTCACGCGCAAAAGCGTACCATAAGGGATATACATCGGATACGGCGATTTTGAAATACTGACAGAAGTCGTCGAAGGAACGACATCGCGCGTAGTCTCGCCGAGCAAGCGCAGAAATTTGCGGTCATGGCTGGCTGTAATACGATCCGTTTGAAACTGCTGCATTTCCAGATGCCAAGCGAGCAGCTCCAGCAAAGTAATGCCGGGATCATGAGCATTCTCATCCGTCCACTCAGGAATAATACCCGGGATCAGACTGCGCGCTTCGCTTACAAGCTGTTCAAAGCTGCGATCATCCAAATTCGGTAAAGGCAACATGCTTACTCCCCCTTTTATCTGTGCAGCTCAACGATAAGCCGGTGCTTGCCAGCAGTTACTACGCTGTTCGGCAGCTGGTCCATGCGATCGGGATTCCATTCCTGCCGCTCGCCATCCTCTACCTTATAGACATCGAGAGCGAGCTGCGGAATATGTACAACGGCGCTTAGCGACTTCATCAACGCATAGAACATGGAGGAATGGATGCGCTCGCCGATGCCCCAGCCTTTCCCGTCCGCCCCGCCGGTTATAGGGTGAAGAAATTGATCAAGCTTTCGCAGCAGCTCGTTCTCTACAGGCACAAGCTGCTCCATGCTGCGCACCCATACGGTAGCGCAGACGCCTATTTCCAAAATAGCCGGTCTGATTACGTGCAGCTTGCCAGGAAATGCCGTGCCTGCTGAGGCTTTTGCAATAAGACTGGTCTCGACAGCCCGCTGTATTTCCTGGAATTGAACATCGCTGCCCATACCGGATTTTGGCAAAATAACGATCGAAACTGCTCCAGCCTCTTTATTGAGCAGGCGGTTAACGTTAGGCAAGCATTTGACTTTTGCTACGTTGGAGTGAGCTTCACGAGCCAGCCACTCGTAATCCTGTGCGGTGACGGCACGATGGCGATGCACAAAACGCTTGGCCCCCCGCTCTGACGCTTCCTCCAGCGTGCCGGCGTCACAGCCGCCTGCTGCCGGATAATGGTTAGTCACCTTTTCCACAAAAGCAATCGAGCTTTGCAGCGTTTGAATGGAATGAGCCGGCACATTGCCCTTCTCTCCCCCTCCGCATGCATAGGTGACTCTTACAATATCGTTGCCGCTGGCAGGCAGCGCCTTGCCTGATTGGCCATTGCCAAAGGTAATGCGTCCTGTTGCCCGGTCAATGCGGTAATGCCGGTCAGACGGAGCGGAATGCAGCCACTGCAGGGCAGGCGTATACTGCACCCAAACACGCATAGCTTCCTGTTCCGAATCCTCTATAATGTCGAGCTTCAAGCCGGATTGCTGCAGCTGGGCCAGCTCACCGGGCAGCAGCGCCTCTGTTTCGTCAACCCATACCTCTTCTCTCAGCACGGGTGTTTGCGATAACACGTAATGCGCATTAGGCTGCCCGGACATATCCTCCTGCTGCTCCAGCTGTCTCGGAAACTCATTGACAATCGTATTTTGCTGTACGGCAAGTGTTGTATTGAGCAGCAGCTCACGAATTCGAGGGCTGACTGCAGCAGAGCTTACAGCATTGAAGCGCTCATCCCGATTAATGGCCCGAAGCCAGTAGCATTGCTTGCCATAATGCATCGTCCTCGCAAAATCCGCAGGTCCCGCAAATTGAATCGTTCCGCTTTTCGTAAATCCATTTGTATCATCGGCAACAGGCAAAGCTGTCCAGACGGAATGCGAGCCTGTTCTGCGCAAATATTGCCATTCCATCAAAGGCGGATTTTGCCCTACTGACCTTGAAGCTGCAATATCAGCGTACAAATGAATCGGTCCCCGCTCTGGCGGCGTATCAAAGCCCAGCCATACCGCTGGCGCTTGACCTTCCAAAGCTGTAAAGGGGCGGATGGGCATTCCGCCAGCCTGCACCTCATGTGTTCGGTCCAAAAGCTCCAAATTATTGTAAGCAAGCAATTGCTCAGGACTGTGAACAGGCTTTTCATAACCGTATCGAATATGCAAATTTTGAATATGCGGTGAATAGTAAACGGCATTAGATGAATAAGCATTCGTAATTTGCAATATTCTTGCGCGAATCCAATAATTTTCTTCTGCATTAACGATAATTTTTGCTATATCATCGGGGCAGCAGTAAGACACTTCAAAAACCATACGCCCTTCCCATACCGTTTGAAACAACGTGCGTGATTCCGGCGTTACAGGCAGGATTGCCCATGAGCGTCCGTTCCAATACTCCCACTGCAGGGTTGCAATCGTCACCATATCAGGGATATCCTGCGCGTCCACGATTTCACGGCGCATAATCGGCTTCCATTGAATAGGCTTCGGATGCTCAGGAATCATGCGATGAGGGACAAGCTCGGCATCGAATTTTATGTTGATTGTTGCACTTCGCTTTGAGAACGCCTCTTCGCTGGCGATATAAAACAAGCCGTACGGTGCAAAAATTTGTCCGAATGGATAATAGCTGTTATCCGCAATAAGCTGAACATCATTAAAATATAATCGATCAGGAACCAAGCCTGACCGCTCGGAGGCTGCTGCATATTCGCTTTTGACCAGCATACGTTCAAATTGTGCTTTTCCGAGCAGGGAGGCTGCTTTGTGCTGATCATTCCCAAGAACACGGCAGCGGATAAAATAACCGTAGTCTCCATGGCATTCCACCTGCCGTACGGCATACGGACTAAGCTTCACAAGGCGGATAATATTGCCTTTGCCATAAGCCCGGTCAAAGCTTTGCCAGCCCTCGCCAGTCCAATACTCCCAGGCAACCTGCTTCAGATCAGTCATCCAGCCGGCGGCCTCATCAGCAGCGCTGCCATGCTGCGAATGAAGCAGGGTCAGTTCAATAAAGGACGGCCCATGCAGCAAAAATAAAAAATCATGGCGTATATATAAAACATGCTCCTGCATATTTTGTCCTTCAAGGCCGAATAAAGCTATGCCTCTTCCGTCATGCTCCTTGAGCAGTCCGTTATCGCCAATCATTACGATTCGATCCTGCTTCGGATTGACAGAAATAACATCGGTCAGTTTAGCGGTTGTAAGCAGCACGGGCTGAACAGTTTCAAACAATACAGACTCGGCTTCATCCGCATGGCTCGCAGCTGCTTGTACGCCTTTATCCACAAATATGGAGTGCGGTGTCCCTTCCGCAAGCTTAAAGGTCAAATAGGCAAGCGCAGGCATAGCCGGTGCAAGTGCAACATTAAAATGATTTAAAAAGGTGATAAAGCTTTTATAAGGCACCTGATTCAAACGTTTAATATTGCCTTCCAGCAAGTGAGCGAATAATAGGGCTAGAGCTGTGCCAAGATCAGGATTGTCCGGACTAAAGCGCCACTCAGGAGCATAGCTCGGCGACATCTTTTTCATCTGCTCCATCAGCTGTGTCTTTGTGCGATTGTCAATGATCGGAATATTGCTGTAAAATCCCTTATCTGTACGCTCTTTCATCAATTATCTCTCTCCGCCTGTTAATGTGATCCCTCAAATAAATAATAAGGGTATACCTGATTAAACAGGTTATTGGTCGTGCGAACGGTATACTTGACGTGGATCAGCAGTCTTTGCTCCTGGCCTGTCTCCCGCTCTACCTGTACTTCTACTTCATGCACGCGCGGCTCCCATGTCCGTACAGCTTCCTCAACCTCAGCCTCTATTAAGCGCAGCGTCGTATCATCATTTCCCTCAAATAAATAACGGTTAATGCTGCAGCCGTAATCGGGCCGCATAATCCGCTCGCCCTTGGACGTCCCTATTATGATTTTGATCGCTTCTGCGATGTCATCCTCATACTGGATATGCCTTATGCGTCCTGTAACCTCGTCCACTTCAATGGGAAACTTCCAGCCGCGCCCAAGAAAATCCTTTGACATCCTCATTCCTCATCTCATGCCCAAATTAATTGATTTTGACGATAGAGCCTTTAACAGTCACAATTCCGTCGGATTTCAGATTAAGGGCAGCGCTTGCCTTAAGATCCAGCGTAGCCGTAGCCTCCAACGCAATTTGCGCTGCCTTCAGCTTAACTTCCTTCATGCTTTCAATTGTGACAGTTCCTTTATTGTTCAGCATAATTTTGCTCGAACCGCTGGCCAGCTCAATTTGATTGGCGGAGCCGCCTTTTATTTTGAGCGTATGCTGTCCGCTTTTCTCCTGCAGCGTAATTTGGTCCTGTTTATCCGACAGCACCAATGCATGTCCGGATTGCGTTTTCAGCGTTATTTTACCATCGCCGTCTGTATCGTCGAAAATAATTTCATGCCCTGCTCTGGTCGTAATTTTACGTATATTGTTGCGCTCATCCTTGCCATTGGGAGGAGGCGCATTTTTGTTCCACATGCTGCCAATTACAATTGGCTCGCGCAAATCCCCCATTTGAAAAGCAATTAGCACCTCATCGCCAACCTCCGGCAAAAATAAGGAGCCGCGCTGCTTGCCTGCCATGAGTGTCGCAACACGCGCCCAATTCATTGCATTTTGATTATCCAGCACAGGAATTTTCACACGTACACGTCCTAGATTCTCGGGATCCTTGTTGTCCGTTACTATGCCGATGTATACACCGTTAACCAATCCAAGCAGCTCATCATTTCTACCTTGCAGCGAATCATACATGGCTGGCTACACCGCATTTCCTTGCACGCTCATACGCGTCGAGTAGCCTGACTCGTCGACTGTATGTGCAGCGCTTTTTATGTAATAAGGCTGATTAAGCTTTTTTCCGAGGCCATCCAGCTTGATGAATCGCCCAGCGCGTATTTCCGGCAGGCCAATACACTCCGCTTCACCCGTAACAAGCCTCATTGCTCGCTCATTGAGCGCGGCATCAGCCTTCTCTCTTGCATCCTGATAGTCCTCTGCATTCAAATAAAGAAACTCTTCAAAGCTGCCCAGCTTTTTCATAATATCCTGCCCTGTTGCCGGATTCGTTCCAATTCGCTGCACACTTGAAGCAGAGCCCTCAATAACCTGCTGCGTGCTGGAATCCCAGCTCCTTACAGTTACTCCCGATACTTGCTCTGCGATATTGTGCTCCACATGAAAATAAAGTAAATGCTTGCCCCTGGATAAGGTCATTAACGGAGATTTGCTTTGATTTCTTTTGCGAAAATATAATGTTTTTCCAACGATAAAAAATTCATAGTTAATGCTATACGCCAATGTTTGCAAAAACTGATAGTCATTCTCCGGTTTTTTCGGAAACGTGGCGAGTACGTTATTCGTATCATCAACAACAAAGCTGTTAGCGCCATACTGTTGACCAAGCTCCTTGACCATATCAGACAGCTTTTTATTTGACCACGTTTTAGCCTTGCGTCCCAGCATCATTTTGAAGGACAGATCCATCCCGGTTACAATCAGTTTAGGGGTTTCATTTTGCTGAAATTCTATATTAACGGCTGTAATGTAGCCGAAGAAAACGGGGGTCATGCGGTCCAAATAGCCCATATGAATTTCGAGCGTGCTGCCTAGCGTCAAGCTTTTTTCGAGCCACTGAAAGTCACGCGTAACCAAATTGTAGGCGTTGACAATAGAGAAGGTAGCCGTATCCGCTTCGCGGGTCGTTGTCGTTTCGACTGTAACGTAGCTTATAGCCATTCCTTCACGGACAACATCCTTGTTATCCACCATTATTTTGTAGCCTGGCGCGATAAAGTTCCGATATTTCGTCTCAAGCTGCTCAAACGTAAATTTGTCTGTATTCAGCTTCAAATTGCTCATAACCGTTCTCCCTCGCTTCAGCCATACAGGCGTGGAATTTTAATGACTGTGCCTGGCTCCAGCCTTTTCGGATTTTCAATACCGTTTGCTCGGGCAATTTCGCGCCATAGCCCCGGTTCCTCATATTCCTCGGCAGCAATTTGCCAAAGCTGATCCCCCTGCTTTACCGTACGCTGCTTGGTCCGATCGGCCGATTGGCGCGGAATGTTTTTGAACTGTTCCGTGATGCTTTGAACGGCACGAAAAGTAACTTTCAGCGTCGCTCGAACCGGAAGGCCCGAGTCTAAAAACATCGTGTATCTTTGCGACACCTTCACTGCCACGCCTTTGAATTGCAGTGTCCCCCATACAAACTTGCATAGCGGCGGCGCGTGCAAATCTTTATCGACTTCCAGCAATCCCGCAATTTGCATCGTTTTCTGCCGGACATCAGTGCCTGCCTCGTAAGTATCGAAAAACAAATCCATATTGAGCGAGGTAGACTCGCCGCTGACAAATTGAGCAATTGGCAGCGACAGGCCGGGGACTGTCTGCCAGGAATATTCATTGGAGGCGTCCATGCTGTATTCCGTCGGATTGAACATAACGTCAATTTGTTCTGTGCTATGTCCGCGATCAATCCAAATCATCGCTTTCTTAAGTGCCAACCCTTTCACTCTCCAATCGATTTTCTGATTATGGATAAGAGCAACAAGCAATAGAAAGGGGGGCCGCTGCGATCAAAAATGGGCATCCTACCGCTGTTGTAGTCCAATTTTTATGAATAAGCACCCCTGTAATAGATAAAAGTGGCCTACAAAGGCGGACGCTGCCGCTTCTCCATTCCCATTCTTGCCCTCAATCATAATCCTCTACGCTGCTGCTCCAGCCGCATCCTGCGAGAAAACTCTCTGTACATTTGGTCTGTAAGCTGCTTGATATTCATTTGAGGCGTTGCTGCTTGTTCCTTTACCTGCAATAGTTCCTTTTCTACGCCTTTAATAGCGTCCTTCAAGCTTGTCATCGCTTCCTTTTGCGCCAGATCCTTTGGCGGGGTGCGCTGCAGCACATGAAGCGCAGCTTCCTTATGCGGTGCAGCATGCGAGCGGCTTACAATTTGCTGCTTTTTAGCAGCTATATCCGCAGATTTACGATGGACAATCGCCGAAGTTTGAGCGCCATTAATGATTTGTTGGTCCCCTGGAGTACCGAGCGAAACAACGCTTACGGTTTTGGGGCTAATCCCATCACTTATCGTCTGGGCTGAGCTGGTAATTTGCATATTCGCATACTTACGGGCCTTTGTGGCAAGCTGTCGTATTTCAGCGCGCATGAATACTCTGGTTTGCGCCAAAGAAGCTGCTTTTTCGCTTAATGGAGACTGCCGACGAATAGGAGAAATTTTGTTCATTTTCACATATGCTTTAGTTATTGCTCGTATACTACTCATTGTGAATTGCTGCTCAAGCTGCTGGTTTTTTATTTCTGCAGGCAGGTTATTCATGGCACGAGCATTCGACATAGCACGCTGTTGTTCTAAACTCACTGGCACTGTGTTCACTAGCAGCTTCTTCATATGCTCAATCTGGGCTAATTGTGGCAGTTCCTTACGACGAGCCACGGATTGTAACGGCTTTGAGCTACTTGCGAATGTTGCTGCTTGCGGCAACTGTATAGTATGAACTTTTACGACAGTATGCTGCTTCTCCTTGTGATGAGCTTGTGCAACAGTATGCTTCACCTCATGACGACGAACATTTACGACAGTATGCTGATTTTCCTTATGATGAACTTGTGCAGCAGTATGCTGCTTCCCCTTGTGATGAGCTTGTGCAACAGTATGCTTCACCTCATGACGATGAACTTTTACGACAGTATGCTTCACCTCATGACGATGAACTTTTACGACAGTATGCTGATTCTCCTGGCGATGGACTTTTACGACAGTATGCTGTTTCTCCTTGTGATGAGTTTGCGCATCAGTATGCTGCTTCTCCCCGCGATTAGCTTTCACGGCAGCATGCTGTTTCTCCTCGTGTTGAACGTTTACGACAGTACGCCGTTTCTCCTGGCGATATGCTTCTGCTGCTGTCTGTCTATACAGAGCGGCAGCCTTCGAATGCAGTTGTTCCGCTATATGCTCAGTTTCCGCCAAGTGACGCTGCACCTTAGCTCTAAAACTTGCAACAAGCGGCTGGCCGGCTTGCTTTTGGATTAAATTTGCAAGCTGCCCGGACATCGCTTTAATCGATTGGATTTTTACAAGCTGACCTGCTTTCATTTGGCCTTTTGATGTATTGCTTGCACTCATATACAACTTAACTGGCTTTAAGCTAACTGGATCCCGCACCTCTATTGAAAGCTTCTTGTTATTATCTTGGGCAGCAACCTTGACAGCTTCCTCTAATCGATCGACAGCTGACACCTGCAATTCCGCTCTTTTGCGTTTAACAAGCTTTGACAAGCTCTCGGCACGTTCAGGAGTAATGCTGTTAAGCCGCGCAGCTTTCCCTAGCCTCTGCTTTTTAACATTCGGATGCGATAAGCTTTCTTCCGCAAGTGTAACTCGTGCTCTGACATCCTCACTGATATACCGTTTTAGCATCAATGTATGGCTAGCTTCCTTAATCGCGTTGTTACCATTTGATTGGCTAGCTGTATCTCGTATTTTTCTATGTACAAACCGGGATGCATTTTTCAAACTCAGTCTTTTAATGACATTAACTGTCTCTGTCGCTAATTGGACAGCAGCAGCTATATCAATTCCGTTTCGCTTCATTGCAACCGTCTCATCTGCCTGGCTAGCGGCGGGAGACAAGGGAGCTTTTTGCTGAAGGCGAGCAGCCTGCTTGGAATGAAATTTAACTGCATTAAAAAATAATGCTGCACCTTGCTTGAACTGCTCTGACTTCCACTTCGTTTCAATAGGACTTCCTGTTTCATGCAATTGATCTTGACGCATAGCGCTAAAATGTTTAATACGACGAATGACTCGTCTTGCCCAATAATTTGGATGAATTGAATTTACAGGTGCATTTGATAATTCTTTTTTTACTACTTGTTTAGAATCAATTGTCTGCGTCTGTTGCAATGACTTCTTATGCGCAAGAAGAACATCGGATGCTATACTACGGAAGCCCACTGATTTTTTTGTGTGTCGGACTTGATTTTGCGTTGAATTTTCAAGCTGAGATTGATCTCGAACAAGCTGCTTGATTTGGCGGATTAATTGTCGCTCGGTTTGTTTATCTGGCTGGCCTCTCTCATGGTCCAAACGTTTCCCGCTTTGAACCTGCTCTTGTCCTAAATGTTGTTTAAACCTATTTTCCATGGAAATGGCTACGTCATTTTTGCTTAAAACGGATTGCTCCGAACTGCCTAAACCATGCTTGACCTGCACAAGCAGCTGTTGAAGCAGCTGCTTTGTTTCTGTTCTGCTCACCGTATGCTTAAGCAAATAGCCGGAAGCTAATCTTCCAGGCCGTTTACTGAGGCTTTCTCTTTCAGCATGAAGCCCCATAGTCCTCCATAACACTTTGCTAAGAATAGACTGCTCCGTCTTAAGCAGCCTTGCTGAGACAGCATTTCCAGTAACAGATGGCTGGTTATTGTCTCTCTGCTGCTCTTCGCGCCGTTTGTGCTCTAATCTGCGGGGATCACTGTTAAGTCCGCGCAGCCTCGTTTGATCAGACTGTCGCTGTTCATCGCCAGATCCAATCTTCACCGATTTTGCAGACTTTGCCTCTACTAGCCGAGCTTTACTTTTGCCAAATGATTCAGCAAGCGTTGTTTGTTGGCCTGCAAGCCTTGCAAGCTCTGTTATGCGATTCATAATCGAGACATGCAGAGCTATAGGGGAATACGTCCGTGATATAGACAGGTGAATATGATGCTGCCTTGAAGCAGAACGGCGCTTGGCGTCCTGCCGCTCCAAATATATTAAAGTCCCATTGTGCTGCGGATTGCCAATCATCCAGCCATACTTGGAAGCGAGGCGGATTGCAAATGACCCGTCGGTCAACTGTATGGGGCGCAATACTTCCGATTCCTTCATCTACCTGCCTTCCCCCTTGTCTATATCACAGACGTATGCAGCTGCAATCAGCTGTTACATCATCTTGAAGCCGTTATGCGTCAGTTCAATATATTCCACTGCAATTTCACTTGCTGAAGCATTAAGATCCGGACCGGACCATTTCGTCGGATAGGCATCGTAAAAATTCCAGCGCCGAAACTCCTGATCCCGTTCGTTATACAAAATAATCGAGCCGCTTTTCCGCTCAATTTGGCCTTCGACCACATTGGCGTACCAATTCCAAAGCTCATCGGACAAGGTCATGCCGCGCTTGAGGCTAAGCGGCACATGTTTCGTTCGCGAAGGAAAACGATGGACAAATTGGTTCAGTCCCCCTTCGGCATACTCCTCCGTATCCGTCTCAACGACCAGGCCTCCTACCTCGGAAAAACCTGCTACGAGCAGACCATCAAGCTCAACCATAAATCTATAAGAGCCTACCAGCTGCATTCTTGCCTGCTCTGACTGCTGCTTCATCCATTTCACCTCTTACTTGAATACATCAAACGGATTATGCCGTTCAGGCTCATCACTCATTTTCCGATTGATTCTGGAAATTTCTTCGCACCATTTTCGACGCTCGCGATGCTCCATGTTCATTATTTGTTCATGACTCCAATGGAAGTAGTAAGCAATAAAGCCAGCCTCCTCATAAAGCCGCTCCTCCGGATAGACGCTTAGGCTCCTTCCATTACGGATAAAAAAGAGATATCCACCTCATGCTCATGATCACATTTTGGACAAACCGCCTGTACGGAAAGCTTTTCTGTTTCATTTATTTCACGATAAAAGTTTTGCAAAAATGCCAGATCCGCTGTAAACATGCGCTCAATTGTTTTTGTATCTACAGCGCGCAGATCACCCAGCTTCGTTATTACACGGGCAAGCAATATAATCGTTAAATAGCCCGGATTTTGCTGTACGCGCTGATCGCGCATCGGCAATATTTCATCGGCAGCTGTAGCCAGCCTCATCGTACCTCTGCGGTGAAGATTGCCGTTCTCATCTACGAAACCCCGCGGCAGCTCAAAATCATATTCTGTCTGAAAGGACATCCTTACGCCTCCTCAAATTTCCACTTTTTTTAGACTGATTGTGCAGCATCCTGCAAGCTCAGCTTCCAATCGGAACAGAAATAGCGGAAGGAACAACATTAAGCAACGTTGTTCCCTGCCACTTCCGTTTGCCCACAAAATCAGTGCAGCAATTCCTTCATCTACTGCGTACGCAGCATACCCTCATGCGCAAGCTCAAGCAGCTCGATTGCAACCTCGGATGCGGTCGCGTTGAAGTCTGGCGCTGTATATTTCGTAGGCCATGCTTCAATGACTTGCCAAGTGGCCACATCCTCACCCTCTTCGTTAATGGCAATAATGGTAACCGTTTTGCGTTCTACACTGCCTTCAACGATACAATCCTGTACCCATTCAAAAAGATCCATCGACTCTGTCGAGCCCCATTTCAACGAAATATTGCCATACTTCGCGAGTCCTGGAAGCTTACGCGGAGTAATAACATCTGTTCCTTCACGGTACTCAATCACATCAAGAGAAGCATCGAAGCCTGAAACCTCGCTAAAGCCTGCCTGCTCAATGCCTTCCACCTCTACACGGAATCGAAACTTGCGGTATGGATCATTGCGTTCGCCTGCCATTGCTACATCTTCCTCTCTAATCTATTCATTATCAAATCAATTTCATATTTTCAGCCTTATTGTTCATTCGTTTTTTGAGTAATGCGGAATACTACAAACTCAGCAGGCTTCACCGGCGCGATGCCAATGACACAGATCAAGCGGCCGTTGTCGATATCATCCTGCGTCATTGTATTGCTGCTGATATCAATGTAAAAAGCTTCACTCGGCGATGAGCCTTGTAATGCGCCGCCACGCCATACCCTTGTAAGGAATGCGTCAATGGTACGGTGCACCTTTGCCCATAAACGCTCGTCATTCGGCTCAAAAACTACCCAGTTCGTCCCTGCTTTAATAGACTCCTCCACAAAAATAAACAATCGGCGAATATTAATATATTTCCACAATGCGTTGGAAGACGTCGTGCGTGCACCCCAAATTCGGATGCCTTGGCCGGAGAAGCTGCGGATTAAATTGACGCCTTTGGGATTCAGCACATCCTGCTCGCCCTTGTTATACTGCACATCCAGGCCGGTTACGCCGCGAACGACTTCATTGGCAGGCGCTTTTTCCACACCGCGCGTGCTGTCGCTGCGTGCATAGACACCTGCAACGGTTCCAGACGGAGGAACAAAAATATTGCGTTTTTCTGCAGGATCAAATACTTGCAGCCAGGGATTGTACATCGCAGCATAGCTGGAATCGAATATATCGCGATGCGACAGCACTTCCTGCACCTTCGTTTTTTCTCTCGGTATATCGAGTATTGCAAAACGGCTGCCCAAGTTCTCGCAATGAGCGACTAGCGCCAGCTGAACTGCCGGTTCCGTTATGCCCGGTACAGACATAATGCTGGCCTGGTCATTATCGATAAAGGCTTGAATGCCTGTGCGCTTGCCAGGTCCGTTGTCCTCGCCTATAAAGCTTGCAGGAGACAAGCCGTCAAGCGAACCGTCCTTGCCCCCAGCAAGCAAGATTGAATATTTATCCTGCTCAGCAAATAATTGCGCTACTGCTGCTTGCTCCGCCGCTTCTATTTTTACTAATGTCGACCGCTCAGCCACTTTGCTCACATAATTTGCAGCTGCTGCATTGAAGGAGCATTTTTCGAATGTCTCCATTTCTAGCCCATAAGCAATATGTAATGTGAATTCCGAGGTAGATAATACTTTACTTGGCAGCAGGCCGTTATCTGTCGGGTCGCCCTCCAGCGGCTGCTCCAGCTCAATTATATGATCCTGCACCTTCACCACTTTATTGGACACAATGCCGGTACCATCAAAAAACTTGACCTCATCGCCATCATGAAAGCCTGCACTGCTTTTTACGCGGTATTTCCCTTCGCCCAAGTCCTCGAAGATTTGCGTTTTTGCTTTGCTTGAAGGCTCACAGAAGATTTTGGCATCATTGCCCCAGGAGCCTGGGTTTTTGGCTGTAATTCTAAACAGCTCGCTTTCGCTTGAAGCAGCTGCACTATCCGTTGGTGCCACACGCATAATATAAGCCTGCGAGCCGCCATTAGTAAAAAACTGATCGACCGCATAAGCCAAATAACGATAAGCGCCAAACTGATTTTCTTTTAAATATGACCCATAATAACGCTTAAACTCATTCATGCTAGTTACAAGGAGCGGCAAGCCTTCCACTGGGCCGCGTTCGGCAAGTCCTATAAAGCCTGCCATACTCGTGCTTACTCCAGACAGCGGCTGACCCGCTGAATCAAATTCCTCCACATATACACCGGGTGACAAATATTCAGCCATCGTAATTCCCCTTTCACGTTTGGAAAATAGTTGATTTTATTTTTGCTTCGTCGTTACAAGACGCTCTCGCACTCTGCCAACAGCTTTCGTACGGGTAGAATCCAGAAATACTGGGCCCAGCCTATAACTAAGCGATAGCTTGTACGGTGTATTAGGAAACAGGCTTAACACCGATTCCAGCGGCATCTCCTCCTTCACAAGCCTATAGGCACCATCCGTGCCGGCCAGCGAGCCGACCAGATCATTGCCCTTTAGAACGCTGTGATCGTGCAGCAGCTGCATGACCTTGCCTATCATTCTCTGCTCATCAATCGCTTTCGTCAGCACATCAGAGGCGGAGTGGGCCGTAATCAAATAATAGAGATCAAGGGCAATAGGCGGGTATCGCATACGATCCCCCTGGTCAATTAAATCACTGCTTCTTACATCTGTATTTTCCTTAATTTCATACAGGAAGAGGCTTATATTCATATCTCCCTTATCATTAGGGTGGGCCAGCCCGACGCCGTCCGAATGAGCGACCAGCTCAGGAACCAGCGCTTCGCGCAGCACCTTCGCCAAGGATAAGCCTATATCGGCAATGACTGAATAATCTGCGATTGTGCTCACCCCCTCCAATACTGTGCATACGGCCCAAGCCGATCCTTCAGCAGCAGCTTCCCGGTTTTTTTATACTCTTGGATTGCTCCTTCCACCATATGCTTCATATGAAGCTCGGAGCCCTCCTCTGCTGCCAGAAATGCCGCAGTCAAAATAATATTTTTGATAGGCCCGCCGGTAAGCTCAAAGGTCTGTGCCAAAAAAGTGAAATCCAACGACTTCGAATGAAGCTGCTTAGGCAGGGAAGCTCTCCAAAGCTGCTCTCTTTGAGCTGTATCCGGAAAAGGATATTTAATAATAAATTGAATTCGCCTTGTAAAAGCTTCATCCAGATTTTGCGCAAAGTTTGTTGCCAATATGGTAAGCCCGTCGTATTCCTCCATCTTCTGAAGCAAAAACGAGGTTTCCATATTTGCGTATTTATCGTGTGAATCCTTTACTTCTGACCGCTTGCCAAACAAGGAATCCGCTTCGTCAAAAAACAGTATCGCTCCGCTTTTTCTGGCCTGATCAAAAATATCGCTCAAGTTTTTTTCCGTTTCGCCAATGTACTTGCTGACAACTCGCGATAAATCGATGCGGTACAGTTCAGCGTCCATTTCTCTGGCCATGACGAGCGCCGACATTGTTTTGCCTGTGCCAGGCGGTCCCGTAAACATCATGCTGACGCCCCTGCCATAAGGAAGCACACGATCAAATCCCCACACCTGCATAACC
Organism: Paenibacillus sp. GXUN7292; assembly: GCF_050864975.1. Classification (NCBI taxonomy): domain Bacteria; kingdom Bacillati; phylum Bacillota; class Bacilli; order Caryophanales; family Paenibacillaceae; genus Paenibacillus; species Paenibacillus sp. GXUN7292. The sequence continues at coordinate 60,910 of NZ_JBOZWO010000029.1, read as the reverse complement.
TGATAACGATTTTTCACCCGATTGCATGCCTGTCTTAACAGCCCAATTGTGTCTTCCGGCAAAATAAGATCAGACCATTCGAACTTCGGATCTACTTTAACAGCCTTTTGTTCCAGCTGATGCTGTACGATGCGATAAGCCGATTGATGAAGCCGCTTAACCTTACGATCTGCCCCTAACTCTGACTCCGCCATAAACTTCTCGCCATTAACACTGTACCTGCACCATTCTTCATCCCGCCCTGCCTGATCCGCTGCAGCTGCAATATAACCGGGAGTAAAACGGAACTTGCCGGCAAGTCGCTGTGCTTCGTAATCTTTCAGCTCCATCCATGACCCGGATAACTGCTGCCAGAGCAGTCGGCTCTGGTCAAAATGAGGAAGAGGCAGATGGACGTTTATATAACGGCTTCGCAGGCCTATCCCTCTAAATTCCTTTCTGCTCAGCAGCAAGATCGGCCTATCGCATTGCTGCAATCTGTCGGCTAGCCAAAGCAGCCTCACATCCGTCTCTTCACCTTTGACAAGCTCGTCCATATGATCAAGAACCGGCAGAGCATTATACAACCGTGCTTCTAACATAAATTGCTCAAGCTTGCTTCGAAATGCGGGTAAGTCCGCTGGTGCAAACAACAGGCTCATTTCCATATAGGCAAATCCAAGGGAACGTGCGGCATGCATCGCCTGAAAGTTTTTTCCGCTGCCGGCTTCACCGTGAATATTCCAGATAAGTCCTTTATCCAGACCTTGCGTCTTCGCATAATGAATAATTTGCTGATGTGTTTCTTGGTGAATGAGAAGAGGCGGAAGCTCATTCAACTCCTCCTCGCTAATTCGCCTTATACCCAGCCCGCTGGTCTGCGAAATGCCCAGCAGGAAATGAATCATAAACCGCCCAAGCGTCAGCGTCTCTTTCAGCACCGATGATTCATCGGCGGAACGGACCGGGTAGGACAACAGCATAGAGCGCAGCACAGAATGCGGATTAGTCAGTTGCTTGTAAAGCAGCCTTCTTTCAAGCTTGCTTTTGCAGCATATCCGCAGCAGCAATTCAAGCGTTACATGCTGGCAAGTCATATCGTCCTGAATATAGCCGTACAGCTTCCAATATTTGCGGTCAATATGCGGTGCGAGCGCTGCAATCAGAACACGCACCTCCCAGCTATGCAGGCCGAGCTCTCCCTCCAGCACATGGACGGGCAGCCGCTCCCCCTTCTGCTTGCTATTGTTAGCTTTTGCGGCAATCCGCTGCTCCAGCTGCTCCAGCAGCTGCTGCTGCTCGCTTGACAGTTCGGCCGCTGTATCCGAGCTAAGCAGCGCAAAAGCTTCCTCCTCGCTAAAATACATGCCTGGATAAGCAGCTGCACGCTCACTGCCTTCTTTTAAGGCCGATATTTGCTCCAGCTCAAGCTCCAGCCTGACATCCAGCATGATCAGCTCGTCCCGCACATACTGTTCCGCATGCTCATAACAATCGGTCAAGGTAGATAATTGAAGCATCGTTTCCATATCGTTCAATTCCTATCTGCTTCTTTTTGTGCTGCCGGCAAATATGCAATAGACATAACTGCAATATCATCCGCTTGCGGCTGACCGCCGCAAAATAAGCGGACATCGTTTATAAGATGTTCATTCAGCTGCTCAGGCTTAGCAGAAGCTATATTGCTCAATAATTCGTATAAACGCTCAGTTCCATATAGTTGCTTTTCTGTATTTAATGCTTCCGTAATGCCATCAGTATAAAAGACTAGCGTATCTTGTTCCGTAATCTGCGCCACATTCTCGACATATTGCGCACTGCCAATTACACCAATCGGCAAATTTCGATCTCCGGACAGCAGCCTTGCTTCACCATTAGAAAGCCATATAGGCGGGCAATGCCCGCCGTTGCAATAAACAAGCCGGCCCGTGTCCAAATTGAAGCTGGCTAAAAAAATAGTGGCAAACATCGTAGAATCCTCAGTGCTCAGCTCTTCATTAATGGCTTGCATAATTGCGGCAGGAGATGTCCATTCTCTCGCCTTCGCTTTAATCCAAATCATCAAGCCGGATAGGAAAAGAGCTGCCGGCATCCCCTTGTCCGATACATCACCCAAGCAAAGCAGCAACGTTCGCTCGTCCAACAAGGTGTAGTAGAAAAAATCCCCTCCCACCTCTCTTGCCGGTATTAGCTGAGCGCTTAGCTGTACCCGCTCTGCTGCAAGCTCATACTGGGGGAGAAAGCTTTGCTGAATTTGCCTTGCAAACAACATTTCGCTCTCCATGCGCTGCTTAGCGGCAGTCGTAACACGCAGGTTTTCCATAGATTCCAGCAGCGCCTCGTACAACAGCATATTTTCCAGCGCTATCGCAGCAGGAGAAGCGAGCATTTCCAGCAGGCGCAAATCCTGCTTGCGGAACGTTTTACCGCCTTGCTTGTTAATAACCTGAAGCACACCCAGCAGCTTGTCCGCCGACACGACAGGCACGCACAGCATATTGCGCGTCGCTACCTTCACCTTGTCGGCCACTCGTGCCGACCAGCGCTCATCCTTGCCGGCATCGGGAATGAGCAGCGGCTGGCGCGTAGCTGCAACATAGCCAGCCACTCCTTCGCCTGGCTGCAGGCGGATTTGCTTAACCTGCTCATGCCGCTCTCCTGTAGCCACCTCAAAGTACAGCTCACCGGTCTTTTCATCCACAAGCAGCACAGATGAGCCTTCAGCCTGCAAGGCCTTCGCTGCTGCAGCCATCATTTTTTCAAGCAGCGTCTTCCGCTCCATCGAAGAGCTTAATTCCATACTTACGTTCAACAGCAAGCTGGCCCTTCTGCTTGACTTGACTAAGTACCTAATCATCAGGATAGCGACACAAATGACGAATGCAGCTGCTGCAATAATCGCTACGGTCAATACACTCACTCTCCACTGGCTATTCGTACGTTCTGAATGGCTTCCTGGCGTGAAGCCGCAATTGAAAAAACAGCTGTAAAGCCCGACATTTGAAACACCTCTTCAACCATTCCGGAAAGTCCGCATAGGACGAGCTGGCCGCCAATTGCTTTCGTTTTTTTCATAGCCAGCAGCATGACTCGAAGCCCCGCGCTGCTTATATATTCCAGCTGCTCCATATCGAAAACAAACCGCTGCTCTCCTGCGGCAACTGCCTCTAAAAAACACTTCTCCACCTCTGCCATCGTCAAGCCATCGAGCCGGCCCGTTAAGTTCAATACGGAATAATCAGCTTGTCTATCCATATGTATCACTGCTTCTCTCTCCCTTCTTCTTCAAGCTCCATCGTAAAATAGTTGTAGCTTCCTGCCCGATTGTAGCGGCATAACCGCGTTTTTTTTCGAATAAAGTAGATGCCGAGCCCTCCTATCGGACGATGCTGCCCGGGCAAATTAATATTAGGCAGTTCATATTGCAACGGATTAAAGGGCTTGCCGTTATCTATAAATAAAATCCAAACCTTCCTAGGAACATAAGCGGAGGCTCGAGCTGTAATTTGGATATAAGGCAAATCGTCATGGGACCTGTTTTTAAAGCCGTAGTGAACGATATTCACGAACCATTCCTCGCATACGAGCTGCAGCGCCGCTTGGTGCTTGGCTGAGAGCTGGAAATTTTCACCGATTTTTTGCAGCCAATGCAACAAAACGGTCCATTGCTCCAGCTCCGCTGCAAGTCCGATTGATTGCACATGCTCCTTTGCCGCATGCTTCATATCCATCCTCCTTCAAGTTTTGTGAAGCCAACCTTACTCGCTGTCGCCCTTAGCCCAGCTTGATGAATAGCTGCTCCAGCGTACGCAGCCTCATACTCATCGCTCTTAGCAAGCCAACCCCTATTTCCGGATATAAACGAACGAGCTTGGTCATTTCCTTGCTTTCAATTTGCAGCACTTTTGCCTCTCCAAAAATAACCTGGGCATCTATCGAAGAGGGCTGGTCATCGAACAAGCTCGTTTCACCAATTGTTTGAAGCTCGCCAAGCACGCTAATCGTGCCTTCCAGACCCGCTTCATTTATCCCGCTCAGCTCCACATGGCCCGACATAATAATGGTAAGCAGCTGTCCCTGCTGACCTTGCTGCAGCAGCAGCTCTCCATCCGGAAATACCTTCTCGCGGGCAATGCTGGCAATCCGCCCGAGCTCCTCAATCGAAATGTTTTGAAATAACGGCACTTGCTTAAGAAATGTAATCTTATCGAGCGCGCTCAAGTATTCCCAATTATTCATTAGCAGCTCCCCTCCATCTCCTGCTCCTGCCTTGATCGCTATAGCCTGCAGCCAGGAATCCGTTACCTCGCTTTGATCCCCGTTATGATCGTCCGGCTGCATAGATTCATCCGCTTGCTGGCGATAAAAACCAAGCAGTGCGCCGCTTAACCGGGCGTTGCCAAGGTTTTCGGATAATACCTCCAGGCCGTTATCACGCAGCTCCTCATCCTTGCTTTCCAAAGCGGCACGAAGCTTCGCAATTACCCGTTCATCATGGATGGATAGCATAACCTGCCACACCGTATCCAAAATAAAACCTTCTATTTCCTTCGCTCTAGCCCTTGCCAGCCCCGTCCATTCCGGCTGATTTTGCATAGCAATCCGTTTCACAATGCGATAGCCTGCTGATAGTGCTGCCAATCGTTTTGCGCATGAGGCTATAACCGCTTGCAGATGTATCTGTTCTGTATCCAGCCGCATCATTACCGCAACTGCCGTTGTCCAAATATCATCTTGGGGAGAATCTATAAACCGAAGCAGCTCCGGCAATGCGTCAGCCCCAATAGCGAGCAGCCCATCCTCAATGGCCGAACGCAGCTCCTTGTCACTCCCAACCAGCATTTCCATAAAGCTTACGACCAGCTCAGCTCCGCCTAATTTTCCCATTGTCCTTACCGAAGCTAATTTCACTGCAGCGATATCAGAAAGCGCGCTCATCATTACATCCATATACAATTCCTTTAGCTTGCGCTCGCTAATAAGCTGACAAGCCAGCACAGCCATTTGTTGTGAGCCGCTTAGCAATTTGCGCATATCCTCATACAGCAGCGCACCTTCGTCCATCCCCCGCCAAGCTTCCATACGTACCAAAAGACTGTCATCCTTATAAGCTCGTTCCAAATAGTACTTTTTTTCCGTTCCCGTTCTGGCCGCAATCAGGAGCTGGCGGTAAGCGGCAGTACGTACCTTTTCATGAGCGTCCGCCGTGAACAGCTCCATTTCTCTTATCGTCCGCTCAGACCAGCTGTCTGCATGCAGCGCTGCAAGGGCAGCTGCTTTCTGCTCGCCATCATGCTGGCATGCATATTGCCATAAAGGCGCGCCCAAGGCAGGATGAGGGCGCATGCCCAGCAGCTCTAGCGTAAATTGCCTTATATTTGCATTGGCATGCTGCAGCTGCAAGACGAGCGCTTTGCGAATTCGTTCATGCTTGATGGAATCAAGCAGCTGATCGACAAAATCATGAACAAAGGCAGAGCTGTCCTGCAAATACTTAATAAGCTCCTTCAAATATAGATGGCGTGCGGTCCAGGCTAATATTACAAGTAGCAATGTACAAATCAATCCGATCACAGCCTGCCAGTTCAAGGCAAGCAAAGAAGAGGAATGAAGCATGGAAAGGCCCGAGCCCAACAAAATCCCAACTGAAGCAGCCAGACTTTGTGCAATATAGCGATAACCGTCACGCTGCTGGAGCGGCAGCATCTTGAAAAAGAATTGATAGCTCGGCTCAGCAAAATAGTAAAGCAGCAGGTAAAGCAGCCCGTAGCCGATTGACACCACTATAAGAGCATATTCCGACGCAACCAGCGTGCTAACAAGCAGCAGGCTTGCCAAAAAAATGAGCGCAATGGCAAAAACGGTGTTGCTTGCTCCTAGCCAGTCCATTAATCTGGCTGCTACTATTTGCAATAAAAAAGCGGCGCAAAACAAAATAATAACCATCAAGCCGTAAAAGGAGGTCAACTCCTTCTCCGTCGCAAAGGACGCTTGCGCTACGGTAAAATACTGATATTCGATTAGAAAATAGACCGCTGGCATTAATGTCATAATGCCGATCACGGTAAGCAAAAACGGAGAGCGAATCGTTTGCTTCAAGTAAAACAAGGAGGATTGCTCTGCTCCGCCTTGCTCCTCACCCTGCCCGTTCGTAAAAGGCAGCAAATATTGCCGAATAGAACGGACAAACTGCGGCAGGCCTGCAAGCAGCAGCAGCACCGCCAGCATATACAGCAGCTCAGGACCCAAATAAGCCGCCATTGAATTAGATATAACTCCAGCTGCAATGCCGCCGATAATAGCAGTCAGCACAAATACCGGCATAACCCGCTTCGCCTGCTGTGTCGGACAGAGGTCAAACGCCGTGCTCCACATTAGCAATGTCTGTTGTCTGATAACAAAATTGGAGGATAAAAATAAAACGATATAATACATCGTTATATCCAGCCCAAGCAGCTTGCTTGTCAAAAGCACAGCACCATTCAATAAGCCAATGCCAATAAATAGTCCATACAGCAAAACCATAAATTTCGACTTCGCTGTCCGCTGCGAAAAATAAGAGAGCAGCCAGCCCTCCAACGGCAGCAGAAAAGCCTCTGCAAAATACATGAGAGGCAAATATTGCGTCCCTACGCGACTGTTAAATATCGCCATAAAGGATGTGTAGTTAATCATTTCCGATACACCGGCAAGAAAAAATACCGAGCCCAGCATCCATACCTTGCGCCGATCCTCATGACGCAATTGAAACCATGTTTGTAATCCCATATGCTATATCTCCATCTAACTGATAAGGCTTATATATGTACCCCAAGCCGTTCATAAAGCTGCTGTTTGCTCGGCAGCTTACTCCCATGTAATAAACCGAGCCGTTCGATAATAAGAAAATATTGTTTTTTCTTCTGCCGCACGCCTTGCTTGTACAATAACGCTGCAACAGCAGAAAGCAACTGGTCGTAGCATTGCTGCGCGGAAAGAAAGCCCAACTGCTGTAATTTCTTTCGCTCCGCTTTGTTCCTTTTGGAAAGCGGCAAATGGGCAATGCCCAGGTAACGGTGCACAATATCGCCAGGGGATAATAGTGACTGTCCATAAGCTCTTGCTGAAGCTTTAACAGCGTGATTGCTCCTGCTGCCTTCACTGGCCTTTGTTCCGAAAAGCAGCCACATGAGATGCTCAGGCTGCTCCGAGCTGCCCCGCAGCAAGTCTGTTCCCGCCAGCAACGGGAGCAATTCCTTGCTCCACTTCAGCTGTTCCGCCTCTTCCTCCTTCATTCCAGCAATATGCTCCTGCCGATCACGCTCTTCCAAAGTAGAGCTGTCATCCGGCTCCCAATCGACCTTGTCAACAGCTTCTTCGTTAACCCTGTTTTCTTCCATCAACAGGCTGTATTCAGCATTCTCCTGCTCGTCCTGCAGCTCAGCTCTTGCTCCAGCCGGTTTTTTAGCTTGCTGCTCACTGCCAGCTTTTTTCTCTTCCTTGCGCTGCTGTTGTTCAGCTTCGAATACAGCTTGGCTTACGCGCGTCCAATCGACCCATTCCTTCAGCTCTTTTACAATCGTGACTTGCTTGGCAAACTCGGTAAACCTAAGCCTGCTGCCGGCCGCAAGCCGATGCAAAACCTGCTTTTTGCGAGCGGTCGACAGCAGCTCGAACCGTTGCATCAGCTCCCGTTGCCCTTGCTTATTCGCTTTATAGTTCAGCCATCTCACAATATCACGGTACGGAGCAATAAGCCCTGTCACATTAACGGTGTTATCGGCTTCAAGATGGCGTTCAAGCGCTCCGGATTCGTAAATACTGCCTTCCTTCAACGCTTCATCACGCTGTAAACGAATCTCTTTCAGCGCTTCTATGCTATCGTCAAGTATCTTCCATTTATGCGGCAAAGCCTGCCACAGCTCCAGCTTAGCTATAGAGCCGGCGGCATGAAGGAGGACAGCTTGCCGCTGCTCGGCAGTCAACTTTGCAAAGCGGCGCCATAGCTGCTGATCAGCGTCAGGCAGTTGAATCAGCCTGCTTACGTGAGAACGGGAAGGCTCCTTCATCCCGCGCATGCATTGTCTTTGCAGCTCCAGCCTCTCCAGATCAGCAGCCCTTGTACCGATCCACCTGTTGCCATACATTTGCTGCAAGCTTGCTTGGTACTCTTGCTGCGCTTCATGCCCATGCTGCAGTCTGCTTAGCTTTGGCGCTTCTTTTTCCTGAAGCATAGACAAATGCCGCTCATTTGCCCTCTTCATGGCCTATACCCGCTTTCTTTCCTTCGACATAAATCTCCTTTCTTCACAATATCCGAGATTCATAAAGAACATTGTAACCGGGCTAACAAAATTATTATTTTTAACCATTTATACTGGTTCAAGATGAAACATAAATATTGGAGGGCGATCGACGATGACTCCCCCATCTCATGAGCCTGCAAAGGCAGTCAAACCGACTGGAGGCCAGCAGACCGAACATGCGAATGCCAATCATGCATTGGCCCCTTACTTCGGCGAACAGGAATTGAGAGAGGTTTATACAGACAAATTTTTTGATCCGCTCAAGCTGGCTGTATTGGACAAATTCGGAGTAGGAAGAGGCGAATGGAGACGCTCTGATGAGCTTAACGCATTTCGTCAGCGCTTAAAGGACGCTGCCCGCAAGCAGGCAAGCTTGGATATTGCCAATCAGATGGATGATCACCAGGATTTAAAGGATAAGAGCAATATTGGCAAAGCTTTCTTCGGAATGGCAGCAAACAAAGAAGCTTACAGCATGTCAAAAATATCAGTTGATGCCATTATGTATCGTGAAGCAGAACGTATTATTGAAGCAGTTAAGCCTGCCCAATCTGCGCTGTCAGATTTGCGAAATGCAGCCTATGATGGTTCTTCCAGTCTGATACATAATAATGCCTTGGAAAAGGATATTAAGAAGCGTGCCCGCAGCAAAGCACAGGATAAAGCAAAGGAATTGCTAAAAAGCACAAAAGATACTGCCGTTAACGAAGCCCGTAAAATTGTAAAAGGCGATAAAGATAAACCCCAGGCAGGCGCTGATACGAATCGTCAGCTAGCGATTCAAAAGGATGTTACCAGCCAGGTTAAAACCGATGAAATCGGCAAAAAATCGATAACGAAAGCAATTGAAAGCGATTCGCTAAACAGCGGCCTGACAAAAATAGGCGGTATTATTGACCGGGTTGTTCCCCATGACGGGGACGCCGCTTCACTTGCTTGCGAATTGAAAATACCTATCGGGCAATCAGGCGGCTATGTCATCATCTCCTTTGAGGCAGGTGCAGAGCGGGATGAAGACAGCATTGAAATAAGCTCGCAAATAGGAATCGGCGTCGGCGTGGAAGCCGGCATCGTCGATTTCAATGTGCAGCTCGGCATGTTCGTAGAAGCAAACGCCGCAACGACGTCTTCTGCTATGAATTTGATTTCGTATGGGATGTATCGCTACATCAATGCCAGCGTTCCCAGTCTTGCAGAGAGCATGTGGGGGATGGGCGGAAAATCCGGAAAATCCGAAACCGAGGAAGCTGAAATGTGGGCTTCCGCTATAGAGGCTCAAGATATGGATGACGAGGATAGCAGCGTATCGGTGGGAACCTATAAGCAGCTTGCCCTGGCCATCGAATCGGGCATTGCAGAGGTTGATCTGAGTCTTACCAAAAAGAGCTTTAATCAATATGACAAAAAAACAATTATGGAGCATACCCGCAACAAATTCGGAGATCAAACCGACATTGCTAGGCTGCGCAACAAAGCCTTGCAATTAATGAGCGTGGAAGAGAAGAAAAAATATGAGGTCAGTGCGGAAATTGCCCTCAATTTAGGCTTTGGCGAGTTAGGCTTGGAGGCTGAAGGCGCGCTCACCAAATCTGGAAGCGATTTTGAAAGCATTGAAATATCAATGGGTGTTTCCCTGCCTTTTGAGTATGGCGGAGATAACGTCGACTGGGTCGCAATTATAAGCAAGCTGTACAGCCCTTCAATGGGGCTGCTCACGACAATGAATAAGGCGCTTGCTAGCAAGGATAACGGGGTGCCGGGTGCCCAATACAATGCAGCACAAAAACAAGGCTCCATCCTGGATGCGGTAAGCGACACGTCCATTTTAAGCTCAAAATTCGACAGTATTGGCCAGTCGATTGCGAATTTCAAAAGCGAGGTCGACCCGGATACGGGAGAGGTGGAGCGTCTCTTTTCACTTAAATCACAAACGACGCTAGGCTTTAGCTATGAATACGAATGGGGAGAAAACGGCCAGCCTGGACAATGGGAGGTCTCCCTGGAGCTCGGAAAAAGTAAAAGCTTTGAAATCGATGCGGATGTATTCAGCTTCAGCGTAGAAAAAACGAAGAAAATCGCAGAATTCGGCGGAGAAAAGAAAAAGGGCGTAAAGTCTTTGAAGAAGGGCTTCGCCGGCTTTTAATTGATTAACGTAAAGGGGCGCGATACATGATGAAGGCAGACACAAGCAATCAGCTTTCAACCGTCAAGGTGAATGTTCCGATCCAGTTCAAAAGCTGGAGCAACCAGCTTCTTCACGCCACACTTACTTCCATTGCATTTCAAGCTGACGAGCATGAGACTCATGCCAGCCTTAATATAACCATAAGCGCCAGCACCATGCAGCAGCTCATTGACGGGCAATGGTTTCATGCATGGCCGCACGCCTTGACTGCACAAGCCCATTACGACAAGCTCACTTCTATTGAAGTAAGTCTTGAATTAAACCCTGCCATCGCTTCCCTGCTCGCTGAACAGCGCAAGGATGCCGAATTTATACTTGCTGCGCTGCTGCCTCCCTCCACACTGGAGGACAGTGCATATGCAGGGACCCTTGCACATAGCGATTGCTGGTTTTTGCTTGAAGCCATTCAAACGGTCAAGCTGCCTCCTTCCTTAAAGAAGGAAGGAACGCTGCGTCAAGGCATTCGCACGATTTGGCATCCCTCCTTGTCTGCAGCTATGCAGCGGCAGCCAAGCATTATACAAGAAGACAACCCTGTGAAACTTTCAGTCATGCAGCAGCTTGAAGCAGCACTAATCAGACAACAGCTGAATTACGATATCTTTGAAAAACAAATTTTTCGCGTGCCTTTCCATAGCGAAGCTACTGGCCGCTGGCTGCTGCTATTGCAGCCGGATACAGTCCTGCAAGCAGTAACTGTCCATAGCATGTTCCCAATCCCAATCCCTTCTGGCAAACAGGAGCGCTTGGCCCTATACCTGCTTCGAATGCAGAGCGAATTTACTTCCGGCTGCTTTGAGCTTGATCCTGAGGAAGAGCAGCTGCGCTTCCGCTCAGTAATAGAATGTCCCAATAAAGAACTGCCTGTTAACAAACTGCAGTCCATCATCGGCAACCATATGACACTTATGGAGCAATATATCCCTGTAATCGAAAAAATTCTAGAAGACTAAAGCCGTTTTAATGGCAAAAGGACGCCCCAATGGCGTCCTTTGTCTGTTACCCGTAATGATTTAAATAAATCAACAGCTTTACTGCGCATAATCCCCCGTATAATTAACCAGAGACACATCGTTAACGCCGTTAATTTCGCTAATATTTTGAACAAACGCCGTATTATCATCCCGCAGCGAAATTTCTACAGTCAGCTCTGTAAATCCTTTTCTTACCGTTTTGGACTTCAGCTTTGTTTTTAATTTGTTCAGCTCGACACGCAGATCAGACACTGCCTCTTCCGTATGGCGAATGATAAGCAGGTAAGTTTGCTCTCTTATCTTGCGTCTGGATAAAAGCATCAGCACAAGGCCAATAATGATGGAGCCGCCGATCGCCAGCGGATAAATCTTGGCACCGCACGCAATACCTGCCGAAATCGCCCAAAACATATACACGATATCAAGCGGATCCTTTACAGCCGTTCTAAAGCGGACAATACTGAGCGCGCCGACCATACCTAGGGACAAGACAATATTTGTACTAATTGTCATAATAATAAGTGCCGTTATCATCGTCATCAATACAAATGACACATTGTAATTGTAGCTGTACACAACACCCCGGAACGATTTGCGATAAATCCAGTAAATAAACATACCGATCAGGAAAGCAAATAGCATTCCCAGCACCATATCAACGTAGGATACAACGCGGAAAGCTTCGAGCTTTAACACGCTTTGTTTAATAATATCTTGAAAACTCATGGACACTCCTCCAACAGAACATTATTCCTTAAAATGCTGTATCGATTTTTCCCGACAAATAACATATTTCGATATCGAAGATCGAATGTGGCTTTTTGGCTGCAATATTTTACGAATATGATCGGGAAGGAAGGAATCAAATTTCACTTCCATAATCGTAAGCTCTGGCGGAATAGCCTCCTCTATAACGAGCTCTGGATGGAACAAATCAATTGTATTGATGCCAGCCGACAACTTCTTATCAAATGTAATGCGAACATTGCCCATCTCGTATACATAAGCTTCACGCCAATAATCTACTATTACAACTGGTCTAAAATGATAGGTTTTTAGCGCAGCGTAAAACTCGTTCAACAGGCTTTCTTCACGATCAAGCAAAAACTCATACTCTCCCGCTAATATCAGCTCATACTCCTCTCTCGTTAATGGAGCTGACTCCTTGCATACAAACTCGCCAAACTTGCTTTTTCGCTCTAGATTAATCGTTTTGTCGCTTTCATTGTACGTCCTGATGCGGTACTTATCTCTCTTGAAAATCCCATCATTCTTCTCTTCAAGAGCAGCGCGGCGCGGATCGTCAAAATATAAACTGCGAATACGATAGCCATCATAATCTACCGAATAGGAATCTAAAGCAAGAGTGGTAGACACTTTTTGCTTCAAGGCCAAGAAGTCATGAAGATGCAAATAATACTTTTGCTCTGTTCTCAGCCTGCGCCCTCGAAATTGCAATTACTTCACCTCAAATTCTCTTACTCCATTCTGACTTACCTCTTCATCGTCATAAATAAAATCAAACGCTGTTTGTTCATTTCCCTTGCTATCCCTCACGATAGATTTCCAATAATAGCTTCCAGCTGGCAGCTTATCGATTTCTACTGAATTCGTAGGAATATCTGTTTTATGAACTATTATATTTGAAAATTCCAGATCCTTAGCTATTGTAAAATCATATGAAAGAGTGTCATCCTGCAAGTCAAATGATATTTCCCAAGAAAACTTCAGTTTATTTCCTACAGTCTCGACATCATTCATGAAATACGGCTTAGGCTTTTCCAAATCTTCCATAAAACGTTTAATACTTGCTTCCGGAGTCTGAATGATAATATTCAGCTCATCATCATACTCGCTAGTATGTCTTGATAAAAACTTTACATCAGGAGAACGATATAAAAAGGGCAGTACAACTTCTTTATACTGATTAATGTGCTCTTGTATCGTTTCCTCGTTAATATACTTTTTATGAAGCTCTTCTATTTTTGCTTTTAATTTCTCAACATTACTTTGTTGTCTAAAATAACGATTAGCTAATTTAGATCCCCAAAAATTGCTTATTCCGTTTTGAAATGATCGGATACTTCCGCTTCTTCTTTGCTTCTCCCAGCCGCCATCATAATCCCATGGCAAGAAATACCATTTTTCATTATTAAGAGGGGAGTACAAATAGAAATTATTAGCGTCAGTGTCCATATTGTCCATTAGTATATTCGCAGCCGTCCAAGTTAAAAAGTTCTCTTCGTCAAAATGCTTTTCCATAACTTGTTCAATAGGTATACTTAGATCATTTACATCATCAAGCATCTCTATCAACCGTGTATGTTCTTTTCTTCCTTTAATTTCAAGAATGGATTCAAAGCTTTCCAAATCAAAAGTTGGATCTTCCTCTTCTTTGATTTGCTCATTATATCGATTGAATTCAAAGAAAGATACCTTGTACAAATAACCATTGGGATCCAACAAATGGGCACGTAAAAACTTCTTATTAGGCTGTTCAACATGAGTAAACAGTCCGTAATCCTCATAACCTGCATTCTGTATGCCCGTTGACAAATCCTTGACATAAACATGAATAAATTGTGTTCGCAAGCTGGTCATATTAGGAATCTTTTCAAACAAATCAAAACTTAATTTATTACGTATACGTGAAAAATCCAGACTATGTTTATTTAAATTAATTGTCCGCTGGTCCATATAAGTTCCAGCATCATCATGAAGCTTAATCCGAAACGATTTTTGAGACAGGCTCCAAGCAGTGTTGCCGCGCAGTTCAATTGATGCATTCTCAGCGGTAGAACCAAAACCAAACATTCCTGAAATTGGCCCCTTCCCGTCGCTTAATCCTTCCTGCATAATGATCGGCAGCTGCTTCGCTTTTGTTCGATCCGTTTGTCTGTTTAGTGCATACCAATCAAATCTATCGTCAGTCTCTGTATAAGGGAGCACAGTAATATACAGCGTCTTTAGCGAGGAATCATCATCACGCTCATAAAGGCGTCTATCTTCTTCTAGCGCTGTATTAATAGTATCTGGCATAGGCGCACGATTCACAATTTTATCCTTATCGGAATCTGGATCATTGATATCCATTCCCTCCAGTCCCGTGCATGCTGATAGTAACAATGTGCACACAACTATTACAGAAACCATCATGCCCGCTTTATTAATCTTTTTGTTCATACTACCGCGCGGCTGCTGATTAATAGGCTGTGAGCAGAATGTAAAGTAATCAATATTACGTAGGACATATAGCAAACGACCGATAACTAAACCTAAAGCTATAAAAGAGGCTATAAACATTCCTAATCCATCAAACTCCAATCGCATCATCCAATAGCTTAAACCAATGTTAAGCAATACAAAAACAAAACCTATGGATATGACACCTTTACGGTCATCAAAATACATTAATATATGTGTGAGCACAAAGAAAATAATAAATAGAAAATACGCTAAAGCTAGTATAATGAATAAATCGAGCTGCGCCATTGTAAATCCTATTTTCGGCAAAAATTTAATGCCAAATGCAATAGCCAGAATAGTAAACAATAGCTGGATTTCCATCAACAGACTAATTTCTTTGGTTAATGTTTTTTGCATTTTGTTTTTTGCAGCAGATATATCTTGTATCGTACCGCCATTTAAAATATTCAAATAATACAACTTGAATTTTTCATAAAATGCAGTTTCCACTGATACTACAAACGTTACTAATGTTGGCATTACTGATAAAAAGGCAAAAAATACGGGAAGATCATAATAAGGCATCACTAAAAATTGATCTGCAACTTCTACACCTCTTGAACCAAGCCAATATACAAAATTGTGCAAATAAACGCCTGAATATACAAAACAGCCCGCAAAAAATAGAGAAGCATACTTTTTAAAATAACTTAAATATTCAAAGAAATAAGCACGTTCTGCATGTGGAAATCTCTGTTCAAAATGATAGCTTGATAAAATAACGATAATTAAAAACCCTATATCAAGACCTAATAGCGCAGCTACTGTGGGATCTAAATCTGCATATTGGGAAACTAGCCAACCGCTTATTAAAGCCGCAACCGAGCCTATTAAAAATCCTCTTACAATACGAATGTAATCTTTCAATGCTGATAAATAGACACCTTGTATCCATACAACAACCAGCAGCATAAAGAAGAAATAAGCAGCAAGCTTATACTGCCAATCGGCCGATACCCCGTTCAAAAATAAAATTGCAATTAATGCAGTTGTGGGGAGCATAATTATTAAAGCACCGTAATAAGAAGACATGATTCGATTGTATTTTTTCTGATAAAGCATATCCGCGGTATAGCGGGTAAGCACCATAGAAATTCCGCTCGTCAATACAATAGAAAAAATAAAACAATAAGAAACCGTTGCTATATACAATTCCCAATCTAAATATGTTGTCTCTTCTGTCTTCGTTACTTTCTGTAAGGCTATAATTAGCAGCATACTTAGAATCATAGGGCCAACAGTAGTAAGAGAGGAGTAGGCATATGCTTTAATATTGTTAATGAGACCTTGCTCACGAAAGAGCTTTCTAAGCTCGAAGCCTATCCCTGCCATCCAATTCCCCTCCTAATCTGTCATACAACTGACGATAGTTTCTTATGACGTCATCCTGGCGATAGTAACGCTTCACTCGCTCATAAGCATTTCTTCCCATTTCAAGACGCAGTTTTTTATTTTTGCATAATGTTACTGCAGCCTGAGCCAGATGCTCATAATGCATGACCGGCGCAATAAAGCCTGCAGCTCCTATTCCGTCATTCATACCTTCAATCAGCTCTTTGCAGCTGCCTACATTAGTAGCAACAAATGGCTTGCTAGCAGCCATTCCCTCTAATATTGCAAGAGGCTGTCCTTCACTAATACTAGTCAGCATCAACAAATCCATTTTCCCGATATATTCTTTGATAGGTACAGAGCCGGTAAAAATAACATCCTTCAATTGTAAAGCCTCGACAAGCTGTAAACATTCATGATAGTAGTCCTCGTCCTCTTCATAAGGACCCATTACATAAAACACCGCATTGGACAGCTCCTGCTTAATCAAGGCAAAGCTTTGGAGCATTGTCTTAATATCCTTAATAGGAACTACACGAACGATTGCACCGATATAAAATTGATCTTCCGGCTTATCCGCAGGGAGGGCCTCATAATCCGTAATGGTCACGCCGTTCGGTATAAGCTCGATTTTCTGCTCTAAGCAGCCCAGCTCGACTTCAATTTCTTTATTTCGGCCGAAAAGTGTCGTAACCCAGTCCGATTGTTCATAGGCACAGGAAGATAGCCGGTAAAAATATTGAATCCATAAATCCTTAAAATAACCTTTTACCCATTCTGCTTTTATAATTTCTTCTTCTCTTTCACGTGAATAAATACCGTGCTCTGTCAGTAGAAAAGGTTTTTTATAGATCTCCCTTGCCACAACGCCAATTACTCCAGCATATCCTGTCGAAACGCTATGATACAGGTCGGCCTTAGGAATGTCATCTCGGATCGTTATAAATAGCGGCAGGATCATAGATCGTACTGTCCAGAACATTTCGGTAAAAGGAACGAGTGGATATTTCTCCTCACAAAGCTCCTCTAAAATGTCGAAAAAATCTTTACTCGTCAGAAAATCTGAAACCTTATTAAACTTTGAGCTGCGCATCATCTGAATAAAACTGGACCAGTCCATATCTCCGGCTCCGCCAAGCAGCGCTTTTACGTTATTTTTTTGATCCTCGGTTAGTCTAAAACGCTTGCCCCATTTGCTATCTTCCTCCAAATAGGAATCCAGAAAAGCTTCCTTTACTTCAACAATATTGGCAGGTAAATCATATTTAAAAATACCCTTCTGCTTTTTTTGTGCTGCAATTGCATATATAACAAACTCATGCTCGGGCATTTGTTTAACGATATTTTGAATCCAGCTCGATACTCCGCCTGTAACATATGGGTAAGAACCTTCCGCTATGATACATATTCTCATGTTATCACCTGCCTAATCCTATTGTGAAATCTTGTTTAAAGGCTGTTACCAAATAGGTGTCCGTATCAATTTTTCTTACGGAACAATTAACTAGCTTGCCTATTTTTTTATCTGTTCTAAAAATAAAATATTGACTTTCTGCTTCGGAGGTAGTTTTTACCTTTAGTTCCTTATTATTTTTTATAACATCCATATTGCTTTGCAATTGATGAGCGACACCAATGGCGGCCTCTGCCGATGTAATACTGCGCAGCCAAGGATAAGTGGTATGAAGACGTTCCAGCAAGTGCTCAAAGTCTCTGTATAGATCCTTCCATTTTTGCTGGCGTCCTCGGTCTTCATCCAATAAATCGTCCGGGTGAATAAAATGAGAAAAAACGCCTATGGATGTTATTGTATTGGCCTCCACCCATTTGTTATATTCAGTATCAAAATATCCTGAGGTTACCCTTGGCATCTCTATAATGCCATCATCTGCTATTTCGAATTCCTGCACATAGGCCCGATTAGATGGGTCGACCATATACAAAGAGGAAATGACTGCAAGTTCCGGCCAAGCATTGACCAAAGCTTGCCTGCCCTCGGCCCCCAACACATTGGAAGGCGGTACATAGGACATAACAGCATATTTTGGAAAGGCTCTAGCAATATAATTTAAAACCGTTTTAACGGAAGCTTCCATATCCTCTTGGCTATCCCATATTTTGTATTCAAAAAAGTCAGCGACTTCTTTGTTCATCTGCAATGACTGATGATTATAACCGTGAATGCCTATCTCACCGCCGCTTTTAATTACCTCTCTGCCATATCCTATTAAATTATGCAGTTCCTCATCATCTAACGGTACAAAAGGAGCATGCACATTATCTTGATAGGTTTGAATCGCAACCGCAGTATACTTAATGTCATGAAGCTTAGCGGCTTTAATCATTTGCGGCCACCATATTTCATGAAAAAAAACAGGCGTCTCTCTTTGATATTCCGCATAAATCGTATCGTTGATTCCCTGAGGGATAGGCGCAGGAAAATCATCCATATAGAATAGCTTTGTATTAAAAATCGGGTAAATATAGTCTGGCTCCAACATGCTTATGCCGCCTGCAATTAACCCCCTTGTGTCCTTTGTATCTAAACTGCTGCCATTAAAAACAAGAAAGGCACCCGAACCGTACTGCTTTTTCCACATTAACGGATAGTTTTGGCCCGTCCGTGCCATTAGCAGGACATCCTTCTCTATTTCCCCGGCAAGTACATTGTTGTAGATAAAATTTTCTTTATAGGAAACTCCCGATTGATTGACTAACACATTTGAAGTCAGATCAATGCCAGTATCCCCTACCAAATAAGCAAAGCTTACAAACCCAAGCTTTCGATAAATTTGAATAAAGGTATCAGTCGGATCATCCAATCGCATAATGAACATATATCCGCCATTAGAAACATAATTCTCTATCTCTTTAACTTCATCGTTTAGAAGCTGTAGCGACGCTGTCATTAGTACAGCTTGACACTGTTCAAAATCAACGTCTCCATCCGTTAAATCAACAGTTGAATGGGGCTGTTTCATATAGTTTAATACTTGCTCTGTATTATTTTTAATTCCGATACTTAACTCATCGTGCCCATCAAACAATAAGCAATAATTGCGATTGCTCGGCTCCGAAAGATCAGGTTTCTTTTTGCCAGAGGCAAAATAATTTTGTTTAATCGTCTGATATTTTTCCTGCAAGCTGCCATTATGACTGAACTCCAGTACAAACTTAGATCTGGCGATTTGCGTAGCTATTGCAAGCAACAACACACATACGAGAATGATATATACATTACGTCTAAATTTAACATCCTTATTCATATTACGCTCCCTCTGACCAAAACCTTACCATTGTAAGAGCATGATTGGATAAACTTATTGGTGCCCGCTTCAACCTATCCAATGTTTCATTTAATTTAGGATAGGATTTCATAACATAATAAACTTTTAACATACATAAATAAGCAGCCTCACTATCTGGAAACTGTTCCATATACATTTTGGCGCTTCGCTCTGCATCACTATAAGCTTGAAGAACGATTTCAAGTTCTATTTTTTCTTGGTATGCCCATTCAGAGCTTTCATCCAGCTTTATATACTGGTTCAAAACCGCCAAATACGTATAACGATTTTTCAATAAAGTACGCTCATCTAGAAATCCGCTGCGCATATAGGCATGCAAAACCTCCGCATAAGTACGAACTACAAGCAAGTCCGACGAATCCGTTTCAAATTTCACGGCTAGATCCTGCAGAGCGAGCTGCAGTTTCCTCTTCGTTTCCATAATAGCACTTACTGCATAATGGGAAGTTTCTGTATCCTCGTTACTAACTGCACGCTGTAGTATTTCCAAGTAATTAATCGCATCCTGCTTTAATACATCTATCATGACCTTTCGCCGAGTTTGATGTTCGCTCACTAATAAAGCTTCCTCAATTGGAATAACATCAAGTTCCTGCTTCCGTTCAACCTGCTTGTATACACCTATGCGTCTTATTTTATGTTCTTCTTGTTGACGAGTAACATAATCCTCGAAAGCTTCTTTAGAATTACTTGTGAATAGCTTCGACCAAAATAACGGAAGCAGCCATCCTACAACTGGTAGGACGGCAACCATTATTACCCTAATTAACCATTCTTGCCATGACTTACGGTAAAAAAATGTAATCAGCAGGAGGGAAACAAGTATATATATTCCGTACATCATCCAATACATGCGATTACTCCTCTCTTACTGCCCGTAACTCAATTGAAGCATGTGCCAAGCGTTGCAATATCGGGTTAGAATCCTCTATGCTCGTATTTGAAAGCAATACTAACATTTCATTATTTTTATTAAGTCCGACATAATCAGTTTCTCTAAGCTTTGATGAAACATGCATGGCAGCCTCAATCAGCGTAATGTTACTTAACTCTGCTTTTAATAACAAAAACGGTACCTGATGCTGATCAAACGCCTGAATTTTTGAATTCAATATTTCTTGGAATATATCAGCCTGTAATAATGTTGAACCTTCCATATAGCGCTGTGATTCGGTTGCATCAATATAAGTGAATGCTTTGCTGAGAGCAGAAGAAATAAGATCCACCGTGATACGGAACAAATTTTGATGATATAGGGAAAAGCTTTCAAAGGTCAACCCGTCAATCGCAATAACAGCAGCAATGCGATCCTTATGCATTATTGGGGCTACCATCAAAGGAATACTATCCTCTAATTGCCGATTTATATATATTTCTCCTGTTTGGAGAATCATCGTTAAATAGTGATGATCAGACACTTTAAGTGATTTCGGTAATGTATCCAGACTGTAGCCAGAGCTTGCCAATAAACGCAAATAAGATTGCTGTGGATTTACAGTGTATATTGTTACCTTTGGTACATGCATAATCGATTTTACTACAGTAACAGCCGCGTTAAATACTTGCTCCGGCTCAAGACTTTCCAACTCCTTGGTGGCGGCATAAATCTTTCCATAGCTGTCCCCTGAGTTTAAAATACGAAGCTGCAGCTCATCCTTAACTTCACGTACCTCTGTATAAACATTTTCAAGAAATTCATATCGTTCATTTACCTCGCTTACCTTCTGCTCTTGCTGTTGAATAATTGTATTTTTTCTTTCTATTGAGTATCCAACAACTAGCCCGAT
The DNA here is from genome assembly GCF_050864975.1 of Paenibacillus sp. GXUN7292. Taxonomy (NCBI): domain Bacteria; kingdom Bacillati; phylum Bacillota; class Bacilli; order Caryophanales; family Paenibacillaceae; genus Paenibacillus; species Paenibacillus sp. GXUN7292. Next base: position 39,814 of record NZ_JBOZWO010000029.1, on the reverse strand, counting down.
AAAGAGATAGATGGCAATTTGAAAGAAGAAATCTGTATCATAGGTTAAAGAAATAATATCTCTTCCATCTAGCAGCTTTTGATATACATATAAGCCAGATGATAGAACTACAGCTAGTATAGCCTGCCGGTTGCCATATAAAATTCCTATAATCGTAATATAGAATAGCTTTACATCAATTGCTCCATACGAGCTATTGGCATAGGTTAACGTAAGCCAAGCAGTTAATAAAAACGCTACTATATTTTCAATCGATGGCAGCAGTCGTTTGAAACCCTCCTGCAGTTTAATTTGCATTGGGGACTTTAACACAGCACCTGCAGAGGCCGCTGTTTGTTGCTCTGCACTTTGTTGAATGAAAGAATGCGCTGTTCGCTTTAGCCCTTCTTCAATCGTATATAACGGTGACCAGTCAAAATCGCGCATAACTCGGGTATTATCGAGTACCGAATGATCGATATCACCTACCCTCTTCTCTGTATAGACAACTTCTTTTAAGGGCTGTATTTCGCCAAGAACGGATATTATACGATTTACACTGGTTTGCTGGTTAACAGACAAATTATAAATGCCTGACTGATAACTATTTGCTCCCCGATAGATCGCATAAGCAACATCTTCTACGTAAATAAAATCGCGAGTCTGTTCACCGTCACCATATACAAGAAGAGGCTGTTCTGCAATCATGCGGTTCATAAAAATAGAAATTACGCCGCCTTCCCCCAAACCATCCTGGCGCGGGCCATACACATTAGAAAAACGCAAGCCAAGAGTGGAAAGACCATATAGCTCTTCCCATTTACTAGAATAAAGCTCACCACTCAGCTTACTAATGCCATAAGGCGAGATCGGTGAACAATGTGCATCCTCTGTAATCGGCAATTGTTCTTGCAAGCCATAGACAGCAGCTGATGAAGCATAAATAAATTTTTTAACATGGTGCTCTGCCGATAAATTCAGCATATTGACAAGACCAAGAACATTGGACTCCGCATCAACAGTAGGTTGGGCAACTGAGTGAGCCACACTTACCTGTGCAGCTAAATGTACGACGATATCAAACTTATTAGATCGAAATATTTCTGCACATTTAGAATCCTCGACAGATAGGATGTAACCTTTATGCTTGAAGGTGATATTTTCCTTTTTCCCAGTGCTTAAATTATCAATTATGTAAATATCATGTCCTTCTTTATGAAAACGATCTGCAACATGAGAGCCAATAAACCCATATCCACCCGTTATCAATACCTTCATCGTAACACCGCTTCCGCATCATATTCTTCGACAACAATATCCATTTTCTTTCAATTTGACTAAAGATTATTTTACCATACGGCCAAAAACAGCACTATAGTTTCAACAAAATATTTTTTAAATCGACAGCACAATACGACTAATTTCTCGCACAAAAAACTCCCATGCGATCATTCTCCTTAAGACCTTTAACATGGGAGCAATACACTTTATTCATTATTTTACAGAATAGAACTGATATATTTCTTAAATTCTCACTTTAACCTATACGAAATCATGTCGTCTTTGGATGGCAGTTTATCCGTTTTAGTGTCATCCAGCAGAACACCCAGCTTAATATTTTGCCCGGGAGCTGCATTCAATTGCTTGAGGGGTATCGCTATCTCTGCAAGCTTTGAACTTGAAGCATATAAGTTAGCTTTTGTTAAATTAACTTCTTCCTTAAACGACCACTTTTCACCATTTCCTGCATAGCTGTAATATCTGCCCGACTCTAACAAATAATCAATGCCAGCAGTCGTCCAGTTAGATGTTTTGTAGCCTGTTGATTCATCCATATCAGAATTAAAATATACTTGAAGCTTCCCTGTAAGCTTCGATCCCTCCACCAGCATATAGAGATACTCTGCATCATTGGTTATTTTTACTGACTTAACTTTGCTGCCGCCTGATGCATAAACCGGGACATTGCTCCACTCATTATCTTTGCCATCAACAACTACAAGCGACGGTGTTGGTGTTGGTGTTGGTGTCGGTGTCGGTGTCGGTGTTGGTGTCGGTGTTGGTTGCGTTGGCTTTGGCGTAGAACTTGGCTGACCTTCATCTGCTTGAATAACTGCCATAGAATTACTTAACGGCAGCTTATCAGAAGCAGAGTCCTTCCATACATAACCAATAGAAACTTTACCCGCTGCCCCATTTAAATCTGATAAAGGTATAGCATACTCCACAACTGTCGCATTAATAGCGTACTGCTGTGTCTTTTTATATGACGCAACTTTTGACCAGTTCCAATTTGTTCTGCCTGTGCCACTATATTTATATAATGTACCATCTTCAATCATATACTCTGATCCATTGCCCGCCCAATAAGGAGCTGCAAATACTGTTTCATCCGAACCTGTACTTATAAACAGCTGGCCTTTTTCTTGAAGAAGATTTCCGGTTATGAGTACATACAGCGTTTCCTCTATAATCGTTGCTTTCATTGATCTTACATTCGAATTGCTTGAGCTTAGCTCAGGATAAGCTTTCCAATCCTCACTCACGCCATCAATTTTGATCTCAGTCGAAGGTGTTGTCGTTGGTATAGGCGTACCTGGGTCAGAGGTAGGCGCTAGAGTTGGAGTTGAAGTCGGCTGCGGTGTAAGGCTCGGCTCTGGCGTCTGAGATGGTTCCGGCTCAGTAACGGGTTCGCTGCCAAACTCTGCTGCTCCTATATCAATAGCCTTTCCTGCTGTTCTCACCTGACTATAGTAATCCAACTTCGCTATATCGCCAAATTCACTAGTACCTGCGTCAATAGCTGGCGAAATATCTTGCAAATGAATATCTTTTTGTTCAATATTAATAAGCATCGGATCTGCATAAATTGAATTTGTATCAAAACCAGTGGCCTTTTTGAACTCCTCCCAAGATTTATATGAGATGCCATCATAACGCCAGCTGGTGGAGCTTTGTCCATCAGAACGATAATACAAATTGTAATCTATAATATTTCCGCTACCCGTTTTACCGTATTTATCAATAAATTTCTTCTTAGGAAACGTATATATAATATTATTTACAAATACATTATCTACATTATGATTCTGTAATGTGATTTCCCCGTAGCCTTGATTCAAAGTATCATTCATATAGAGCGTATTATTAGCAATTATATTTTTTGCCGCCCCGCCGTTATCTGTGCCCGATCCGCCCATTATAATTCCTGCACCATGATTATGATGCAAGTAGTTATTTCGGAGAATCACGTTACTAGTAGTTTTTCCATAAATCTCACTGGCCAGTTCTACTCCAAAATTACTATTAAACACCTCATTGTATTCCACAACAATATTTGTTCCGCCATCCACATAGATACCTCCTGCAGCGCGATGGCCTAAGCCGCCATATGCAGGATTCGTTGATGTATCTATATTATAAACAAGATTATAAGCTACAACCCCATCACGAGCTTGATCCTGACACGGACTGGAGCAAGTATTGTAATGACCGATAATATCGATTCCTATATTGTTATTATCATGAACGATATTACGATCCACACTAAAGTTTTTAATATTGCCATCCAAAGTGAGTGATTCGCTTGAGCCAGAGATCAAATGATGAATTTCATTCCCACTAATTTTAATATTCGAAATAGGTGTAGCAGAGTCTCCATTGACAATTACACCATGTGCATTGCCTTTAGTCGCATGATTTTCAATTCGATGAATGTTATTGTTTAAAATATGAATATTGGAACCGCCGCCCTGTACCTTTAGGCCTGAGATATAATCATTAGAGCTAGTTGTAGACAAGCCGCGGATTTCAAACCCTTGTACAACAATAAAGCTTGCCCCACGAATATTTAGCAAGGAACTGCTGCTGCCCGGCTTCAAGCTTCCCCCTTCAATAACCGGCTGTTCGCCCGGGTAAGCCTGGAAGGTTATATAACCTGCTGCCGCTGAGCCGGAACTCCTAATCGTAACGAACTCTTCGTATATTCCGCCCCTTACGAGAACCGTCTCCCCCGCTGCTAGCGTATTTGCAGCCTTTTGAATCGTACGCCAAGGCGCATCTATCGTGCCTGCATTAGAATCGTTCCCATCTGTTGCAACATAATATACTTTCCCTGGAAAGTGATTATTTGAATGTGCAGTCATAGGCAAATAGGCAAATACAATCATCAGAGTCATAAGCACGGCAAAGCCGATCTTGACTTGCTTCAAAACCCATTCATGTTTACTCATTGATCTCATTATGAAGTACAGCCCCCCTCCATTCTAAATGTATGACTATCTATTGTAATTGCGAGAGAATATAAGGAGTCATGTAGATTTCTATAATCGAAGTGTAGCATATCCATTTATTCTTTCACATGGACAACCATACAACTATTCGAGAAGAACTGACCTTTAGTCTCCTGTACCAAAGTATTGCCAATATTTTTACATCTATTTTTTATCTAGACTATAACAAAAATCACCATTTTTTTCTACGAAATATTATCATATCACAAAATTAGCTGTCGATACTTATCGATTGTCATGGGATACGACTGGCTTTCTTTGCATCAATGGTTGGATAATCACTCCAGTCGGATCAATTGCTTTCCTCCGTTTGCGCAAAATGTCTCGACATGGTCTCTCGTTCCGTTATTTGTCTTAAAAGCGCCATTTTTAAAATTTCGCGGTCACACATTCCGCTATCCGCCTCTAAAATGGGCTTTTTATGCGATTTAGGGATCAATAACGGAACGTCTGTCACTTTGCTGCTTCAAAACTGCGATTTTGGGCGTAATAACGGAACGACTGACCAGCTAGAAAAATTGGCGATTCATTGTGGATAGAGCAGAAAGCAAGTCACCGTTAGTGCGGTGTAAACGAATGACGGCGGCAAATAAAAAGGCGCAGGCCCCAGGGGGATGCCCTAGAACTTGCGCCTATGTTTTCTATTTATTATTGCTGTTCAACCGTCAATCCTTGTTGCTGCAAAAGAGTAACGATGCCATGCTTGCCCACCATATGAAGCGCGCCTACAACAACAAAGTAGGTTGTCGGCTCTTTGCTGTTCAGATAGCCCTGAATCTTATCGACCATTGCAATATTGCGATCCTCGATCATCGCTTTGTAATACTCTGGAACTTGGGCGACGTCTTCAGTCATTGCTGTTAACAGCTTCTCATCGCCTGTAACCCACATTTGCGACAGCATATCAACGCCGGAAGCTTCTTCGCTTTCTTCAGAAAAGCTTTGCAGCGTTCCGACCAGCAAACTTTCCTGCAGCTCTTTGGAGAAGCCGTCAAACATTTCTAGTTGGGATTGGTATGTTTCGAGCTCCAAAATAGGTAGTCCACTTTCAAGTGCCCGCGTCATGAAATATAGATCAATTCCTAAACCGGCATCAAATTCCGCGTTGGCCATTTTCAAATAAGAGAGTGAATTGGAAACGTTCCAAACCTTCACTTGATCTAAAGCATTTGCAGGAAGTCCCATCTCAGTAAGCACTTCGCCGAGCAGCTCATAGGTTTCCTTGGAAATATGGTCCGGCAAAGTTGTGCCGTCTTGATATGTAGCGATTTTTTCAACAAATTGTTGGATCTCAGGATCTCCGCCTTTAGTGATATCCACCTCTACAGCCAAATGATCAGCTTGTGCAAAAGCATCCTCGATTTCAGCGCGAAGCGGATACATAGCCTCATTAGCAACATGGATCGAGCCAAGCAAATAAACGGTATTGCCGTTTTGCTCCACTTTCCAAAGGAATCCGCGGCTTGCCTCTTTCTCTACAATCGCTGCAATGCGGAGCTCTTGATCCCATGACACTTCATAGCCAGCAGTCTCTGCGATAAAGCGTAGCGGAACCAATGTGTTTTTATTTACGATCTTTGGTGCAACTGTTAACGTATGCTCTTCATCATTGACTAATGCGGTCGTATTATTAATTTGCATAACGATACTCAAGCTTTTTTTAGAAGCTGTAACAACCTTATGCTCATCATCCCAGCCAATCTCAAAGCCCAGCTTTTCCAAAAAAGCTCTGACAGGCACTAAGGTTGTTCCTTTTTCAATAATTGGAGCCTGATTGCCAAATTGAATCTCTTCATTGTTAAACCATACAGAAACTGGTTTGGCTTCCGCCTGAGCGCTGGTTGCAAAGGCCAGCATCATCACGATAGATAAAAGAAGTGCTGTAATTTTTTTCATCTATTAGCCTCGATTCTATTATTTTGTATGCCAGTTATACAAATATTTGGCACAACCTATAGTACGGCCAATTTTCATTTTAGTTTCATAGAATTAATATAATCTATTCTCTATCTTCCTGGCGCAACGGCTTCGCATCAAACGGCAATGCAGACTGCGGCATAGCGATAAAACTAGCCTGAAAACTGCCTTGATATTGAAACACGCAGCCTATTAACGGATTATGAACGGCTACATTAATTTTATATTGCTCCTGCTCGTCATCATACCATTCACATACACTAGCTGCGCCAGTAAATGAGCGTGGAATGCGGAACTGCAGCCACCCTTCATAAAAGCGCTGATCGCCCGAGCGGATTTGTATTCCCCCGCTTGAAGCGACGGATACGTCAAGATCAACAGCCAAATGCTGTTTGTTGCCCAGATAATCCACAATGCGATTGCGTTGTTGACTATAGATCATAGTGGCATCAAATTTACGCAGCTTATTTTGGAATTTAAACTGCCTGTTCCATGTGACCGTTTCCCGGCCAAATGAATCTCGATAGGCATAATTTTCAATTCGGAAAGGAACTCTCTTCCCTCCCTGAGGGAACATAATATGACGAAGCGTGCCTAGCTGCAGCGGCAATGCAGCCCATTTTGAAAACGATATAAAATCCATCACGCCATAACCAATAGAAGCTATGCCTGCCTCACTATTGAAGCCAAAACGCTGCCGGATTCGCGGATGAAGCTTATTAAAATCATCACCAAGCGCCTGTTCATAAATGGATGCCATCTATTTTCCCTCCCGCCCGCTTATTTCGCACAGCTCTTGATTCAGGACTTCGCAAACAATTCCCCGCTTCCGGAAGATCTCGGCTGGACAAATACGCCAAAATACAAAAACCAATCATAGAGCCGCTGAGTGTCAGCGGGTTAAAAGGTGCTTGCAGCAGCTCTGGCTGCCCTATCAATGCTGCTACTGCCAACAGCAGCAGCAGCACAATTTGACCTTTGTAAACCTGCTTCTTTTTGTGCCAAATCATCGTTATAAACCCGACACCTACTTCTGCTGCGCCCAAAAGCTGCAAAACAGGCTTTTCCCAGCCCGAAAACCAGCCCAATTGCTGCAATAATTGAACCTCTCCGCCCAATGGATACATTAATTTCGGAACAACACCCTGATATATCCATAAAAATGCGAGTAAAAATACACTTAAGTAATGAATCGCCGCCTTCTGAATTACAGAGGCTGGCTGCATTCCTTTTTCCAGCCACAATCTGAGTAAATCAAAGCTCCAAGCGGTTGCATAGCCAAAAAAAGGCCGGAACAGCAGTCTGTCGCACCAGCGTCCCAAAAATCCAAACCGGGTCTGATAATCAAACTTCGTTTTAAATGCGATTTTATTAACAGAAGGCTCATACTTCCAAAAGCCGCTTCCTTCTCGAATTAAAGAAATTTTTTGATCTGAGCAAAAGAATAGAGAAGACGCTCTTCCTTGTTTTTCACAAGGTTTGCTGGATTTTGTCATGCCTGTTCCTTTTATGCTTATGCCAAATCCAATGTTCGTACGGTATAAAAATCGCTGCTGCTCATCATTAGGGTTACGTGGCAAGTACTTAATTTCTGAAAAGCGCAAATCCCATTGCTCATGCAGCTCAGGCCGTTGCGTATGCTCCCACAATGCCTGCATGCTCGTATCAATATCAATTTCCACATAGATTGGCTTGCTTTTCATCACTGTAACCTCCGATCCTACTTAAAGCTTATAGCATTTTCGGGAGGTTGATCAGTACTATTTTTTGTAGGACCTGAGCAGCTGGATAGCCTGATCTCAAGAATAAATGGCTCCGCCGTCCTCTGGAACAAGGATAAACGGGCTCTGCCGTCTTTCGCTAGAACGAAGGAGGCTCATTTACCGATGAAAAAAAACTGCCCCAACCTTTAGTTAGGACAGTCATTTATCGACAAATTTTATTTCCTTGGAAATAGACAATTTATGACAAGCTGTATGATGTAAATTAGATTAGTGCTGATTCATTTTTTCTTTACTAGCTAAGCTCTTTCTGCACAATCGCTGCGATTTGATCGACATATGCATCGACCTCATCTTTGTCCGGACCTTCGGCCATGACGCGAATAAGCGATTCTGTACCGGAAGGACGAACAAGGACGCGACCGTTATCGCCAAACTTGGCTTCTACTTCTTGAACAGCCTGCTCAATGGCGGTATTTCCAGCGTATTTGCTTTTATCCGCTACCCGGACATTAACCAGCTTTTGTGGATATTTGCGCATAAGCGACTTGAGCTCGCTTAGCTTTTGACCAGTGCCTGCCACGATATCGACAAGGTGAAGTGCTGTAAGGATACCGTCGCCAGTTGTAATGTAGTCCAGCAAAATGACATGGCCTGACTGCTCTCCGCCAAGATTATAGCCGCCCCGGCGCATTTCCTCCATGACGTAACGGTCGCCTACAGCTGTTTTGGCTGTATGAATGCCTGCTTTCTCCATACCTTTGAAGAAGCCGATATTGGCCATCACTGTCGTCACGATTGTATCGTGCTTAAGCGTTCCTGCAATTTTCATGGCATTGCCAATAATGCTTAAAATAAAGTCGCCGTCTACTTCTTCGCCATTGTTATCGATTGCGATTAAGCGGTCAGCATCGCCGTCAAAGGATAATCCCAGGTCAGCTTGATGCTCTAGCACCTGCGAGCTTAAATACTCCGGATGCGTGGAGCCAACGCCTGCATTAATATTAAGCCCGTCCGGTTCGGCTCCTACTGCAATAACGTCTGCGCCAAGATCGCGGAACACGTCTGGCGCAAGCTTATAGGATGCGCCGTTTGCGCAATCAAGTACGATTTTTAATCCGGTAAACTTATTTTTTATCGTCGTTTTCAAGAAGCTCAAATAACGATTGCCCGCTTCATAATCTCTTGTTACTGCACCGATATCTCCGCCGATCGGACGAGGCAATTGATCGATTTCGGCATCCATCAAGCGTTCGATTTCCAGCTCTGTCTCATCAGACAGCTTAAAGCCGTCGCCGGCAAAAAATTTTATGCCATTATCCTCTACCGGGTTATGCGATGCGGATATCATAACGCCAGCATCGGCTTTGAGCTCTCTTGTTATATAAGCAACAGCAGGAGTAGAAACAACTCCCAGACGAACAACGCTTGCTCCAATCGATAACAAACCTGCTATAAGCGCCGATTCCAGCATGGGGCCCGAAATTCGTGTATCTAAACCTATTACAACGGTTGGCTTATGCGCCTGCCCGGTAAGAACATATCCTCCACAACGGCCAATTTTGTATGCTAATTCAGGAGTCAGTTCTTTATTTGCAATACCACGCACACCATCGGTCCCAAAATATTTCCCCATTTCTCTTGCTCCTTCACCCTGATCTCTGTATATCATAAGCACTACTGCCCTATTTCGTTAACTATTTCACTACTATTTTCACTAAGGCTCGCCTTCACCGTTGCTGTCATCAGGCGGAGGGCTTTCTTCCTCCTCCGGCCTTCCAATGACCTCTTGGTCATCCGTTTCCTCTCCGTTGCCGCTGCCTGGCGTTTCCTGCGCCATGACTTCGACGACAACCGTCAGCTGCTGCTCACTGCTCGATACCGGGAAAACATGCGGCGGAAGCTCCACTTCCAAAGGAAGCGTGTGTGTCCCTGCATCCAAATCATCTATATTTGCAGTGATTTGAATATTGCTTGCTTTCAGCTCTGCAAGTGCCGATTCGGAGCCGCTTACGATTAAATCCATACGGCCTGAGGCCGGAGAAACGATTTTAACATCAGTGCCTTTGGAAGTCCCTTGCAAATGAATAGGCAGCGCCGACATCGTCTTTGTAATGGAGCTCTCTACGTTAACTTGAACTGATATTTCGGCAGGCGATACCGATTTTACCCCGTCTACAGCAGCTGCTTTCACTTTATACGTTCCCGATTGCTTGATTTTGGACAAATCTACAACGTAGCCATCAAAAATCGTAATATTATCCAGCTCTGCTTTGTCTGCATATACGGTTGTCTGATTCACCTCAGGCTTTACTGAAACGATGCTCATGCCTTCAGGCAAAGTGCCAGAATAGCGGATTTGAATAGGCACCTGTTTGTTAGGCCAAGTAACTGGAACTTCTACATGGATCGAATCTGGAACAACAACCGCGCCACTCATTTCATTGCCTTGCGTATCGTAAACGACAACCTTTGCTTTTTTGTTTACAACCGTTTTGTCTGCACCGCTAATATCGACATTAGCGACAACTGATCCTACCTGGCTCATATCATCGCTCGGCAGTGTCACCTTCACCTTGCTGCCACCCTCAGACATTACCGCAGGCGTACCTACTACCAGACCTTCAACCGGGCTTCCTTGCGTAATGACCTGCACATCATAATCTTTTGTTACAATTTCCTCTACTCGCACGGTTACTAATTGAGGCGAAAGCTCCACTTTCTGAATGCCCTTAGGAAGCTTTACCGTGAGCGGAAGCTCATGTATTCCTGGCTTTACATTTGATAAATCTACATTAACAATATACTGATCATTGGAAGCGGCAAATAAATGGGTAATACGTCCTTCAACGACGAGCCTGGCAACTGTAGGCTCCATAGCTGTCAATGTAAATCGTTCCGTATCCAAGCCCACAGGCATTATTGAAATAGCTTCGATAATTTTAGTATCCGTACTGGATGTTGCTGTCTGTGGTGACGTTTCAGGATCGATATGTACGACTGCCCATAACAATACTGCTAACAATAAAGATATTATTTTTAATGCTGTTGGATGATTCAACCATTTATCCATTGCGCTCTCCTTTCCGTTTCCAGAACGCGGAGGCTGCTGATCGTTTCTTGCCTGGAGTACTGGATTTAGGCAGTAGCTCCTCAAACAGCTTGGAAATCAAAGACTCTTCATTAATATCACGGACAATCATCCCATTCATCGTGAGCGATACTTGTCCGGTTTCTTCAGAAACGACTACAGCCAAAGCGTCGCTTACCTCGCTTACGCCGATTGCGGCGCGGTGTCTAGTTCCCAGCTCCTTGCTAATAAACGGATTTTCGGACAAGGGCAAATAACAGCCAGCTGCCATAATTTGCTTGCCTCGTACAATGACCGCACCATCGTGCAATGGAGTATTAGGTGTAAATATGTTAATCAACAGCTCGGAAGTAATCCGCGACTCCATTTGAACTCCGGACTCTATCAGCTCGCTTATACCGGTCTGCCGTTCAAAAACAATCAGCGCGCCAATCTTTCGCTTGGACATAAACTGAACGGCCTTAATTAATTCATCAACCTGTTCACTCAAATCCTGCCGATCAATATTGGAGGAGCGCGAAAATAAATTGCCCCTTCCCAACTGCTCCAATACACGTCTTAACTCAGGCTGAAAAATAATGATTACTGTTAAAATTCCTAACGTAAACATTTGATTCATTAACCATTTTAGCGTATATAAATTAAACCACGTACTGATTGCCCAAGTTGCCACAAGTACAAAAATTCCTTTAAGCAGCTGAACAGCTCGAGTACCACGCACCAGGACCATTATCTTGTAAATAATAAAAGTGACAATGCCAATATCGATAATATCCTTGATTCCATCCTGCCACGTTAAGTCAGAAAAATAACTCATAAGCCAACCCCCAGCAGCTTACCACATTTGTCTCTTTATCTTTTTATTCATTCTTTTGTGAGCAATAAGTAATTTCTATATTTTACAACGAAACTCCTCTTTTTCATACCAATGTCTTCTTAGATGAGAAACATTTCAGATGCCATTAATAAATACTGCTATCCGTTACTCTAATTGTAACTTATATTACCCTATAATATCAAAAAAAACAGGGCTGTCTAGGAAGTCGCAGATTAACCCTATCGTCAGGGCCGTTTTTGGTGTTTGAGGAAGCGTTTTCGGCCGAATGAAGCTCATCAGTTATTTAACAAAACTTTCGATATTAATCAGAATTCCAAAATATGTTTCAATTTACACTTCAATTTATGAAACGAAAAACCGTTATATAGTAGAAGACTTTTTTTATTTTAATGCAGGAAGGACAGGATGAAGTGAGCAGAAAACATAGCAGATTTATGATCCAACTAAACCCGAAGATGTGGCTGGCAAGCCTATTAGCCGTTTTGCTGATGACTGTTACATTTGCGGATTTAGCAGCAGCTGCAGAAGAACAGGTGACAGGTATTGAATTTCAATATGATGATGCCAATTATAATAACAGTACCTCGTCGCTTGAAATGTTTGTCGAAGACAATAAGGTGCATGTATCCGTCCTCGCTTCCATTGCAGGCTCTACTTCCAAAAAGGATGTAACAGCCGATGCTGTATGGAAATCTACCAACACCTCTTACGTTAAAGTAGACAAAGGGATTTTAACTGGTGTTGGCAAGGGAACAGCAACGATCAGCGCGGTATACAAAGGCTATACGATTTCTATAAAAGCTAGCTCAGACTATATGTACGATAGTGTAAAGCTGATGGATAAAGATGAAGCTGCGCCTGCAAAAATACAGGTGGAGCTGGGACAATCATTGCGTTATACATTAAACGGCACGAAAAATGGTGTAACAGAGGATGTTACTTCCGAAGCCATTTGGACAACCTCCAATAGCAGCGTAGCTACTGTTGATGAAGGTGAAATTAAACTAACAGGCACTGGAACAGCTACCATAACAGCCAAGCTTAAGGGCAAATCTGCCAGTATTGCTTTAACTGTAAGCTCTCCTTACAAATCGATTGTAATTGCACCGAATCAACTGCTGGAGCTTGAGGTTGGCGCCGATGATACGGCGCTTGCAGCAACTGCTTACCCTAAAACGGGCGGGTCCTTGAATGCTACAGATAAAGCTGTCTGGACAACAGGCAATGCTAAAGTTGTAAAGGTTGAAAAAGGACTAGTAACGCCTGTAGGTGCAGGAAAAACGACAATTACCGTTTCACACATGGGTGTGTCTGCTTCGATTGATGTTGTTGTAAGAACACCATATCAGTCGATTCGTCTAACGCCGGAAAAAGAATTTCATATGCTGCTGCAGGATAGCCCGCTAAACATTCGTGCAGAAGTGCTTAGCAATTCTAATGTGTCCTATGATGCAACCTTACTTGCAGATTGGACTTCCTCTAATGTAGTTGTGGCTACTGTATCCAATGGAGTTGTTGTTCCCAAAGAAATCGGAACGACTAAAATTACGGCTTCCTACAAGGGAGTAAGCCGCAGCATTGATGTTCAAGTATATCCAAGCATCAATAAGCTGACGATTGAAAATAAAACAATCGACGGCTTTGGCGGGACTTCCGGAGAGCTCCCTACAGTGATGGGCACTACTTTCGATGGTACAAAGGTTGATGTATCCAAGCTTGTAAAATGGCATTCCTCTAATAACACTGTTGCAGAAATAAAGGATGGCAAGTGGAAAGCCAATGAAATTGGCGAAACGGCTCTAATTGCAACTCTTGGCCATATGTCTGCAGAAACGAAGCTAATCGTTCATGTAAAGCCGCTTAAGCTCATCCCTGAATCGAAGGAACTAAGCATCATTATCGGTAAAGAAATTTCTTATCCAGCTGTAACGGTTATTAATGTGGATGGAGAAGAGGAAGATGTAAGCAAATCGATCAAATGGGAATCGAATAGTGATAATATTGTTTTAAAAGAAAAAACGATTAAAGGTCTTGATCAATCAACCGTTACTTTAACAGGCACATATTTGAATAAGTCCGTTTCAGTGAAGGTGAAAATTGAAGAAGAGATAGTGAAGATTGTTGCAGAGCCGACAGAATTGCTGCTCAATCCAAACAAATCAAAGTCCATAAAAGTAACAGGATACTATAAATCGGGCAAATCAGTTGTTCTGAGCTCGAAAATAGATTGGACCGTTGCGAACCCTGCGTTGGCGGCAGTAAACGGACGTACGGTTAAAGCTTTGAATCCAGGAACCACTGTCGTAACAGGCAGCTACCAAGGCGTTAAAATATCTATTCCAGTAAAAATAACACCAAAAATCAAGTCGCTCACAGCTTCCGACAAATCGTTGAAGCTGACGAAAGGGGCTTCTGGATCTGTTGAAATTACAGCAAACTATACAACTGGCGAACCAGTTATTGTGACAGATGCAGCTGTTTGGACAACCTCCAAGGCAAGCGTTGCTACTGTTAAAAATGGTAAAATTCAAGCGGTAGCAAAAGGAACAGCAACAATTAGAGCAAGCTTCGAGGGCAAGACCGTGACAATACGAGTAACCGTTAAATAATAAAATAAAGCTTCAAAAAACAGACAAAAGGCAGCGCAAGGAAAATTTCCTTGCGCCGCCTTTTCATATATGCCGACTATTTCACTATTATGGCGTAATTCCGCTTAAAGTAGAGGTGATTTTGTACCAAAACCAATCAAGTGCTTGGTCAATTTGTCTAATATTACCGGCTATCTTGCCTGTAGATGCAAGCATCATGCTTCCGTCAATAACTGTAATATTGCCGTCTACCTCGCCTCTGACTTCAATTATGCCATTCTCTACCGTTAAATTGCCGCCAATATGCGCACCTTCAGGTACGATTACCTTATTTCCTTCAAAAACGAGCTGCTGTGAGTCTAGTCCAGAAACAGCTACAATAAGCTCAGAGTTCTCACTCCATGAGGCAAATAATCCACTAATCATTACTAATATAAATACAACTGCTGCCGAAAGAAATGGATGACGGTATATATAACGTACTACACCGTTACGCTTCTTCTTCTGCTTCGGGAGTTGTCCTAGTATACGCTCCTGTAGGTTTTGAGCTGCAGCTGCATCATATCCCGACTCAGACCTCATAGCCTCAAATGAAAAATATGCTGCCGCATCAGTCTTTTCTAGCTGTTCTAATTGTTTGCTGCATGAAGGACAAGAGTTAACATGCGCTCGAAGTGTCAGGATTTCTTCTCGTGGCAATTCGCCGTCTAAATAATCATGCATTTTGCTTATGGCGATTTTGCATTCCATAGCAGCCAGTCCCTTCTTTCCCTTTACTCCATAATTACAATCTCAATATAGGATACGTTGCTTTTCCAATAACGTTTCACTTTTATTTAGAAAACCCTTTTATAGACGATGCTCCAATTTTTTACGAAGTAAATCCCGCCCGCGGTGCACCCTCGTTTTAATCGTCGTAACAGGCATCTCTACAATATCGCTAATTTCTTGCAAGGATAAATCTCTTATGTAACGCAAAATCATAATACCTTTATACTTCGGGGGCAAGCCATCCATCGCTTCCCGGATAATACGCTGTGTGTCCGTTATAATCATCTCTGATTCCGGCGTAATCTCATCGCTTGGCAGCATCGAGTAGCCGTCAAGCCCTTCATGCTCGCTCGACTCCGCATCCAGGGAATACGTCGGCCTTCGGCGGCGCAATCGATCGATACATAAATTCGTAGCAATGCGATAAATCCACGTAGAAAACTTTAAGGATGAGTCATAACGGTCCAGATTTTTATAAACGCGAAGAAAGGTGTCCTGAACGACATCCTCCGCCTCCTGCTTGCTATTCAACATTCGATATGACATATGAAAGAGCTTGTCCTGGTACAAGCTAACAAGCTCTGCAAATGCTCGCTGGTCTCCCTTCAGGGAAAGCCTGACAAGCTGATTCTCTATCTCGTTCACGTTGCGTCTTCCTCCAAACGTCTCTCACGTCGTACTGCCAGCAACAAATGCGTGATATCAAAGATAAACGGCTCCGCCGTCCTTTGGACTGGCGCGTTTACCGATGAATTATAAGCATGAACTTATATTCAACTTACGCCTTTATCGGCTATCATTTGCAATCATTGTTAAAAATCGTAAAATCAACAATACAGTGACTTACTTTCATTGCTGCTTCAAGACCTAATTATTATTACTATATTCATTCTAGCAAATATACTCAGGAACATGAAGCGCTAATACTCTTTTTCTGAAAGAAAAACATAAACTAATCATATTATGTCCATATGTGACACGTTTCATGAAGATTTATGTTATTGGCAAGGCATCAAAGTAACTATAAGGAATTAGCACTGCGATCATGTTCGGGCTTCCGACCGCTGCTGTACGCTACCGCTTCTCCGGTCCCAATCTTGCTCTCCATTTCCTAATTCCTCCTCACTCCTCGATATAAATTGTTGGGATGAAGGATCTAACGGTTGCTACAGAGCCTATTCATTAAAAAATATGATGTTTTTAAACCTAACGGTTGCCATTGCCGCTATTCAATCCATATCTGCTAAAAATACGCCAAAATTTCGAAATAGCCGCTAAAACAACCGTCAAGAAGAAACGCTGCGCGTCCTTGGCTAAGGATGTGCCGTTTCTCGGTGAAATATAGGAACAAGTATAAGGTTAAAACATATAATTTCCTATATTTTAGAAAATTTAACAGTACGAAAACAGCACTTTAGCGGCTGTAGCAACCGTTACACACTTTGGGCGCCAAAGTAACGATTCATAATAACCAATGCGACAAGGTGAAACGGCTGTCGCCGTCCTTATGGCGATCATAAGTTTCATTCCGGCGAAATATTAGAACAGGTATAGGCAGAAAACTTATACTTTCTAATATTTCAAGAAAAAACGCTGCGCTCCTTTGTTAAGGATGCGCCGTTTCTCGGTGAATACTTAAAATAGGGGGCGGACAACCCCTTGTAATTTAAAAAAAGGGCTTAACATGTCATTCCATGTTAAGCCCTTTATCCGATTAGCCCGTATTGCGAAGGCCGGCAGCAATTCCGTTGATAGTGAGCAGAACCTCACGCAGCAGCGCTGCATCATCCTGTTCATTTTCGCGCAGCTGGCGAAGCTCAGACAATAGCTGAACCTGCAAATAGCTAAGCGGATCAACATAAGGGTTGCGCAGACGGATAGATTCCTGGATCACAGGCACACTATCCAAAATCTCGGCTTGCTTCGTAATTTCCAGAATTAGCTTGGAAGTAAGCTCATACTCTTCTTCAATTTGCTTGAAGATACGATCGCGGACTGTTGCGTCCTTAATCATAAGCGAATACTCTTTGGCGATAACAAGATCAGCCTTCGCAAGCGCCATCTGAAGGTTGTCAATAAGCGTGCGGAAGAATGGGAACTGCTCGTACATTTCCTTCAGCTTCTCCAGCTTAGCCGGTTCATCATTAATATATTGGCGGAACGCCGTACCTGCCGCATACCATGCCGGCAGCAAATAACGGCTTTGTGTCCAAGCAAATACCCAAGGAATAGCGCGCAAATCTTCAAAGCGGTCACTATTTTTGCGTTTTGAAGGACGAGAACCAATGTTCAGCTCGCCAACTTCAGGCAGCGGTGTAGACTCTTTGAAAAACTGCAAGAAATCCGGGTCACGGAAGATCAAATCCTGATATTTCGTCAAAGCCGTTTCAGAAATTGAACGGGCTATATCGTCCCATTCCGCTTCTTTCACTTTATCGTCTTCAGGATATTTCGCTAGACGGGCCGCTGTAATCAGAGCCCAAGTCGCTTGCTCCAAGCTGCGGTAAGCAATGCCTTGCATCGAGTAACGGGAAGACAGCACTTCGCCTTGCTCCGTAATCTTAATGCCGCCGCCTACAGTTGAAGGAGGCTGAGCCAGAATGCTGCGGTTAAGCGGCATGCCGCCACGGCCTAGTGCACCGCCGCGTCCATGGAAGAACTTCAGCTTCACGCCGTAATTGCTCGCCATTTCAGTAATATCGCGAAGAGCAACACGAAGCTCCCAGTTTGCCGTAACGACTCCGCCATCCTTGTTGCTGTCAGAGTAGCCAAGCATAATTTCATGCAGATTGCCGCATGCTTCAATAGCCTTGCGATAGACAGGCATTTCAAACAGCTGCTTCATAATACCAGGCGCAGCATGCAAGTCGTCGATCGTTTCAAACAGCGGAACAGATTGCAGCGTGCAGGTTACTGTTCCATCCTGGTCTTGATGGAAAAGGCCGACTTCTTTGGCAAATACCATAACCTCCAGCATGTCGCTTGCCGCTTCTGTCATACTGATCAAATAACTCGAGATACAATTCACGCCAAACTCCTGCTGTGCGCGATAAATCGTTTGATATACATCCAAGCACTCGCGAGTAGACTCAGAGTAATTCAGATGGCTGGATGTAAGCGGTCTTGGATCATTCAACAGACGATGGAGCAGCTCTGTTTTATCCGCTTCACTCAGTTCAGCATAGTTTGGAACGATATTCATAAGAGATAAAATCTCTGTCATCGCATTTTCATGCTCTTGGCTGTGCTGACGCACATCCAATGCTGCCAAATGGAAGCCAAATAGCTCAACTTGTCTAATTAGCTTCGCAACGGCTGTATCTGCCACGTAATCCGCATAATGGCTGCGCAGGCTGCGATCGATAATTTTCAAATCTTCCAGCAGCTCATTCGGGTTGCTGTAGCGAAGCTGTGCATTTTTAACGGAATCATTGCGAGTATTAGCAAGCTTTTCAAGAATAAAGCCGATCTTGATGCGGTAAGGCTCCGACAAATTACGCCAAAGCTCAATATTTTTAAGCTCAATTTGCTCACGATCTGAACGGATGGAAGCGATCAGCTCCGGTGTAACCGTAACAAGATTCGTGCTGAAGCTTAGCAGCTCCATTAGCTCTTGCAGCTTTTCTTCATACTTTTTAATGACGAGTTGGCGATGAAGGGTTAGAGTCTCCCATGTAACATGGGATTTCACAGATGGATTGCCATCTCTATCTCCGCCAATCCAGGAGCCGAAGCGCAAATAATCATGCACATGCCAATGGTGCTCCGGATAATATTTCGTCAAACAACGCTCCAATTCTTCATACACATTAGGAAGTACCTCGAATAACGTCTCATCAAAGTAATACAGCCCGTTGCGTACTTCATCGATTACGGTCGGCTTGCGGTCGCGCAGCTCGTCAGTCTGCCAAAGAATGAGCACTTCATTCATCAGCTTTTCCTTCAGCTTCTCGCGCTCGCGATAGGTAAGAGTCGGGTTGTCCAGCTCCGTCATATCATCTGCTATACGCTTATGGATATCAAGCACAGCACGACGTGTCGCTTCAGTCGGGTGAGCTGTCATAACAAGCTCCAGGGAAATACCGTTAATCATTTCCTTCACATCTTCGATCGATGTGTTGCGCTCCTTAAGCTTCTGAATAGCACTTTCAATGGACCCGCTTTGTACAGCCTCTCCTGCCGTAACCTCGTAGTCTCTTTTTCTTCTGATGCGATGATTCTGCTCTGCAATATTCACTAATTGAAAATAAATTGCAAACGCACGAATCACTTGCTGTCTAATTGACGGGTTAATCGATGAAATGGTCGATTTAAACTGTTCGTATAGCTCTGGCACAAATTCCGCGCGCACAGCCTTGCTCTGCTCACGGATTTGCTCTACGATATCAAACAGCTCGCGTCCGCCTTGATGAACGAGAACTTCACCAAGTATATTGCCAAGAAAACGAACATCACGACGCAGCAGATTGCTAGGTTGAGATCGATTAGCCGCCACTGTGGATGAAGATTGATCCGACATACTGTTCCTCCTACAAATCTGTACAGCAAACTCACTTTGAAAGCATCCGCCATAATAGACACATGCCTAATTGCATTTCGTAAGTATACTATCAGTTATTGACGTTTACACTTCTACTATCATACTACAAAACAGAACAAGGTTGAAGCCCTCTGGCTGTCCCTTTCTTGACCAATTACCTTGTCTTGCCATTCTCCTGCCACCATTGATAAACCCAAATTACAAGCGAGAGCCACATTCCGCTTGCCAGTATTCCGCCTGCAATATCGCTAGGAAAGTGAACGCCCAAATAGATTCTGCTTACCGCAATCATAAAAACAAAAAGAGCGGTAATACCGATGATCAGCGCTCGCAGAGCGACTGTAGAAGCGTGGCGCCACAGCAAGAAGGCTACCGCACCATAAAGTGCCAATGCAGCCATTGTATGACCGCTAGGAAAGCTAAATCCTGTCTCCTCAATTAAGCGATGCACCTCAGGGCGCGCGCGATGAAAGATTAGCTTCAATACTGTGTTAAGCAAGGCAGAACCGCCAAGTACAGCACAAATAAACAATAGTTCATTTGCTTTGCGAAATTTAGCATATAAAATAGCCAGCACACCAAGCGTAATTAATATTGTAAATTTCGTCGAACCAACCGTTGTAAAAAACATCATAATCGATGTAATCTTGTCCGCCTCAAAGCCCTGAATATAGGATGCTACACTTTGATCCAGTCTATTATCAGGCTGCAGGGCCACAAAAGCAGCAATCACTGCAAAGCCTGCAAGAAGCAGCCAAAATACATAGCGCTGCGTCGTCCTTTTGTCGCTAATCGACCGATATTGCTGCACGTCAATTCCCTCCAGCTTAATCTATAACAATTTCATTTTTATGAACGGCAACACTAAGCACAATTCCGATTGCGATCATATTCGTTAACATCGTGCTTCCGCCATAACTAATAAACGGCAATGAAATACCGGTAAGCGGCATTATGCCAACATGCATGCCAATATTTACAAAGATCTGAAAGACAAGCATGCCAATAATGCCAATCACGATATAGGAGCCTGCCAAATCTCTGCTCTCATTACTGACGATAATCATTCGGTACAACAGCAGAAAAAACAAAAACAAAAGCACCGAGGAGCCGATAAAGCCGTATTTCTCTCCCACTGCTACAAAGATGGAATCCGAGTAAACGTAAGGAATAAAGCCTTTTTGAAAAAAGTATCCGGAATCTCCGTTCAAGCCTCCCGAACCAATAGCAATTAAGGCATTGTTCACATGCCAGGACTTGTCCGGATCGCTTGCGGGATCTATAAAGGTTTGAATGCGGTCCATCTGGTGCGACTTGACTATCGAGGCCAGCAAATCGTAATTATTATGGAAGAGCCAAAATACGGCAACAATAGCGGCTGCGCCTAAACCTACACATAATGCCATATAGATCATCCTGACATTGCCCATCCACAGCATGCTGAGCATCATCCCTAAAAACACAAGCGCTGTCCCAAGATCAGGCTGCTTGTAAATAAACAATACAGGCACCAGAAATACAAGCAAAATAGGAATAATATCCTTCCCAATTTTCAATTGCTCTCCCTTGCGCCGATGCAGCAAATGAGCCACTAATAAAATCGTGCAAATTTTGGCGAGCTCCGATGGCTGAAATTCAAATCCGCCTAGATTCAGCCAGCGCTGGGCGCCATTTTTGTTCTCGCCAAAAAAATGAACGGCAACCAACAAAGCTACACCTATGCCGTAAAAGCCATAGGCGAGCTTGCTGACTATAATCCTGTAATCAATAAGCGCAATACAAAGCATGGGCGCGCAAAACAATAAGAGCATAATGAAATTTTGAATATGCAGATTATGTAAGTTAGTCCCCACTGTAGCTTCATAAATAGCCATTGTACCTACAAGGCCAAGCGCAAAAGTTATAAGCAAAATGAGCATGTCGAGCTTTTTTATTTTATTAACTATAAACATAGTCTATCCTCGTCTATTTCTATACTTGGACTATTGCTTCAGCTCCTGCTTCTTGCGAGTAGCTTGTCTGGAAATGCTGAGCAATATTCCTGTACTAGCCATACTAAGAATAAGCGATGTTCCGCCATAGCTTATAAAGGGCAATGTAACCCCTGTAATAGGCAGGCTGCCGGTTACCGCGCCAATATTCATAAGGAACTGAATGGAAAACATGGAGCTAATCCCGACTCCTAATAGAAGTCCAAAGGAATCCTGGCTGGATAATGCAGCTCGGAAGCCGCGCCATATAAACAATAGAAACAACAGCACAAAAAAAGTAGAACCAAGAAAACCAAACTCCTCTGCTATTACAGAGAAAATAAAATCTGTATGCGCCGCTGGCAAATAAAACAGCTTCTGCACACTCTGGCCGAGTCCCGTTCCCGTCCAGCCGCCATGTCCCAGCGCAGATAACGATTGGCTTAGCTGATAGCCGTCGTCGGATAAATCTTCCATCGGGTTAAGGAATGAAGTGATACGTTTCATCCGATATTCTGAAGAAACAGCTAATATTACGAAAGCAGGAATAATAGCAGCCGCAATAGCAAACAAATGCTTAAAATTAGCTCCGCCTACAACGATGATACTGCCTGCTATAGCCGACAATATCAACATCGTGCCGTAATCCGGCTGTTTGTATACAAGCCCCAGCACCAGTCCCATCACGATAAAAATAGGGATAAGACCTCGTTTGAAGGAGCGGATCTTTTCGCCTTTTTTGCTAATAATTGCTGATAAATAAACAATAATGGAAATCTTAGCAAACTCCGATGGCTGGAAGCTGAATCCCCCAACTGCAAACCAGCGCTTAGCACCGCCGGCCACATTACCGATCACAAGTACTAAGCCAAGCAATAGCAACGCTGTCAGGATCATAGGAGGCGCGAACTTTTTCCAGGTTTGAAAAGGAATTCGCATACATACCAGCATCGCAATCAGCCCAATCCCTGCAAACATGACCTGCCTGTTCACATAATGCCATGGGTTGCCATAATCCTTGAGGCCAAGAGCTGAGCTGGCGCTAAATATCATCACAAGACCAAAGCAAACTAAGAAAAACGCAATAAATAACAACAAAAAATCCGGTCTGCCAATTGGCCTGTCTTGATTATCCATCCGTTAATAACACCCCCTGCAAAGCAGAACAAACATAAAATCTGTTCCTATTGTAACACAGGTTTAACCTCTGATAGAAGTTAATAGAATAAGAGCCTGCATACAGCTGCCAACCGGATGATATGCCCTCGGTCACAAAAGAAAAGGACAGTCCCCGGCATCTTCATGATGACTAATGGGACAGCCCTGCTTCCTAGCATTACTAATCTGTATTGGCAACAATGCCTTGCTTGCTTATCGGCAAACCCACTTCATATAGGTGAGAAGTATCTCCCCAGCTGAGGCAACGCGGTACTGCAAATTCTTCAGAGCGCTCATCCAGCAATATAGTTGTTACGGAGCTGGGCGCCATCGAGAAGCCAGCCCATAAGCGAGGCAGCGGGAGCTCCAGCAAATGTGAAAGCCAGGTAATGCCAAAGCCTAAATGGCAAAAGACCGCTACTTGCTTCTTGTTCGGCTTCACCATGCGATATACGCCGTCCTCTCTAAAGTAACCAAGGGACGCCATAAACTTATCCGATTCTCCCTGGAGATTAATATACTTGGATAGAAAATTATCCTCCTGAAAAGCCTCGAACTGATGCCAGTTGTCTTCATTCGGCAAAGGCCGCTGTCCGCGGATCCATTCTCCGTCGGTATTCCATATTGACCGCTTCACTCCCGACTTATCGGTAACCCTCCAGTCCAGCTCTGCCATCCAGGGCTGGATTGACGGCGCAATCTGCATTAATTCAGACGTGTACTGCATCGTATACAAAGCTCTTGGCACTGGTGAGCTGTAAATCTCATCTATTCCCATACGCTGCAGCCGTCTCGATAGCGCCTGCGCTTCCAAATGGCCTGCAGCAGTAATTGTATCTCTCTCATAATCCGGATCAGCATGACGAATAATATATAGTCTCATAGTATATCTATCTCCCCAGCACTATTATTTGGTGAACATAGTATACCATAATTTGTATGGTAATAAATGTTTTCTACCCGCTTCAATTATAATAGCTGCCCTCGCTATTTCTCACCAAATAAGCAGCATAATAAACAGGATTAAAAAATGTTTTTTTCCACTTATCCCGCTCTCCCGCTTCGCGGAATGTAATTCTCAAATCACGAAAGTTGACTTCAATGAGCCACGGATGCTGATGTTCATCAAGTGCGATATCGATCCCCAAATCGGCGATAGTCGGCAGATTAGCTTCCAGCGTTACTGCGATATTTAATCCAAGTGCCGCTACATGCTCCTCAACACGCTTCCCATTCCAGCCCCATGCTTCAAACAATTCTGATGCCTTGAATGACTTTCCTCCGCAATGCAGATTAGTCACAACCGCCCCTTTTTGAGCTACCCGTCCAACCATTCCTACATATTGCCACGCGCCATCCTCGTCTTTTTGGATCGATACGCGAAAATCAACCGGCTGTTCCTTGTAGGTCATAAGCGAGATGCCTTGCTGCACTAAATATTTATATTTGCGCTTTTTAACAAGCTTAACAATTTTTTTAACACTCGCTCTTTTATGCTTCGTTTTACCACGCATATTAATATCAGCTATACAATCGCTTTTCTCTTTTCTAACGCGAATAATCCCAGTGCCTACAGATGACGTCGTTGGTTTGAGATACAAACAGTCATAATTGCCAAGCAAGTTTTTGAGCGAGTCTTTGCTAACCTCATCCGTTTCCGGCAAATACGGCAGCAAGTGCTTATTTGCAGCCAAAATACGATGAACATGCAATTTAGACTCTACATTATGCTCATTGAATACGATGATGCCCAGCTTCTTCAACCGCTGAATCACGCGCTTGGTCAGCGAGTCATTTGTCCTCGTCCGATTTATAATGACTGGCGGCAGCCGATGCATGGAGCGGACCGTTCCCACTCCATCCCAGCTTGTAACCGTCCTTTTCGCCCAATTAATATCTGAAAGTGAAAAGAAGATTACCTTTTCTCCTGCCTCGCTAGCTGCCTTAATATAGAAAGCTGGTTTTTCAAAGCTTTGCTTGCCTAGCATTAAAGGACGCAGCAGCGACCTGGGGTACAAAATTCCGATCATTGCCGCTCACCTACTTTCTTTCCATACGATATAAGTCAGAAATATATTTCCACTGTCTAGCTAATCCCTCATCTAACGTAACAACAGGTTTATAATTCAGCTCAGCCTGTGCAAATGAAATGTCAGCGCGTGTAGTGAAAGGATCTCCTGGTTGCTCATCTACATAATTCAGCTGCAGATTCCTGCCGCATAACTTTTCGATCTTATGAAGCACCTCATTGACAGACGCTGTTTCCACGCCTCCGATATTAAATACAGTACCATGCTTGCTGCAATTCATTGCGCTAATATTGGCGGCAACTACGTCATCCACATAAGTGAAATCGCGTGTTTGTTCACCGTTGCCGAAAATCGTTAAAGGCTCATCTAGCAAAGCTGCCTTCATGAAGCGATGAAAGCCCATATCCGACCGCTGTCTAGGTCCGTAAACGGTAAAGTATCTCATCGCCGAGAACGGAATTCCGTACTCTTTGTAATAAAGCGAACATAGCTGCTCACCCGCAAGTTTAGTCAGCCCGTAGGGTGAGATCGGCCTGGTCGGCGATTGCTCAGAGCTGTATGACTCATCGCTTCCTCCATAAACGGAGGAAGAAGAGGCATATACAAGCTTTTTCAAGCCAGAAGCTTTTTTGCACGCCTCTAGCACTTTTTGAGTAAGCAGAACGTTAGCTTGCAAATAATCGCTGAAGGAAGCTCCCCAGCTATTTCTTACGCCTGCTATGCCGGCAAGGTGAAAAACCGCATCTGCATCGCAAATATATTGCTCCAGATCAGCATCCAGCAAATTAATGTCATGCCATTTAAAGCACGGGTGGTTCAACACAATTTTCAGATTGTCCTGTTTAATGCTCATGTTAGACGAGCGGTCTAAACAATCCAGCCCTATAACCGTATGGCCGCTTCCTAGCAACGCTTCACTTAAATGAGAGCCAATAAAGCCTGCTGCGCCGGTAATGACAATATTCATCCCTGCCCCCTCCTTGCTACGCCAGAATAGTGCCAGCCGCTTAGACGCATTTGCTCGGGATCAAGAAAATTCCGTCCATCGAATAAATAAGCCGATGCCGCTCTCTTCCCCCAAGCCTGCCAAGGATAATCCTTGAAGGCCGGCCAAGGCGTAGCCAGCAATACCGCATGAATGCCATCAGCAGCTTCCTCATTTAAAGCTGTCACCTTAACTCGCTGCTTGTGAACATCATCCATTGCTTTCGTCCACTTAATTTGATCCGGTGAAAAAACTGTAGGGTCAATAATCGTAATCTCATCTACCCCTTTCTCAAGCAAATGCTCAATTAAGCGTATACCGGCAGACTCGCGCTGATCATCGGTATCTTCCTTAAAAGCAACGCCCAGCACTAGCACTTTCTTTCCTTTAAGCTCAAGAACAGCTTCCATTTTTCGAACAAACCAGCTGATTTGTGTTTCATTGATATGCTTCACCTGCTCAAGCAAATTAGCGCCTACGCCATTTTGCTTGGCAAAAGCAATTAATTCGTCTACATCTTTCGGAAAGCAGGAGCCGCCGTACCCAAGACCGGCCTGCATATAGCTCGGCGTAATGCGCGGATCCATCCCCATTCCTGCTACAACGCCCTCAATATCCGCTCCTACTTCATCCGCCAGACGCGCTATTTCATTAATATAGGAAATCTTCGTCGCCAAAAACCCGTTTGACGCATACTTAATCAGCTCCGCAGTTTCATAGCTGCAAGTGAAAAAAGAAGTAGGCAGAGGAGCATACATTTCTTTTATCTTCGCCATTGCTGCTTTGTCCTCGCCTCCGATTACTGTTCTTGCCGGATGCAAGGAGTCGTGGAGTGCTTTGCCCTCACGCAAAAATTCAGGGTTAGATATAATACTTATCCCCTGATGGCGTTCGCCCATTTTCTCTTTCATATATTGTTTGATCCACCGATTAGTGCCAAGCGGCACCGTGCTTTTTGTAACGACAATTTTCGGTTCATCCGCATGCTCGGCAATCATATCCAGCACCTGCCGGACGTAGGTAAGATCGGCCTTCCCGGTTAATGTGGAAGGTGTCCCCACGGCTATCATCAGTATGCTGCTCAGCTTAACTGCTTTTTTGCTGTCAGTTGTAAATTGGATTTTCTTTTTACTTAAAGCCTCCTGAAGCAAGCTATCCAGTCCCGGCTCCATAAAAGGAAGAACTCCATTGTTTAGCTTCTCTACTTTTTTGCTATCAACATCCAATCCAATCACATCATGGCCAGTATAAGCAAGCACCAGAGCAGTCGTTGTGCCGACATATCCAGAACCAATTACTGTTACCTTCAATTCACCCATCCCCCTAATAAAATGACTTGATTATTTTGCTTTCGGGTCCCATGGACGGACTTTATGATTGCCGCTTATCATAAATATTGCCGATTTGCCAAAATCGATCGCGATTCGCCCTTGCTCCTCAGCCAGCCGCTGTGCCAAAATTACCGCGCTAACGCCAGCAGAAATAAATACAATGTCGCATTCGACAGCTTTCATCTTCTCAAGCACTGCTGGTATCTCTCTATAATTGTTCATACGTATCGCTTTAACAAAGCTAATATCAAAGTCTTTATACTTTTTGCCTACCAAATTTTTGAATTTATTAGCCCAGCGTGAAATAACAACTATTCTTTTACTCCTGAGCGTTTCCCAGAACAACGGATACTCGACCATATGGCGATTAACAAAAGTATGGCAAAGCTGCTTGGGATGGATATTGTACTGCTCAAAGCAGCGCTGTGTGAGCGAGAGCAGATGCCCCTGCTTTGCTAAAATCTCCTTATCTTTGTAATAGGGAATGCCTACAATATCCGCTTTTTTAATAGAGGTAATCAGCTCATCGCGAAGCCTGACATTAGGCAGCCGTACCCCTTTCCAGTTCGTGCTTCTCGACAGTCTGGCCCAGCGTGTTGATAATACTTTGCGAATCGGCCATACCTTGTATTGGCTTAAGCATAAATTTTCACCGTCGCCAACACGCACTACGGATAATGGCCTTCTCTCTACAAGCGCCTCTCCAACCTTTTCAATAACCTCCATTGTGGTCAGCATATCCTCGCTCTTTTGGCTGCTTTTCGGGACATCTGTAATCATTTCTTTATCAATCTCCCTACCTTTAATCGTCCGCCTACCCATACAAATTTGGCCTTATACTTATTTCCCCATCTTTTTAATGCCGACTTATAAAGATATCTCGTTACCTTTGCGTATTTCAGCCGATTTTGCTTACGTGAATTATTGCTCTTATGCTTGAGACGGTTATACAACGTCCGGTCAACCCGTTTAAATTTAAATTTACCCGCAAGCTTTAACAGTATTTGCCGATCCTCGGCATAACGGCCTTTTTGCGGCACCTTATGCGACCAGCCGCCCATCTTCCGAAGAGCTTCCGTACGATAAAACCGCGGATAAATCATGTCATGATACGTA
The DNA here is from genome assembly GCF_050864975.1 of Paenibacillus sp. GXUN7292. Classification (NCBI taxonomy): domain Bacteria; kingdom Bacillati; phylum Bacillota; class Bacilli; order Caryophanales; family Paenibacillaceae; genus Paenibacillus; species Paenibacillus sp. GXUN7292. The sequence goes on along the minus strand of NZ_JBOZWO010000029.1, from coordinate 11,487 downwards.
ATAAACTGATACTTGCCAGTAATCGTTTTTTTTCTTTTTTTGCCTACATAATGCAAGCGGTTAGAACCTGCCAGCCGCCATATTTTTTCATGCCCATATACCACTGCTGTTCTGGAGCTGGAGCTCTCCATCTTTTTAAGACAGGCTTCCAACGTATATTTCTCATACCAATCGTCAGCGTCCAGCTGTGAAAAATACTTGGTGTCTACTAGTGACAAGGCATGATTTAAGGCGTAGCAAACTCCCTTATTGCCTTTTAGACGGACATAGCGAATTCTAGAATCCCCAATATATTTTTCCACTACTGATTTGGTATTGTCCTTTGATCCATCATCTACAATTAGCAGCTTCCACTGCCCCATCGTTTGATTCAATATACTATCGATTGCTCTCGTAATAAATTTGGCGCGATTGTAGGTCGGGATCACTACGGTTACCAAGGTGGACTGTTCCATCCTTTCATCCACCTGTTCCGTGTCATGATTATCATTCATACCTATCAACTCTCTTCTATTTGTTGTCTCCCATCAATTCTTTGTAAATGTCCTCCAGCATTCTAACCTGCTTGGAAGAATCAAAGCTATTTTCAACCTTTGCTCGTCCCTTTTGCCCCATTTCTCTGCGAACGGATGGATTTTCAATTAAATACATAATCTTTTCGGCTAGCAGCTTAACGCTTTTTTCAGGAACTAATAGTCCCTCGCTTTCATCAGCAACGAGTTCCGGAATTCCGCCGTGAAGCGTAGACACAACCGGCAGCCCTGTCGCCATCGCTTCCTTAATTGCATTAGGAATTCCCTCCTGATTGCCTTCCTTTGTAGTGACACTTGGCAGACAGAAAATATCTGCTTGGCTGAGCATTGCAGACATTTGGCTATGGGTAACAATGCCTTCCAGCTTTACATATTTTTTTAGGTTCAATGCTGATATGAGCTCTGATAATTTGCCTCTTTCCGCTCCCTCGCCAACAATAATTAGACGGGATGTCGGATATTGAACGACTACTTGCTTGAATGCTTTTAATAAATAACGAAAGCCCTTCTTTTTATGAAGCCGTCCAACCGCTATAATGACCACATTTTCCGTTTTAAGATCCCGCTTTAAATAGGTGAATTTTTTCAAATCGATTCCGCTGTACATCACATTGATTTTGTTTGGAGGACATCCCCAGTTAATGAGCTTCTGTCTCATATGAAAGGATGGGACCGTAAACCGGTCGCCTATTCTAAACAATCGCGGAAGCTTTCTATGATATAAATTTTTCCTGCTTCTTTTTACAGGCAAATCAAATCCGTGAAAGGAAGTCAACATTGGCAGGCGAGTCCGTCTTTTCACCTCCATTAAACGGACGCCTGCATTACCGAAGCGAGCATGAATTAATTTGATTTTTTCTTGCCGGAACCTTTTTATAATATTGTTTGTGCCGCGGGATAATTTTCTAATATCGGAGTATGGAAATCGGTCGAGGTTCATTTTTTTGCGAGAAAAGACAATCGGTTTAACCGTATTAATATTTTTAAGCTCTTCGTAAATAAAGGTTTCAGATGGAGGAAGATATCGTGTTCGGACAAATGCGATTTTTTTCAAAATTATCCCCCCGTGCCTTGATTATTTGAAAAGTATTTTTCGTAGACATACGCTGCTTTTTTCTTTTCTTGTTTCAGTCTGTGCTTGAGTTCCTTGTTTTCCATCCCAATATATTTTTTCTTGCGAAGCAGACGTTCAAAAATATGAGGAAACATGAAATCAATCAAAACAAGTTTTTTAATTTCAGAGGATAGCTTATGGTAACCCTCATATTTCTCCAGCATGCCGCTGAACGTTTTCCCTTGAAAGGAATGATTTTTACTATACATGCTGAATAAGCGAAGCAAATCCTTGGAGGGCAAGTCATACCGAACATCCTCAAAATCAATCAACACTTTTTCATTTTTACTATCGATGACGTTATTACTATGCAAATCTCCATGCACCAGGCTCTTGGCTGAAGCTTCACTGTTGAAATAACTTTCATATCGGCTGTTCTGCAGCTCCTGCAGCGCTTTGTAAGCCATCTTCTGAAAGAAGCCAATATACTTCTTAATTAAAGGCGCATTGCCGCTATCGGATGATTTATGCTCTTTAGACCACTTTCTCATCGTTTTTATTCGTTCCTTGTATTCGTTCTCCCAATGCTCATGACCGTATATTTTCATATCATCAGGATATTGAAGCTGCTTTGAAGCTTGATGAAAACGAGCCATCGCTTCAACAATAGCCTCCAAATCTTCCTGATTGCGCAATGAGGCGCTTTTGCCGTCAATCCATTGATACAGCACATAAGGGTTTTTATTATATTCCATTAGCAGCTCGCCGTTATGGGTTAAAACTGGTGAAGCCAGCTTGACACCTCTATCGGCCAACAGCTGCTCTGACTTAGCAATAAACTGCTGTCTAGCCCGCGTCAAATACAAATTTTTTAGAGCATACTTCTTACCGTTGTTAGTAACAATTTGAACGACAAGGCTAGAGTTCTTTACATTTTTAATGACTTTCCACTTTTTTATTTTGAAGCCGTAATCTTTCTCCACATTCCTTTTTAAAGCTTTTATAATCTCCACCTTCCTTCACATCACTATTAATCTTTTTTACTAGATTATGCATATTGCTTTAAAAATCTTGGGCTAATACTTCTTCTTGCAAAAAAATAAGTGTGCTAGATGCATCAGTCTATACCCTTTCTACCAAAGGGTCATAAGTTAGAAGGAAGAGCAATTATGCATAAGGGAGGGCTACCGTCATTTAAGGGATCTGAAAAAAATGAAAGGAAATGAATAGAGGAGGACTTCAATTTGTCCACACAGGCAGAAAAGTTAGAGCAATTAAGTAACGACGTTACAGATAAGAGAACTCAGAATATAAACGAGATGCCTTTCTTTAGCGTTATTATTCCAACCTATAATCGGCAGCGGTTTATAAAACGAGCGATCATGAGCGTCTTAAAGCAAACCTGCAAGGACTATGAAATTATTGTTGTAGATGACGGATCTAGAGATAGGACCAAACAAATTGTCAGCCTATTTGGAGCTCAGGTTCGATATGTCTATCAAAAAAATCAAGGACCTTCCGCAGCTAGAAATACAGGAATTCGCTTGGCTAAAGGGAAATACATTGCATTTTTGGATTCCGACGATCGCTTCCTTCCTCGTAAGCTGGAGAAAAACAAACAATTTTTAGAGGCGAATCAGGAAGCCATGTTTCTGTACAGCTGGTATTACGAGGCTCGAAGAGGGCGCAAAAGACGTGTCAAGAAAGTAAAGAGCTACAACGATATGCACAAATTACGCAATCGCTTATATAAAAGATCGATGATGATTCGGACCTCTACCGTTGTTGTCCATCATAGCTGCTTCAATAAAATAGGATTATTCAACCCGTCCTACCGGTACTCTCAGGATTGGGACATGTGGCTCCGTTTGGCATGCCACTACAAAGGCTATTGCCAAAAAAAATATTTGGCTGTATACCGCAGGCACAGGCGCAAAAGAATACCCGGCAGCAAGCGTCATAGTCAAATCAGGAAAAATGCCAATAAAATATTTAAATGGGAAGGTGAACACCGATGACAAAAACCCCCACAATTTTGCACCATAAACATTCCATGGAGGATGGGCATGTATCCCAGCAAATAATAAGTGTTGAAGGGTATCGCGGTCTTATGATGATTGATAAAGCTTCAGAAATTCGAAAAAAATCTCCACACAAGACGATTCTTCTCTTAAAAGCAATCAAAGCAAAGCCCGCACTTCTAAAAAAATCAAATGTAGTTGGGGTTCATATTCATCACGGATCATTAGCTCCAAAATTTCAGTTTCTAAAGCTTAAACATAAGCTTCCCCTATTTGTCAGCTTCCGTGGCAATGATGCCACTGCCTATCCTAAGAAAAAGAAAAACTTAAGCCGTTTAAAACAGCTATTTAAAACCGCTGACCTATTTTTCCCAGTATGTCATCATTTAAAAGAAACCATTATGGAGCTTGGTTGTCCAGAAAGCAAAATTCGTGTATTGTATGGCGGATTAGATTTAGATCGGTTTGAATATCGTGCACGTAAATTTGATGCTAATAAAACGATTCGGTTTTTGGCAGTCGGCCGTTTTGTCGAGAAAAAGGGCTTCACTGATCTCTTACATGCTTTTGCAGAAGTGAAAAAGTATTATAGCAATATCAAACTGACCCTAATCGGCAAAGGCCCTCTTGAAAGTGAGTATCGTAAGCTGATCAAAAAATATAGTATTCAAAAAAATGTTGAAATTATTCCCTGGGTAAATTACAAAACTATTCAGGAGCAATATTATCGCGCCCACATCTTCTGTGCTCCGAGCTGTACCGATAAAAATGGCAATCAGGAAGGAATTCCCAATACTTTGAAAGAAGCAATGGCAACAGGATTGCCTGTTATTTCAACTACTCATGCAGGTATCCCCGAGCTAGTGACAGACAGAGTATCAGGACTGCTCGTTCCTGAAGGAGCTATTAGTAAATTAACAGATGCCATGCTATGGCTGATTGGACACCCCGAGCGTTGGGAAGACTTTGGAACGAAAGCGCGTGAAAAAATTAATACCGACTTTAACCTAAAGATTCAATTACAAAAGCAAAAACAATTTTACGAGGAAATATTGCACCAGCAAAAGAAAAAATATTAGTCCAGGATAACCGGATCAAAACTTATATATATTTAAAAAATGGCGGTTCAGGTATCGTATTCCTGAACCGCCGTTCGTTCTTCCCTTTATTTTGGAAAATTGATTAAAGTATGATCTCCCATCCACATATGAATGCGATTTGGTATTTGTGAGCTGCCCATCATCTTCACATCTCCGCCTATCAAACTTTCATCGATGCGATGCGGGATCTCATTAAGCACCGTATTTTCCATCACAATGCTGTTTTCCAGCTCACAGCTGTTCATCGTTACATTTTCAGCAATCGACGTAAAAGGACCGATATAACAATTTTCAATCGTTGTATTTGGACCAATAATTACCGGCCCGCGGATGACACTATTCACTATTTTCGTATTTTCTCCTATTATGGCCGATATCGAAACGCTAGAGTTTGAGTCTATCATTCCCTTGTTGTTTATCCCTTTTATTTTGCTTAAATAATATTGATTGCAAATAATTAAATCTTGAGGAAGACCTGTATCCTTCCACCAATAAGGCGAGTGAAAAATGCCAAGCTGGTATTGATCATCAATAAGCTGCTGTATCGCATCTGTTATTTCATACTCTCCTCTAGCTGAAGGTACAATTTTGGCAATCGCATCATAGATAGCTTCCCTAAACAAGTAAACGCCATTAATAGCCAAATTGCTTGGCGGATTCTTTGGCTTTTCTACAACTTTACTAATCTTATTACCACTCATTTCTACCACGCCAAATCGCTCCGGATGCTCAACAGGGCTGACGGATACTAGCCCGTCCAAATTATCACTATAAAATTGATCAATTAGCGGCTTTAAAGGACCATCTATAATATTATCTCCAAGGTACAAAATAAACTCCTCTGACTGAGTAAATGACCTTGCTACACTTACTGCATGCGCTAAGCCCTTAGGCTCATTCTGTTCTATCAACTCAATGCGTATATGAGACGGAATTACTCGCTGCAGCGCCTCAGCAAACACCTTTTTAAAGCTGGGAGACACTACAATTCCAATTTCCGTAATTCCAGCTTCTATCATAGATTCAATTCCATAGAATAGTACCGGTTTATTTATTAATGGCAATAAATGTTTAGGTCTGGAATAAGTTAACGGACGCAGCCGCGAGCCCATTCCAGCACACAATATTAAACCTTTCAATTCAACCCCCCCCCTAGAATGTAGTTTTTATAATATGAACAAGTAATAGCATTATATGAAAATATTGTTTCTATCGACACTGCATATGTCATGTAGCATCGCCAATATATAGCTAATCGCACCTTCATCTACCGCCTAACATAAGCTAACTACAAAAAGGAGGCGATATTTTACATGCCTAATTACCGTATCATTGTTGACTTGTCAGACCGGAAACTTTATTTGCTCGATAACGACGTCGTTGTAAGAGCTTTTCCAATCGGCATTGGCAAAGAGTTGACCCAAACCCCACAAGGGGAATATACCATTATTAATAAAGCTCCTAACCCTGGCGGACCTTTCGGGGCATTCTGGATGGGATTATCAAGGCCTCATTATGGCATACACGGTACTAATAATCCTGCTTCCATAGGGTATGCTGTATCCCATGGCTGCATAAGAATGCATAATCAGGATGTTATTCAGCTGGCTAATCTAGTGCCCATAGGTACGCGTGTCACCATTAGATCGTAGTGGGAACGAGAAATAGAAGCCAAGTCCTTACGAGGAAACTGGCTTCTTTTATTTGGCCGTATATGAGGCGTATGTTCGATTACCAATCTAAGGATTTAGGCCCCCGCTAATAATAAAAGCTGCAATCGCTAATATAACAGCACCTACAGCGGTACGCCACAGCCATTTTTGAGTATCCTCGATTTTGTCCAGTCTTTGATGTGCCTGCTTTGCCGACGAACGAGCTTCAACAGCCGTTTCATTTGCATGTATAGCCCGATCCAGCTTTTGATTCATACCATCAACAACCGTCTCAACTCTTGTCAGTCTTTGTAATACTTCTGTTTGTGTATCTTCCGGCATACCTTTCCCCCCTTAAGTAAATTTACAATATATGTTTCTATAACAAATATGTTTCTATAACAATTTATGCAAAGTTTTTTGAAGTGATTGGACATGCTACAACAAGGGGGAAAAATAATGAATATGCCCTTGCAACAAAAAGTCGTGCGACAATTCGGGCTTTTGAAAAGTACACAATGAAGAATACACGATGATGAATACACGATGATGAATACACGATGATGAATGTAAAAATGTTTAAGTGCTCGCAGCTGGCGAGATTAACAATTCATAGTGGATGATGCAACTAGCAACAGAAGTGGTGACACTGCGATGCCATCGCACTACGATCAAGTTTGAGCTTGCTACCGCTGTTGTACGCCAGTTTTTGGGCACCTATAAAACTCTAATGGTTAAGATTGGCCTATAAAGTCGGATGCTACCTCTTCTCCAATCCCAATCTTGCTCTCCGTTACATTTTTCTTTTGCTTACCAAACGTGCTCACAATAAATGAACATGGTCACACGTTCCGTTATTTGCCTAAAAACCACCATTTTCTTAATTACGCGGACACACATTCCGCTATCCGGCTCTAAACGGGACTTTTTCTTCGATTTATTGGCCAATAGCGGAACGACTGTCACTTTACCTCCTCAAAACTGCGATTTTGCGCCAAATAGCGGAACGACTGACCATCTATTGAAGTTGTACATTCCTTGCAAACAGGGCAACAAGCAATACATATGCTGGTTGATCTGGTTGATACCAGCCTCTGCATTCATGCGATACACGTCAAGAGTTTTCCAATTAAGTTTCCTCAACAAACTGAGAAAATGCAGTTAGCTTTGGCGCGTGAGTACTCCTTCCACAAACAGAGTTTGCCATTGTTGCAAAGTATTCGTTTCGTTTTTCGCTGCCTGAACAACTACACAATTTAAAAATGTTTAATCTCAATGATCCTGATTTACAATAATAACCACTGAATATTCAATTTATAATACGGGAAACTTATCTTTGTACCAAATAAAAAACAAGGAGAATACGCATGAGAAAATTTTTCACAATTGCCTTTGCCTTTGCGATATTGTTATCTTTACTGTCTGTCCCAGCCTATGCACTGACAAATGACCAAATGACTCAACAAACCAATGTTAGAAAAAATGATGGTACACCATTGAACAGCTTTATTCCAAATGACGTAACGAACACGAACAATTACAGAACTAACAATGTAACAAATGATCGTATGAACAAGAACAATTACAGAACTAACAATGTAACAAATGACCGAATGAACACTTATGGACTAGATGGAAACAACTATCGTACAACCGCTGTTGATAACAATCGCAATTTTAACTGGAGCTGGCTTGGATTGCTTGGCTTAGCGGGATTATTTGGATTAAGAAACCGCGAAAGAGAACGTTCGTAACAGATTTAACCAGGTTTAACCCCCTAAGGAATTAGGGGGTCTTTCGGGTTTAAGTAGATAAAAAACTTGAGAAATTTTTCGACTTAATGGAAACAGGAGTTAGGAATAAGTAAGTGTAATTTGTTCTCTAGTTTCCCCCCTGAGCACTAATTAGTTTAGAGTTTGTCGAATTATAAAAACAAAAAAAGCCTTGCTGTGCAAGGCTTGTTAGCTCCGTAATTATGGAGCGGGTGATGGGAATCGAACCCACGCTATTAGCTTGGAAGGCTAAAGTTCTACCATTGAACTACACCCGCATCTTATAAATGGTCGGGACGACACGATTTGAACATGCGACCCCCTGGTCCCAAACCAGGTGCTCTACCAAGCTGAGCTACGTCCCGTAGTAAATCCTGAAAAGAATGGCACGCCCTAAGAGATTCGAACTCCTGACCTTTTGATTCGTAGTCAAACGCTCTATCCAGCTGAGCTAAGGGCGCACATTATGGAGCGGAAGACGGGAATCGAACCCGCGACCCTCGCCTTGGCAAGGCGATGCTCTACCGCTGAGCCACTTCCGCATAACGTTTCGCTTCAATTTCATTATCGTAGCGACAAGTAATAATATATCATCTTCACGCATGAATTGCAACTATTTTTATTATTTTTTTCAAAAAAAATTTCAACAGTTTTACCAGCTTGAAATTTTCTAGGAATTCATGAAAAAACACTTAGCAAAATCAGCAAAATCATAACTTTTTAAAGCTTAATTACTGGTATTTAGTTGCTCCGTCGAAAGCATGAAATAAACACTGAGATTAACTACAGCACCTCATCGATTTATTTTAGAAATAAAAAACTCTCATTCCGATAGGTTTGAGAGCTGTCATTTATGAAGTGGTGCGCGTGAAGGGAGTCGAACCCCCACGTCGTTAGACGCCAGATCCTAAGTCTGGTGCGTCTGCCAGTTCCGCCACACGCGCACATTTGGCAAGTTAGTCAAAAGCCAATAGGCGATGAGCTAACATTAATATTATGCCAAGTTTTTCGGGAAAATGCAAGTCTTTTTTTAAGAAATTATCAACAAAGATTTTCCAATAACAAAAAGGAGAGAAACCAACAGCACCTGCTCCTCTCCTTATCACATTTATTTCAGCAGCTGCTTCCCAGATATGCCCGGCTGCGTCATTTGGAATGCATCTAAAATCACATCCAGCTCTTGCTCGGTCAGCACTTTATATTCTAGGCATAACTCACGTACAGGCCGACCGGTTGCTATCGCTTCCGATGCGATTTTTGCTGAAGTCTGATAGCCCAGATAGGGGTTAAGCGCTGTAATGATGCCTACGCTGTTATCAACATAGCTTTTGCAGGTTTCTGCATTTGCGACAATGCCTTCCAAGCAATGCGTACGGAATACTTTGAACACATTATTCATTATATCCAGGGATTGCAGCAAGTTAAATACCATAACCGGTTCCATGACATTAAGCTCAAATTGTCCTGCTTCCGAAGCGAGTGAAATCGTATGATCATTACCGATTACTTGGAATGCCACTTGATTTACTGCCTCACATATTACAGGGTTAATCTTGCCCGGCATAATTGAGGAGCCAGGCTGGCGCGCTGGCAAGTTAATTTCTGCAAGGCCTGTACGCGGCCCCGACGCCATTAATCTTAAGTCATTTGCTACCTTGGACATATTTATCATACAAATTTTTAAAGCAGCTGATACCTCGGTATAGGCATCCGTATTTTGAGTTGCATCAGGCAGGTGCTCGGCATTTTTAAGCTGATAGCCGCTAATCTGAGCCAATATTTCAACAACTCGCTTAATATATGCAGGCTCAGCATTCAGCCCCGTACCAACCGCTGTAGCGCCCATATTGACCTCCAGCAGGTTGTCTCTCGTCTTGGCAATCCTTTTGATATCCCTGTTTAATACACGGCTGTAAGCCTCGAATTCCTGTCCTAGACGAATAGGCACGGCATCCTGGAGGTGAGTCCTTCCCATTTTGATAACAGAATCGAACTGGCCGGCCTTAAGCTGGAACGTTTGATGCAGCTCCTCCATCGTTAAAAGCAGCTTGTCCACTAATGATAAAATAGCTATATGAATAGCCGTCGGAAAGCTGTCATTCGTCGATTGGGCCATATTAACATGGTTATTAGGATGAATGATCGTATAATCGCCTTTTTGACCGCCTAGAAGCTCGATTGCGCGATTGGCGATCACTTCGTTAGCATTCATATTAATTGAAGTGCCAGCGCCCCCTTGAATCGGATCAACGATAAACTGTTCATGCCACCGACCTTGAATAATTTCTTCAGCAGCCTGAGCAATAGCTTCTCCCGTGTCTTTGCTCATTTGCTTTGTATCTACATTAGCTAGCGCCGCAGCCTTTTTCACCATCGCCATCGCAGTAATTAATCCTTCATGAATACGATATCCGGTAATTGGAAAATTATCTACGGCTCTCAAGGTTTGAACACCGTAATAGGCCTGCGCAGGAACTGATTTTTCTCCTAGAAAATCTCGTTCAACCCTTACTAGCTCCATTTGTTTAAGCAACTCGTTCTCCTCCTGAACTATTGTGCACATATGAAAAAAACTCTTTGGATTAATTAAAATGTCCAAAGAGCTTAATTATCATAAGTGGTGCGCGTGAAGGGAGTCGAACCCCCACGTCGTTAAACGCCAGATCCTAAGTCTGGTGCGTCTGCCAATTCCGCCACACGCGCATATTGCATGCAATCAAGTGAATGAAGCATGTTTTAATAGAACATTAATATAATACCGAATATAATCAAAAAATGCAATACCATTTTTCTTTTTTTCGATTAAAAATTTATTCCAACTATATACTTCCAGTTCTTCGTTATCCGTCCAGTAATTGCTGGGGTTTCGAGAAAAAGCAAACTTTCTCCTCATCACCTCGCAGACGCTCCATTGCGCCACGCTATCTTAGTATGTACATTTTATCCATGACAGCTTAGCGAACGGCCTAGAAAGCCAATAGCGCTCTCTGTACACATATGATGTGTCACCGCTTAAATCATAAAATCGCAGCAAAACAAAAAACTCTCCGGATGAAGTATCCAAAGAGTTTGATTAGCTGTAGTGGTGCGCGTGAAGGGAGTCGAACCCCCACGTCGTTAAACGCCAGATCCTAAGTCTGGTGCGTCTGCCAATTCCGCCACACGCGCACATTACAATATGACCAGTAAAACTGGTGAGCCATGAAGGACTCGAACCTTCGACTCCCTGATTAAAAGTCAGGTGCTCTACCAACTGAGCTAATGGCTCATAAATGGCTGGGGATCAAGGATTCGAACCTTGGAATGACGGAGTCAAAGTCCGTTGCCTTACCGCTTGGCTAATCCCCAACAAGGG
>NZ_JBOZWO010000028.1:0-95726 GCF_050864975.1 Paenibacillus sp. GXUN7292 | reverse complement strand
CAGCCGCTAAAGGGCTGATTTTAAGCTGTTACATTTTTTAACGGTTGAATTAGCGGCTATTTCGGTGTTTTGGCGTATTTTTAGCAGATATGGATTGAATAGCGGCAATGGCAACCGTTAGATTTTAAAACACCTTATTTATTAACGAATAGGCTCTGTGGCAACCGTTACAGTTTTCACCTTATACCTGTTCCTGTATTTCATCAGTAAACACGCCTACCCAAAGGACGACGAAGCCGTGTATCCTTCATTTTGGCGTATTTTTAGTCTGTTAAGTCAAATGTATCCTCTGACTGCTTCAAGTATTTTGCCAGCTCGTTTTCCAATTGCAAAGCAACAGGATGCTCGCATGCCTCCTTCAGAAGGAGAGGGCTGAGCTGGTAAGGGTCCTTTTCCAAATCATAAAGCAGTTTTTGTACGGGTTCTCCAGGAAAATAACCTCTGTTAACGACATAGGCATATCTTTTATTCCGGACTGCACGCCAGCCAAACCTCCGATTGTCCAAACCGGCTGCACGAAAGGCTTCAATCGCTTCAAGTCTTCCAGGGAATGCGCTCAAATACACGGTTCGATCATCATGCCGCTCTGCATCACCAACTAGTAAATCAGAAAGATTTTCACCCTGAACGGCTTCTGGTATCGGCAATTCACACAATCCTAATAGTGTAGGCATAATATCTACTGTATTAAGCGGCAAATCGGTTACTAGTGGTTTAACTTTTTGCGGCCAGCGAAGCATGAAAGGAACGCCAACCGATTCCTCATGCCAGGAATGCTTGGCCATCATACCATGAGATCCAAGCAGCTCGCCATGGTCGGAAGTAAGCACAACAATCGTATTATCATGTAATCCTAATGCCTGCAGATGATGGAGCAGCCTGCCAAATTGCTCATCCAATCCGCTAATCGCAGCAAAGTAATTTCTCGTATGCTCTTCAAGCCGTTCCTTGCCGCCTGCAACCTGCTCCCCTGTATGAATGAGAAGAGGATCACTGGCTGTAACATTGGCACGCATCTCTAGCTCTAATCCCGCATACAGCTGTTTATATTTCTCCGGTACTTGATCGAAAGGACTATGCGGCGGATTCCATGACAAAAACAAGGCAAAGGGCTGCTCAGCAGCTCTGCTGCTGTGCTGATCCAAAAAAGCGAGCGCCTTGTCCGTTTCATGCTCAGGCGACCACTGCTCAATCTCAATCATTTGCTCCGAGTCCTGCCAATAATGTGGCGCAAAATGCTGATCAAACGCCCCATAAGAGTACCACTGGTCAAAGCCTTGCCGCTTCGGGCCGGGAGGCGTATAGGCATCCCAATGCCTAGCGCCCGAAGGAGGGTTGTCTGCTGCTTGCTGCTCAGGCAAATCCAAATGCCACTTCCCAATATATCCAGTGTTATAGCCTGCTTCTTTTAGTACTACGCCAATTCCTTTCTCTGTTGGGGAAAGCATAACGTCTAGTCCCAGCTTGCAGTTCGTATATACACCGGTTGAAAGAGCATATTTTCCCGTCAAGAGAGCGGCTCGATGCGGGGAGCAAAGAGGTGTACAGCTAACCGCTTGTTTGAATTCAGCACTTTCTTCAGCAAAGTGGTCCATAACAGGTGTAATAACGGGATCTGCTTTTGCCCTGCCAATTGCCTGTCTGCGCCATTGATCTGCAAATACATACAATAAATTAGGTTTATTCATTGGAAGTGCACTCCTTTATCCTTACTGCGCGAACTCTCGATAGACGGTTTGGAAATTTTCTCTCGCATTTACTGGAAGCGACAGCTGATCCCCAGTTTTCCTCATATGCGCCCTAAGCTGCTCCAGCATGCTGTCCAAACGCTCATTCTGTTCTTCATCGAACGCGAGATTGGTCAGCTCCTGCATATCTTCTTGCAAGGCATACAGCTCTATATACAGTTCATCCTTAAACCAGTCTACAATTAACTTATAATCCTCTTGTACGATCGCCCGGGAAAAGTTGCTGCTGGAGCCATTGCCATCATACTGTACGAATATGGAACGCTGCTTGGACTGTGTATCTTTTTCATCATACTCTTCCGTTTCTGTCTCAATGAATGGCATGAGTGAAATACCTGACATGTCCTCGGGGGCTTTGTTCAGTTTCAAGTAATCGCATAACGTCGGCATAATATCGATGCTGCTGACCAGCTTATTGATTACTCGCGGCTTGAAATTATGCTTTTCGGGAAACTTCATCCATAATGGCGTGCGAATCGATTCTTCATACATGCACATCTTTTGCCACAATCGATGCGAGCCCAGCATTTCTCCATGATCACTCGTAAAGATCAGAAGGGTATCTTCATAAATCCCTTGACGCTTCAGCTCAGCGATAACTTCGCCTACACAATGATCCAGCAGTGCGACATAGCCGAGATAAGCCTTCCAAATCTCCTGCCATCTTGCTCGTGATACGCTTGCTCCCATCGTTCCCGTAATATTATACAGCTGCAGCGGCGACTGATTTTTTCCCCATATGCCTACGTTTTCCGGAAGCTTCACATCATCTATTAAAGAAAACCAGGGCTCTGGAATATCAATTGGAGGATGAGGTGCAAAAAACATAGCATTCAACATAAGCGGCTTATTCGGATTTCTATTTTTCAATGCATGAAGTGTATCTTTTAAAATAAATCCATCGTAAAAATAGTCCAATTGTTCCTCATAGCAGCCGATCTCTGGTGTCGATACGACTTGTGTGCGCGTAATACGCCCATATGCCAGCTCAGGAACACGCCCTTTGAAGGATTCCCCGCCAGGCCGTCTTTTTCCATGCTCCTCCAAATAGTGATAATAGCGGGGCTCTAATGGCAGCCAATTTGTTTTCGTGTCCGGCAGCTTCTCAATTTGCTTTTCTGTGCGAAAGTCCATTTTTCCAGTATGCCAGCTGTCCCACTCCTCTTCAGCAAGCTCGTATAGGCTGCTGTGATTTTTGCCTACCATCCCATATTGCTTTTCCTGTTCAATTTTTGCATTGTGAAGAGCGCCTGTTTCATTGGGATATTTTCCAGTAAAGAAGGCCCCTCTGGCAGGCACGCATAATGGTGAAGCGCAATAGGCTCTGCTCCAGTCGATGCTTTCTGATTGCACCTCATTCAGATGGGGCGTATGCTCGCCCAAAGCATCATAACGCAGCTGATCGGCCATAATTATAACGACATGAGGTTTGCTGCTCTTTTGCATATAACGATGTCACTCCTTACAAGGATAAACGTCTCTGCTGTCCCTCTTTTATTTATAAATAAATCCCCCTGCGGGGCTTAATCTTTGCAGGGGGTTGTTTGGAAATATTAATTCGTTTTATAACGGTCATAAGCCTGCTGATAGATGGCGATCATGCGGTCCAGACCCATTTTATTCACTTGCTGTACATAACCGTCCCACTCTGTTTCAATTCCGCCGTTAAGCATCCATTGTGCATACATTTTTTCTACGTACGTGCCAATGTCTGTTTTATAGCGTGTCAACTCGCTATTTTCTTCAACCGTCATATAAACTTTAGGAAATTCATTATAAACGAGGTAAGGGCCGTATAAATCGTCTAACTCGGTTTTAGGCATTTTAACCTGACGCTCATTAATAATTTTCTCTTGCATTTCTTTTGTTTGAGCATAAACCGTTCTTGATGTTTCCGGCGACTCTCTGAATTCAGCTGATGTTTTGCCTTCTGGTGCTTGTGCTACTTTAAATGTACCGTCTGCTTGCTCAATTAGATTGGTGCCAATCATACCATGGACAGCTTGAATACTTACAAGCGGATCAAACATATAGTCGATCCAGCGAATCGTTACTTCAGGATTTTTGTTTGCACTTGTAATAGCGAAGGAGCCTTTGAATAGAATGCCTGGCTGGAAGCCTGCCCACATTTGATCGCCGTTCGGACCGGCAAGCGGCTCAAGCGGCACGAAATCATGATCTTCAGGCAGTCCGACACTGTCGTAGTTCCAAGCCATAAAGGCGCCGATCATATTGTTTTGACTAATTTTAGCTGTAAACAAATTTTTATCTTGCGTGAAGCTCTCTGGATCAGCTAAGCCTTCTTTGAACATTTTATTAAAATATTCAATTGCCGCTTTGTATTCTGGTTGAACAGCTGTGTAGACAACTTTGTCATCATTTACAATAATATGGTCGCGGCGGTCTAGCAAACCGAATGAGCCAAAGAAGGAAGCAAGATTGGCATTCCAATCGCTGGATAGAAACGTAAATGGAATTTCATCTGCCGTGTTATTTTTATTCGGATCTTTTTTCTTAAACGCACTTAGTGCCTGGTAGAAATCTTCTGTTGTTTTAGGCAATGGAAGACCTAGCTCGTCCAACCATTTTTTATTAATAAACAGGGCAGGTTTCGATACTGCATACGTGTCGTTCATAGTCGGCAACGAATAGATATGACCGTCAGGAGAAGTAAGTGCCTGTTTAATCTCCGGTCTTGCCTCAAGCAAAGCTTTTAAGTTTGGCGCATACTCTTCGATCAGATCTTCAAGTGGGATCAATACTCCCTGTGAGCCGTATTTGACTATATCGGTTGCTTCATCCAAAATACCATGACCATAGAAAGCCTCTGGAAGCTCACTGCTTGCAAATAATAGGTTTTTCTTCTCTTGCCAAGCGCTTCCTCCAGGGTTTAAATCCCAGTCGATTTGTACGTTTGTTACTTCTTCAGCTTTTTTAAAAAAGCCATAATCGTTGAAATGCTTGCCCGAAGTCGTTTGGAAGGCGGCAATCTTCAGCTTTACTTTATCCTTCACAATGGGAAAGCCCTCTGTATTAAAATTGCTGTCCTTCGCTGTTTCTCCCTCTTTCGTTGGAGTGCTGGAAGGGTTGTTATTCGTCGATTTTCCACCACAAGCCGCCAGCATCAGCGACATAATCAACAATGCGATAACAACTAATTGCAGACCCTTTGCTTTTCCTCTAGTTTTCATTTACAACTTCCCCTCTTTGTTATATTTATGAACAGGCGCTCTATTCTTTCAGAGAACCAATCATAACACCTTTTACAAAATATTTTTGCAAAAATGGATAGAGCACGAGTACCGGCAAGCTGGAAACGACGATTACTCCGAATTTCATCAGCTCAAGCAAGCGGCGCTGCTCCGCCAGATCATGCACTTCCTCAACGAACATTTCGGAAATATCGTTGCTGATCAATATGTTCCGCAAAATGATTTGCAGCGGCTGAATGCTATGCTCTTTCAAATAAATGAGCGCGTTAAAGTACGAGTTCCAATGATTGACGGTATAGAACAACGTCATAACCGCAACGATAGGCAGCGATAACGGAAGAGCAATTTGCAGAAAAAACCGAATATCAGACGTCCCGTCTATTTGTGCAGACTCTAGAACCTCGCCAGGTATCGTCGTCTGGAAAAAAGTACGCGTAATAATAATGTAGTAAGCAGAAGCGGCATTAGGAATAACCATCGCCCATATCGTATTAACCATTCCCAGATCTTTAACTAGCAAATAGGTAGGAATAAGTCCCCCGCCAAAAAACATGGTAAATACGATAACGAACATAAAGCCGTTGCGTCCGAACAGATCGCGTCTGGATAAGGCATATCCAGCTGTCAGTGTCAGCACGACGTTAATGGTTGTACCTAATACGGTGTACATTAAAGTGTTGCGGTATCCCATCCATATGGAAGAATCTGCGAAGATCCGTGAATAACCCTCCAATGTGAATTCCTTGGGCAGCATCAGTAAACTTCCGCCGGCAATATTCGGTTCGCTAAAGGATGAAATAAGTACATAGTAAAGCGGATAAATGACCGCTAAGGAAAGAATCCCGAGTAATATATAATTTACTGCATCAAAAACTTTATCCTGACGGCTGTTGCTTAAATGGTTCATTCCATTCACCTTCTTTTCGTTCTAGCTTCTTACCATAAGCTATTTTGCTTCAATCGTTTCGCGGTCCAGTTGACTGTAATAAGCAAAACAAAGTTAATAACAGAATTAAACAATCCAACTGCTGTAGAATAACCGTATTCGGCATTCAACAAGCCTACTTTATATACATAGGTTTGAATAATTTCAGAAGAATCTACGTTAAGTGAGTTTTGCATGAGATATACTTTTTCAAAGCCGATAGCCATAAAGTTACCTACGTTTAATATGAGCAAAATAATAATGGTCGGTAATATGGATGGAAAATCAATATACGTAATTCGTTGTACCTTTGTAGCCCCGTCGACGACAGCGGCTT
Source organism: Paenibacillus sp. GXUN7292 (assembly GCF_050864975.1). NCBI lineage: Bacteria > Bacillati > Bacillota > Bacilli > Caryophanales > Paenibacillaceae > Paenibacillus > Paenibacillus sp. GXUN7292. Next base: position 89,504 of record NZ_JBOZWO010000028.1, on the reverse strand, counting down.
CATGAAGGCTTGGGTTCACAGAAGTAAGCGCAGCCAAATAAATAATGGTGGACCAGCCAATGTTTTGCCAGATACCGGAAAATACAAATATTGTTTTAAACCATCCCGCACTTCCCATAAAAAAGACCGGATCACCGCCAAAGGCCTTTATGACTTCATTGATAATGCCGTTGTTTGGCGAAAGAAAGATGCCCAGCATCCCGACTATAACAACAACTGATATAAAGTGGGGCGCATAGGTAACCGTTTGCACGAACCGTTTGAAACGCTCACTCGTCAAGGAGTTCAGTAATAAAGCCAGCAGGATTGGTGCTGGAAAGGCTACTAACAGCTCATAAACACTAATGCCCAGTGTGTTTTTCAGTACAGTCCAAAATTGATAGGATTGAAAAAATCGTGTGAAGTGATCAAAGCCTACCCAATCACTTCCTGCAATGCCTTTAATGGCAATAAAGTTTTTAAATGCTATTTGTGCTCCATAGATGGGAATGTAGTGGAACATAACAAAATACACCATAGTCGGAAGCAACAACAAATATAATTGATAGGATGACAGCATCCTCTTTAGTATTGGTTTCAAAGTCTTCCTCACTTCCTGTTTAGGTTTCATCTTCATGCTTGCTGTATGCTTGACAGCGTTTTCAGTTTTCATAGTTGTCACCTCCGCATCGATCATGCTTATAGCGTACAAGAGCATAAAAAAAAATCCCATAAGCGAGATTAGGTTCGGCTGTGCAACATTTGAACCTGACCTGATTAGAGGGGATTTCATCATGCTTTTGAGCTATTTACTATGCTAAATTTGACATTATACTATGCAAAATACGAACCATTAAAATCATTCAATCACCACTGCTGCTGTTTAATCTGCGATATTCCCCTGGTGTCAGCCCGACTAAAGCTTTAAACTTCCTTGTAAAACTTGAAGGATCGGCATAGCCGACTTGTTGAATTATATCCTTAACAGGACAATCTTTTTCACGCAGCATTTTTTTGGCTTCGTCAATACGAATCTGATTGACAAGCTCGCTCAAGGTGCTGCCTGTTTTCTCTTTATAATAACGGCTTAAATAGGAAGTAGAGACGTGAAAGTCATCGGCCATTTGCTGAATAGAAAAATGATACTGTGTAGCATGCATTTGTACGTATTTGGTCATTTCATTCATCATCTGATCTTTTTTATGAGGAATGGCTTGTTGAATGGTAGTCGTTAAATTAACGCAAGCATCAATCATTAAGGACGACAGCTCTTCTACCGTAGTAAAATCCATCAGCGACCATATATCAGGAAATTCAATATGAAGCTCTGGATGCTCAAGGGTAATTTCATGTACCGTATTTTTGATAGCTGTAATCAAATCGTAGCAGTAGCAGCGGGCTACTACCAGCGTCGTACGATACTGACTGATCTCCTGTGTGATTTTTGTTATCGTCTCCGATACCTGATCCGTCTGTCCTTGCTTGATTTGCAGTTTTAAACGGTCGATTCCCTGCTGCGGATAATGGAAGGAGTCGGTCTCCTCCAGCCCCAGTTCCTCAAAATAAATAACTTTATTGCTTCCCTTAATAAGTTTATAATCGACTGCCGTAGATGCTTCTATCCATGAACGGCCTGCATGCTGCAGCCCTTCATACGTATTGCCTACTCCGATAACTAGCTGTCTGAATGACTGATGCTGCAGATCAAGATGAAGCTGCTGAAGCCAGTGCTTGAGCAAATCTCCCTCTGGATTCACTGCGAGAATGACAATAAGCTTCTGACCGTCAAGCGTATCCCGGCAATAGCCTTGAATATCGCCAGACATTCGTTTTTCGATTTCCGTCTGCAGCGTTTGCTTTAGCTTGTTATTGTGCTCGCCATATTCGACGACCAACACACATATACAATGGCTATGAAGAAAAGGAATGCCGATCTCTTCAGCCTCCAGGTTCCATTCCTCTAGGCTTTCAATTTCTCCCTTTAACAGTTCAAGCAGCATATGCTGTTTGATGACATAGCGATTTTCGTTCATTTGTTCATCAAGCTGCCGGTTTTTCTCAACTGCGCGATGCATGAAAGTACGTACAAGCTCCAAATCGTTAATTTTATCCTCTGCTTTTCCCCAGTAATGCTCTGCAAGCTGTACAAGCTTACGGATAGGGGAGTAGTTATAATAAAGAGCTGCAAATATGAGGACGCCGCCTAAAATTAATATCATTAGCATCGTGCGAATCCACTGTTCCACTGCAGAAGTCATTGGACCAATTTCATCCTTAACCGGATTGAGCATGACATAGTTCCAGCCGCTGCTGCCTGACTCCATGACCGCTTGGTAGTAATCCTCACCGTTGATCTGCTCAACCGAAAATGCACCCTGACGGGCATGACCTGGCATTTGTTCAATCCTATTCTCGACCGATATTTGATCTTCTTTGTGTGCGGCGATAATGCGCTTATCAGGGCTGATAACGAGCAAGCTTCCTCGTTCATAACCTGCCATATAGCGGCTATACTCCAAAAAGTTTTTCTCTTTGATCATAAACATGACAGCGCCATATGGCTTTGTACTGCCATAAGGAACGGGCACAATATAAGAAATCAAACGTTCTTTGGTGCCATTGGCTAATATTACGTCCTCAGCCGGCCGAAGTACGGGTTCTTTAATTTCATCCAGCTGCTGCTTCATTTGCTCTATATTCCAATTCGGGAAGCGATAAACATCCTTCATAAATAAAGAGATTGGGTACGTACTTGCGGAAGCATACAAATACGGCTCTCCTTGAATATAATAGACAATTTCCTGCAAATAAGGGTTAGACACCATATAATCGAGGAAGGGATTGGAATGATAGGATGCTGCAAAATAATTTGAAATGGCATACGGTGTCAGCATAGGATGTGTCTCCAGCCGGCTCGCCATCTGATTCATTTGCGTCCACTTCTGATCCATGTCTTCTCTTACTTCATTTAGAAGCTTCTGTTGATTATCACGCACCTGTTCGCCAATCGTTGCTTTGAGCTGATCATAACCAAAATAACCAAGAACGAGCAGCGGCACGATAAGTACGATGACGTAGGATGCCAAATATTTAAAAAGCACAGAATGAAATATACGCTTCCACCGTCTAACCCCCATTACAATCCCCTCCCTTAGTATTCGTTCCTATTAATCCGATGGACTCCATTTCATAATTCGTATCCGTATTATGAAATTAACTCGATTAATCAAAGCATTTAACAAGCGAGAACTCAACCGGCTCGGCATGCTGACAGTGTATACGCAGCTCAGTGCTCTCAGAATCGTGAGCCGACACTTGCACCCGCTCATCTTGCTGCTCTAGATTCCAACAGCCTTTTATGTGCATCGTTAATGTATGCCCTGCACCTTCTGCTTCCACCCATGTACGGGAGTACAAGCTAACTTCACGCTGATTTCCTTGCTCATCGAGCTGATCCGGTTCTATGCCTTCATACAGCCTTAAGTCAGGATCAACGACACTGACCTGCAGCTTGTCTGCTTTCGCTTCGCGCAGCATGGCCATGCACGGCGTATCGACAAATAGCAGGGAGCCATCGCGGCTTAAATGGTCACTATATTGTGCATGATCTGCAGTATGTCCTGCTTCAAAGCAGCTGTAAGCAGTTGTGCGGCTCGCTTTCTCCCAAACAATATGCGCTCCGCGGTCCTTGCGGATAACCGAATAGGCTGCTGAATCTGCTTGCTGCTGTGCCTGTGCGAATGCTGTCATTTCGGCTTCTTCCGATTGAACGAGTACAGCATATTCGTACTCTCCGGCTTGCGGGGCATGTCCATGCGAAAGCCAAGCAGATGCGAAGTCGCCCTCGGTTTTGGAATCATCCTTCTGATGCGGTGTTATCTGATGCTGCTTCGCAATCGTCAGCTGCTGACCTGCCGGTACGTAGTATCCGTTGCTGCGCGTATCCAGCATCCAGACAGGCTCACTTATTTCCAACGTTGTTATTTTTGGGAAATCTTCTATTCTGCCAGCAGTACTCAGTACCACTGTATCTTTTCCGTCTAGTATACACTGCTGGAACAGCGTTGTCTCTGTAGCATGCTCAGCATCATCATTCTCAATATCTGAACCAAGCGCGATAATCATATTGGAGAAAAAGTAATAGGATTTGCGCGCACGATGGCTGCCATTATACTTGCCATGCTCATGAAGCTTCATGGTAAACATGCCGTCTAAGCCATCTATAGACAATCCGCCTGCAAATGTCTCATCTGAGATCGTCATCTCTTCATAACCGCTAAATTTATCAACATTCCTTACATCGGACCGCAATTTATCATAAGGGAGCCGGATTGTGGTTGTCCCTGGCCAGTGATTCCAATCCCAGCCTTCTGGATCATAACCGCTGTCCTTGTGATTGACAGGCTGGCCTGAAGCCATAATTTCCAAATGGCCATAGGCAATATATCTGCCGTACAGATTGCAATTGACATAGGTTTCATTACCCCATATATAACGGCTGAAGCCGCGAACGCCAACAAGCCAATGATCTCTGCGATGGTACGCTGCACAAGCGTAATTCATGGTCCAATGTCCATTCGGATCCGGCTCTGGCTCTACGCCGCAGGACTGCAATCGGGCGACGGTTTCATTGGTGGCGCCGCTCGGCAGCAATCGCAGGTAAGCGGCTCCCATTATTTCATCAATGGCCTGCTTTCCGTCAGGCGATCCTGCCAAAGCCATCTCACGATACAGCTCAGGGTCAAGTCCCCACTTACCCGTTGGATGGCGGGCAGATATAGAAATAAGCCATTCCGTCTTATTGCTATAAAATCTCATAGCCAGCAGCACATGACGAATCATTTGATGGGCTTGTTCGGGTATGCGGAATAAAGTTCCGCTCAATATACGAATGACAGGGGTGAGACCCTTTAGACAGCCTATTAAATAAGCAGGGTAGTGATTAACATGATGATAACCGGCCCCATCGGGCTTAAATATTGCCATCAAACCACGGGCTGGCATGATTGAAAGCTCCATCCAGCGCTGCAGTCTGCCAAGAGTAGCTGCCATTTGCTCCATATTGTCAGTCAATAGAACGGAGCTAAGCATCCCGGCTAACGTTGTATTAAATATATCCGCATTGCCTTCAATCTCTTCATCCGCAAAAGCTATTCGTCCCAGTCCGCTGTACCACTCCAGTGTTTTACGCGATTGCTCGAGTAAACCTTCTTGGAGCAATACATCCCGCATCAAAAAATAAGCAGGATACAAGCTGATTATATTATAACCGAGATGGTGTACTGTTCCTTGGCTGCTGCCCCATGCCCAGCCCTGCTGATCCAAATGCTTGACAGTATCTATAAACCATTGCTGCAGCCTATTCTTCTCTGCGACTGTGCTCGATTGACGATAACTGATTGCTGTTGCCAACAGCATTTCAGACACTTCACGCAAATCCGCCGCATTGGTGAGCTCTAACAGCTCCTTACTGCAATGTAAAGGATAAAAATCTTTTATATGAATAACATCTATTGTTTGCGGTCTGGCTATTCCGTTTTCCGCTGCATACAACAGCTGAGAGTAATACTGCTGCTGTTCTTCCAGGGAACGTTGTTCAGACTCATTTAATTCTAGCAAGTAATGATCCCATCGCTCCTGGATAAGTGCGAGTGAAGCCATTTCCTCTGCTGTAATTTTCATCTCATCTATATTTATTCTTGCTCTCCATTGCTCTAATACCTCATCCATACGCAACAAGCCGAGCCAGTGGCTATTGGCAGCTTGATCAGCCTGCAGATTGACAAAAGGCACCTGACGATCCCTCGTATGGTGGCGAGGGTCAACAGGAGTTGACGTTATGATCTGATCAAACAGCAGCACCCCTTGCCCCGAAGCAGGAGCGACTATAGTAAGCGTTTGCATGTCGCTGAGAGGTTCGCCGGTCATATCCCGTTCATAAGCCACTCTGGCTGAACGCCATCCTTTGAAATCTAACCCAACCTCGAAATGGCAATCCTTGCGCTCATCTTTCCCAAATTCAAATAATAGCTTTTCGTCGGAAGGCTCCTGCGAAAAGATCCAAATTCCAAACGTATCAATAGCTTGATTATGCGGATTTGGAACAAACGGCTGGAAGCCGATTGGACCTTTAATTGTCAATTTTGCCCCAGGCATGTAGTTCCATTGCAGCGATTGCTTGCCATCTCTGCTCCTCGTTTCGCATATGGATAAGCTAGAGCCTTCGGTCGTTGAGAAGCCATCGGGAATTCCCGACTCGAATGAATAGATCCTTCCGTTCCATTCTGCTGATGTCATTTGTCTATTTCCTCCTTGCATTTTTAGACACTATTCCTATTATAGAGATGCATCGTAATCAAAAACAATGACAATTTGTAATTGTTTGCTTTCAATTTGTAAGGTGCTTGGCGGGGCGGTTAACACCGCGGGCAAATTCAGAATAGACAAACTCTTTCACACGTAACCGATCAGAGTCTCCCCGCATATAGTGAAATCAAGAGGAGGAGACCGATATGGTTATAGTGTTCATTACTGTTATCGGGTGCTATCTGGCTGCAGCGGGTTTGGTTCATTTTATGCATTGGTATTTGAACAGGAGCTCTGAACGCAAGAAAATGGGCGGGCGTCACTATGTTTTGATTACGGATCAAAGACAGACGAATATAGAGTGGCATTTACGCTCTTTGTTTTCATTTTCGAGAACGTCTGGCAAAGACGTCCAATTAACAGTTGTTGATAATGGACTGTCTGAGGAAGAGCTGGCCATTGTAAATCGTTTTTCCCGAGAAGAGGAGAAGATCAAGGTTCATGCTGCATACAATCGGGCCGAGCAGAAGAAAGCGCCAAGCAAAGAAAAAACGGCGCCCAGCCACCGCAATGCCGATCAATGGCTATGGCTCCTTCAAAACGAAGGTGTTGTTAGCGTTTCCGACAGTGCGGTATTAATTGATTTGCATAATCCTGCCGATTTGTCCAAGCTTCCGTACTAATAGCCAAGAAGCTCAGAAGCTCAGAAGCTCAAAAGCTCAAAAGCTCAAAAGCTCAAAAGCTCAAAAGCTTTTTGATGGACTGTTCGAGCTTCTTATTTTTTTGACAGCACGGTGCAGGATTGGCTTGTTCATGGTTATGGGATATAATAAGGAAAATGAAGCACATTTACAGCTGATAGCGGCTGTGGGTGTGCTTTTTTTCGTGCAAATTTACTCATAATGAATCGACAAATTCTCCATACGCCCTTGGCTGGGGTGCTGATTATAGCGGATAGTGCAACAGGCAATCTGAAGGGAGGCCACTACGATCAAGGTTGGGATTCCGATCGCTGTTTAGTCCAATTTTTTTGAAGCAATAACCCCAGTAAAGGACAAAATTGGCCTACAAAGGCGGACACTGCCGTTTCTCCATTCCCAAACTTGCTTTTGGTTCCCTTTTCTCATTGCTTATCCATAGTTGCCCACAATGGATTGCGACATGGTCACACGTTCCGTTATTTGCCTCAAAAACGCGTTTTTTTAAATTTCGCAATCACACGTTCCGCTATTCGGCTCGAAAGGGAGCTTTATTTGCTATATATGGATCAATAACGGAACGTGTGTCACTTTACCGTCTCAAAACTGCTCTTTTGGGCGTAATAGCGGAACGTCTGACCGGCTAGCTAGGGAAGTAGCGAATTATGGATAGGGCAAAAAGCAATCGAAAGGGATGCTACTACAATCAAGGTTGGGATATTCCGATCGCTGTTGTAGTCCAATTTTTTTGATGCAATAACCCCTGTAAAAAATTGGCCTACAAAGGCGGACGCTGCTGCTTCTTCATTCCCAACCTTGCTCTTCGTTCCCTTTTCTCATGGCTTATCCATAGTTGCCCGCAATGAATCGCGACATGGACACACGTTCCGTTATTTGCTTCAAAAACGCGTTTTATAAAATTTCGCGGTCACACGTTCCGCTATTCGGCTCGAAAGGGAGCTTTATTTGCTATATATGGATCAATAACGGAACGTGTGTCACTTTACCGTCTCAAAACTGCTCTTTTGGGCGTGATAGCGGAACGTCTGACCGGCTAGCTAGGGAAGCAGCGAATTATTGTGGGGAGGGCTCAGGGAATCGGAAGGGAAGGCATTGCGTGCAGGAGGGAGTCTCAAAATGGTACTTTGTTCACAAATTGCGCCTTTTGCTTTCATTACAAATTGAAAGCGGCTGTTTTTGATGAAATAGTATCACCGGGTTTCTTTAGAGTTCCAGAGTGGCAGTAAATCGCAAAGTGAGGGAAAAAAATGAAGGCATATCTATACATAGTAAAAAAGTTGAATAGTTGGCAAGCCTATGCTACGATCGCGCCTTTGGTAGATTGGCATTATTGGAGTTTAAATAAGTGGACAACGGATGATGCGGGAGTGCCGAACAAAAGGGATGCGGAGTTAATAGATAAGAAAAGACTATTTAAAGAGGGGCTGGTCATGGGGCAGCCGTTGCCGCTTGGGCAGGCATTTCGAGCAGCGTGGTTGTTTAATATGGATGAGGAGAGACGAGGCTCCAATGACGCTGGCCAAGTGTTTAGTGAGTTGGATGCTGGCGGACGATTGCTTCAAATTGCTACACAAGTGCAGCAGGAGTCTCGCGAGGGCAGCCGACACTCAAAGGAGCCTGCTGCTGTTCCAAGCGGTAATATGGGTTTCGAGGAATGGAAGAAACGGCGTCAGATAATGAGTGAAGGTGCGGATGGGAGAAAGAAAGCTTCGTTGCTTCCTTTGGTTGCACTGAAAGGGGACGAGCGAGCATGGTATGACAGCGAGCTCGCTCATATCGCGAAGCTGGCGCAGCAGGCTTTGCAGCTGCTTGAGGGGCGTGCGCTGCTGAGCGCAGAAGCGCACGCCCTCTTAGGCGGGCTGCCCGGGGCAGCGGGCTGGATCACGGAGGCGATCCAGCTTGCTGCGCTGCACGGGCAGCTGCGCCTGGGTGGCTCCGTCGCCGCAAGCGATCGGCGAGCGGGGACGGAGCTCCGCTGCCAGCGCTGCGGCAGCGGAGAAGCCTTGCGCCGCACGGCCTGCGCGGCGTGCGGCGAGAGCGACTGCGCCTATTGTGGGCATTGCCTCACAATGGGGCGCAGTCGTGAATGCGCGCTGCTCATTCGGGGAGCAGCGCAATTGGCGGCGGATCGGGCGCTGTCGCCGCGATCCGTGGAGCTTTTGGCGCGCTCCGAGCAGCAGCGCCTGGAGCGCTGGAGGCTTAGCGCAGCCCAGACGGCGGCTGCGCGCACAGCGCTTCGCTATATTGAAGGCAGGGACGACGGAAAAGTAGGACGGCCCCAAAAAAACGGCGCCAAGCAAGCTTTAAGACATATGCAATCAAGAGAAGCCATGTCTAGGGTAACTACCGGATCGGGTAAAGCTAACGCATATAGGAAAGAGCTGACAGATTATCAGAAAGAGAGAGCCGACAAGGATGGTGGTACTCTTGTCCATAGGCTGTTTCATTTAAGCAGTAAGCTCAAGCTGCTGATAAATCATTCCGCTCATTCTCGAAAGGAAGAGGTGCCAGAAGGCAAATCATATCCCCGGTTTTTGTTATGGGCGGTCACTGGCGCCGGCAAAACAGAAATGGTGTTTCCGCTAGTGGAGTCCATGCTGTTGCAAGGCGGCAGAGTGCTTATTGCTACTCCAAGAAGGGATGTGGTCATAGAGCTTGATCCCCGCATTCGCCGTGCTTTTCCGGAGCAAAGCGTTGTGACGCTGTATGGCGGCAGTAAGCAGCGCTGGGAGCGCGGAGATATTACCCTGGCTACTACGCATCAGCTGATGCGCTTTGAAAATAGCTTTGATCTTGTAATTATTGACGAGCTTGATGCTTTTCCCTATGTAAATGATGCCACACTGCATTATGCTGCCGGAAAGAGCGGCAAGCATACAGCCGTACGAATTTTTTTATCCGCTACTCCGCCATATTTATTGCAGAGAGAGGCCCGAAGAGGCTTGCTCCCGCACGCCAAAGTTCCTGTACGCTTTCATCGGCACCCGCTGCCAGTGCCCCGTTTGATCCCTACACAGAAGGTAGCCGTGCTGCTCGCTACGGGCAAGCTGCCGGCTAAGCTAATGAATGCTTTACAGCAGTCCTGGTCTCGCGGGGCGCAAATTTTTTTATTCGTTCAGCGAATCGAGCAGACAGAGCCGTTTGCACTGCTGCTTCGCCAAAAGCTGCGCAGTGCCGCCATAGCAGCCACCTCCTCACAGGATGAACACCGGGCTGCAAAGGTCGAGCAATTTCGCAAAAGAGATATTCGCTTGCTCGTAACAACGACCATATTGGAGCGGGGTGTAACGATACCGCGCAGCGATGTGTACATTATGGATGCGGACGGCGCTTTATTTGATGAGGCATCATTAGTACAAATGGCTGGGCGAGCAGGCAGATCTGCTGATGATCCGGCAGGAAAAGTATATTTTTGTGCGAACAGCTACAATCAGCCGCAGCAAAGAGCTATTAGGCATATTCGCAGCATGAACAGAATCGCACGCAAGCAAGGGTATTTAAAGGCTGCTAATAAAGGGCATGGAGGGAGATAAGGATGGATGCAATTTGGCGAAAGCTATGGAAACGATGCAGCAATGCATTTCAGTATAGTATTTCCTTTCTTGGACCGCAGGTTGAAGCATGCTTTCAATGCGGACAGGCTGTTAAGCATGTAGCCGGGGCTGTTTCTGCGTCTGATGTATCCATAGGAAGCCAACATGGAGAACAAGCATATTACCCATTGGACAGTGAGTGGCTTCGCTCACGCCTTTGCGGTCCTTGTTTTCGCACGATACCTTGGATTAACGGCATCCGATGCCCTATATGCGGAAGAAACGAGCAATGTGACGATTGTTTGCGCAGAAAAAGCACCTATTTTATTTGCAATCGCAGCAGTGTCAAATACGATGACCAAATGCGGGATTGGCTTGCTGTTTATAAATATCGCGGCAATGAGGATAAAGCCATATTGCTTGCCCATATGCTTTTTCCTGTTTACGAAAAATTAACAAATGACATCGGTAAAGCTTTAATAGCTAGTCAACAGCACTTTGAAAAAAATAACAGGCATGATAAGCAGAAAAGAAAGCTGTCGCTTCTTGAGCAAGTACAGAAGTTAAACTTTATCAGACATAAATTCACGCATCTTTCACAGTCTATATGGGATGCAGTTACCTATGTGCCAATAAGCAGAGAACGTGAGCTGGAGCGGGGATTTAATCAAGCGGAGCAGCTTGCTCGGATGCTTGCGGATCAATATAACTTGCCGCTTGTCAATCTGCTGGGCAGAACGCGCCACTCTGACAAAATGAGTCTGCAATCCCGCCAAGCCAGAATAAGCAGTGCAGTCCATTTATTCGAAGCGCGAACAGCAGAATTGAATAGCTTTATAAAATATATAAAACATGAAAGAAAGCATAACGCAGCAGCGGTTATTCAAGCTAAAAAAACGAGTGTTCGCCTGCTTGTCATTGACGATATTTATACGACGGGCGCCACAGCCAATGCATGCGCTAAAGCACTGCAAACAGCTGAAATTGACGACCCTTCTGTTTTTATGGAAATATTTTTCTTGACATGGGCCAGGTCGTAGTAAAATTTTAATTTTTTTCTAATGAAAATGCAGCAAAATGCCGATAAAATATAGAGAAGATGGGGCTTAATTGAAGGAGGCTTATTACTATGAGCTTAGAAAATTGTCCACGCTGCGGAAAACTGTTCGCAAAAAACTTTCGTGATGTTTGTCCAGTGTGTATTAGAGAAATAGATAAGGAATATGAGCGTTGTGCGGAATATTTGCGTGAATTTAGAGGTGCGATGATTACGGAACTTTCCGATCAAACAGGCGTCTCTATTAGACAGATCACCAAGTTTATACGCGAAGGCCGGATATCGCTAATGGACGCGCCTAATATGACCTATCCTTGTGAATCGTGCGGAACGATGATTCGCGATAATAATCTTTGCGATCCATGCAGAAAAAGATTACTGAGGGATACTAGTGATATGCAGCATTTGGATGCCAAAAAGCAGGAGTATTTTAAAGAGCAGCATCAAAAGCAGGCCGGGTCATACCTTGGACTTGAACAGTATAAGAACAGACATTAACATGACAGGGTACTTTCTTACTAAACTGAGGGGGTACTCTTTTTTCATTTTTACTATGTTAATAATAGGCAGAAGATATCATACTACGTTTACCATTAATTTGTCATACTATGGAGAGGTAGATTCTTTTACACTGAAAAAAGTAAGCCGTAATAGGGTTATTGCCAGCATTTTATGAATTTGACTATAAAGTAATGATAAAAGCGAACCGATAATATTTGTAGACATAATCGGGTTACGAGGGAAGAGAACTTGGTTGTTAGATGAGGTGAAGAGATGAAAATTAACGATAGCAATCGTATAAATGGAGTTAGTAAGACATATCAGGTTCAAAATGAGTATCGTAAGGACGATAGTCGAAAAGCAAGGACAAAAGACGAAGTTCAAATTTCGCAGACGGCACAAAAGATGCTGAATAACAGTCGAGCGGAGCATCCAGAGCGCGCAGCTTATATAAATCAGCTTAAAGAGTCTGTTCAAACGGGAACCTATCATGTAGAAGCAGGAAAAATTGCAGAGAAGCTTCTTCCATATTTGAAATAGGCTTTGAAGGATGGAGGTATTCAAATGGAACAGACTACTTTTCAAAAGCTTGTTGATCAATTGATGCAATTATTATCTGCATACGAACAGTTGTTATCTATTGCGCAAGAGAAAAAAGTATCCATCATTCATAATAAAATTGAAGAAGTAAATATTGCAACAAAAAAGGAATCCAGGCTAGTACAACCTATTTCAGAGCTTGAATCGACTATACGCGGTTATATGACAGCTATTCAGCGAGAATTAGGCTTAAGGCCAAAATTAAAATTAACACTTTCTGATTTAATCAAAATATTCACAAAACCGGATGAGAAACTTGTTTTATTAGATGTAAAGAATAAGCTGGCAACCGTTACTGCTGAATTACAGCACGCAAATGAATTAAACCAGCAGCTCATTCAGCAATCGTTAGAATATGTAAATTTCTCATTAGACGTGCTATGTGGTCCTGAAGAGGAAGAAGTAACCTATCAACGGCCAACTTACCAACAGCAGCCCAAAAAACGTACGGGACTATACGATGCAAAATATTAAAAGGGCATAAGGAGGAGCAAAATGGTTTCAACATTTCATGGACTCGAAACGAGTAAGCGGGCAATTCTTACAAACTCTATTGCACTGCATACACTTGGACATAATATTTCTAATGCTTCCACATTGGGCTATAGCCGACAGCGTGTAAATCTATCAACTGCTATTCCAGTCTACGCGCCGGGATTTACAAGACCAAATACACCTGGCCAAATTGGAACTGGTGTACAATATACCAGCATCACCAGGTTAAGAGACAGCTATTTGGATCTACAGTTTAGACGCGAAAATCAAAACTTGGGCATAAATTCAATATATCAATCTACAATGCGTTCGATAGAGGCGATTGTGAACGAGCCTTCAACAAATGGAGTAAGCACTGTAATGAATAAGTTTTGGGATTCATTGGAAGTGTTAAATCGTGACCCCAACTTATTAAGTGCTCGAGTTGATTTTATCGGGAATGCTAAAAATTTAGCGGATACGTTTAATCATATTGGCACATCCTTCACTACTCTTGAGAATGACATCAACTCCAATATTAATATCAAGCTTAATGAAGCCAATAATATCATTTCTGACATTGCCCAAATGAATGAAATTATTAGAAAAGTTGAATCGCTTGGCGATCATGCCAATGATTATAAAGATCAAAGAGACCTGTTGATTGATAATTTATCCAGAATAGTAGACGTACAGTATGCCGAGGATGTTAACGGAATGGTGTCTCTATATGTAGGCGGTGCTCAAGTACTGAATGGCGCTGAGCCTACAGCGTTAACTGCAGCTGATGTAACTAATATTACAAGCGGTGAGATTGCGGGCTATAACAAATCGTTAGCGGAAATTAGCTTAGTTCGTAATCAAATGAACGCACTCGTGGATACACTTGTGAACGGTCAAATCGAAGTAACGATGCCTAATGGATATAAAACGAGTACGGATATGGTTGCTCTTAACGATGTAACAGGTGTTGATAGCAGCGGTAATCAGGTTTCTTATACAGCTGGAACGACAATTCCTGCTGATACAAAAATTACATCAAGTGTGACTTTCCAAGTAGCGGGTTTTAACGGACTACATAAGCTTGGTTACTCATTAAATGAACCTGCAGAGACAGGGATTAATTTCTTTACAACGAAAGATGGCAGCAGCCCATTTACAATCGATAATATTCAAGTGAATCTTGATATTCAGGCGGATACGAATAAAGTTGCTGCCTCCGGCCAGTTCGAGCGTGACAGCAACGGCGACATGATAGCATTAAAGGGGAACAGTGACATTGCATTAGCTTTAACATCTCTGCGCGATGTTAAATTTAATTTTCCAAGCGGTATGACAGCATTGTCCACGGGTACGACAGATGATTACTTTAGAGCATTTGTAAGTGACCTCGGAACTAGAGCGAGTGTTGCTAACAGTAAATATAAAACGAGCCTGGATATGGTTGACGGGGTAGAGATACGCAGACAGTCTACCAGCGGTGTTGCTATTGACGAAGAATTATCTGACTTGATTCGTTTCCAGCATGCATATACAGCGGCAGCACGTAATATGACGGTTGTTGATGAACTACTGGATAAAGTTATTAACAGTATGGGTCTTGTAGGTAGATAATGCGACTTTTTAGGGGTGACAGATAATGCGTATAACAGGCTCCATGCAAAATACTCAACTACTGCGTAACTTGCGCAATAACAATACCAATATTATGGATTGGCAAAACAAGCTATCGACCGGGCAAAAAATAGGCAAGCCAAGTGATGATCCTGTAGGCATTGGCTTCCAGATGCGTTACACAACTGAATTGAGCAGAAATGAGCAGTTTATGGAAAATGCTAATACAGGAGTTGGTTGGCTAAGCCAGACAGATTCCGTGCTGCAGCAAGCAAATTCAGTGCTTCAGCGTTTGAACGTGCTAGTCAATCAAGCTTCCAATGGTGCTGTGCCGGATGAGGTGCGTCAGCAAATAGCACTTGAAGTTACTCAACTTAAAGAACAAATGATTGCAATTGGCAATAGTACGTATGATGGAAGATATATATTTAATGGCCAAAAAACGGATATAAAACCATATTCGGCAAATGCTGCTTTCGAAACGACAGACCCTGGTGTCTACTATTTAAATGTAAGTTCAGCTGTCACTGTACCCGTTAGTATTACGGGAGAAGACATATTCGGTCAAGCAGGCCAACCTGGACCGCCGCCTGTACCTGGTAATAATGTGTTTCAAATGTTTGATAACATTCTTACTAATTTGAATAATAACGATACGGTTGCTCTTTCTGCTAACTTGAATGATATCGATGCTGCTATTGGTAAAAACTCTAAAAACCTGGCAGAGGTTGGGGCGCGTATGAATCGTTTTGAATTGATTAAAACTAGAATAGACGATGAAAAACTAAGTCTTACGACATTAAAGTCTCAAGTAGCAGATGTAGATATGGCAGATGCAATTATACGGCTGCAGCTTGAGCAGAACGTTTTGCAAGCATCACTTTCCACTGGAGCTAGAATACTTCAAATGTCACTGGCAGATTATTTACGTTAATAACTGAAGGGAGTAATCGTGTTGGATGAGAATATAAGCACAGTTCAAAAGATACAGAGTGAACTTTATGGAGAGATTACAATCGAGCCCCATCAAGTTTACCAGTTTCCGCAAGGGTTAGTAGGATTGTCTTATCTCAATCAGTTTGCATTACTGCCCTATGATGATACTGATTTATTTGTATTACAGTCTTTTCAAGATGAAGTAAGTCTTCTCCTGGTTCCTACCTCACTATGTGCGAATGGGGCAAGTTTTAAGATCGATGAAAGTACGGTAACACAGCTTGGCGTAACGGAAAATAGTGAGGTTATTACGTTTTTTGTATTACGATTTATTGAGGATAAGCCTTTCATTAATGTGAAAGCACCTATTCTCGTTGTTCCGAGTACACAGAAAGGATGCCAATATGTCATACAGGATGATGCGTTAAGTATACGCGAGCCCTTGGTATTCGTAGGTGAAGATACATGCTAGTGCTCAAAAGAAAAGTAGGCGAAGTCATTCGAATTGGCAATGACATAGAGGTACATGTCCTGGCTGTTGAAGGTGATGTCATTAAGTTAGGTTTTGAGGCGCCAAAGCATGTGCAAATATTACGTTCTGAAGTATTTGAAGCCATAAAGTCGGAAAATTTACAGTCATCAATCTCTAACAGCATGGATGCAAAAGAGATGATGAAGAAATTTAAAAAGGGAGCACAAGCTTAACAATCGAAGGAGGAATAATTGTGTTTGATTCAATCAATCGTATGGATGGAACCAGCAGCATTGATTGGGGACAATTACCAGACATCAAACGAACCGCTTCACAGGAACTAAAAGTAGCTGTCTCTGAAGCCCAAGATCAACAATCAGTATTGGATGAAAGAAAAGAAATGCTTAATAAGGAACTAGAGAAAATTAATAAGAATTTTCACGCTTTAAATCATTCATTACGGATGAAATTTAATGAAGAAGCAGAACAGTTCTATGTTGAGGTTGTGGATAATAAGACAAGAGAAGTTATCGATAGCATTCCTGCGAAGCATATGTTAGATCTCGCGGCCAAGCTTAAAGATATGATCGGATTTTTCATAGATAAAAAGTTGTGAAGTAAGTAATAAAAGTATTGGGAGGTATAAATTATGGGTATTAGTATTACGGGTCTTGCATCTGGTTTAGATACAGTACAAATGATTAGTGATTTGATGAAGCTTGAGAGTATTCCTTACAAAAATCTGGAGACAAAGAAATCTGGTCTGCAAAAGGAACAAACCATTTTTAGAAGCATAAATACCGCGTTTCGTTCTCTGGAAACTGCCATAAATAATTTGAAGTATGCAGGTGACTGGAATCAGCTAAAGGGCGTTTCTTCTAACACAAATGCACTTAAGGTTTCTACTGACTCGAAAGTTATGCAAGGTGAATACAATATTAATGTTCAGCAGTTGGCTACGAAAAATGTGGTTCAGATAGATGCAGATCATATTTTAGCTGAGTTAGATGCTAATAAAGAAGTTAAAATAGGCAATTATAAACTAACTGCCCCAACTGGAGCAACAGTAAAAGATCGACTTAATAACCTTGCAGCACAGATTAATGATAATAGTTCTGCGGAAACTGATAGCTCAGGTGCCAAAGCATCAGTAATACAAATATCTGATGATAAGTATAGTTTAGTTCTAAATTCAGTGAATACAGGCTCCGCTGCAGAGAACAAAGTGAATTTTACTGTAAATGGCGATGATCAAATTGTACCTGAAAATATTTATGTCAATAACACCCCGGGTAAAGATGCGAAACTAACGATCAACGGTGTAGAGGTAACACGCAGTTCAAACGAATTCGATAATCTTGTTGACGGAGCAACCTTTACCTTAACGGGAACGGGTCAATCAACGGTTTCGGTTGGTGTTGACGTCGATGGAATTGTTTCAAAAGTGAAAGAATTTGTCGCAGCATACAATAAAGTTAGCGAGCTCGTTAAAGATAACTTGAAAAGTCCGGAGGATCCGAAAAAAGAGTTCAATCCATTACAAAGCGATTCTTTGTTAAAGAACATAAGTAATCAATTGTATACAATTTTCAATACGGGTGTTGTGGTAGAGGGTGCCGGAAATTCAGCTTCAGGTAGTAAAATTCAATCATTTATGGAACAGATTGGTCTTAGCATAGATAAAGGAGTAACTAAGGCAGAAGGTATGACGGGAAAGATTACTTTCGACGAAGCTGCCTTTAAAAATGCTTTGGCTGAAGACCCGAAAAAAGTAATTAATATTTTTACTCAAAGCGCTGATAGTGCTAAAGATACTACTGATGGCATTATGACCAAATTCTCTGCTATTATTGGGAATTATACCTCGAGTGTTAATGGATTAGTCTCTAAAAAAATAACAGGTTATGATTCGGAATTAAAGATGATTGATGAACGTCTTTCCAATATGTCAAGAAGCTTAGAAATGACAGAGGCTCGTTTAAAGTTGCAATTTGGTAACATGGAAACAATGCTATCCTCACTTAAGAATGAACAAAAATGGTTGGCTTCTCAATTTGACGCGCTGCTAGGTACAAAATCAAATAAATAAGTAAGGTAAGGGGATGAAGAACGATGATCCCGAATTACAGCGGATATCAGGCATATCAGAAAAACAAATACGAGACAGCTTCTCCTCATCGTTTAATTGCAATGTTATATGATGGCACGCTTAGATTTATGAATCAAGCTATTCAAAAGATAGAACAAAGTGATATAGAAGGTTCGAATATAGCTATTAATCGAGCACAAGATATCGTATATGAACTTATCGCGTGTTTAAATTTCGATCAAGGTAAAGAAATTGCTAACAATTTGAACAATCTGTATCGGTATATTATAGATCTATTAATCAAAAGCAATATTGAGAAGAATACAGATGCACTTCGTGAAGCTATTTCGATTATAAGTGAAATTAAAGAAGCATGGAATCAGATTGGGAAGGAAGTGTCTGTGAGCAATGGCTAATCAGGACGTAGAGCTAATCTATGGCTATGAACAATGGATTGCTATCGTTCAAGATCAGCTTGCTTTAGCAGGGCAGGAGCGGATTGAAGAACACTTTGATCAGATTAATCAATTAGAGCTCGAAAAGGAAAAGATAAAACAGACTGTCATGGAACATAGTGAGCAACTCGACAAGCTCCTGCCTGACCATGTATCCAAGGTGTTAGAATATATCACAACGATTCAAGGATTGAATGATAGATTGCAACACCTTTTAGAAGGTTGGTATGGTCTCGCTTCCTCTAGTATGAAACAGGTCTCTGCTCAGCGTCGTATACTGAATTCATATGGTGGTGTGCAAAATAGTGATATCGTTTCATATTATATAGATTCTAAAAATTAATAGATAATTTTTAGGAAATACTATTAACTAATATGCAAGATTTGCCGATATATGTAGTGTGACCGCATGGATGTGGCACGAACAACTTATCATGGAGGATGATATCAATGTTTATTAACACTAACGTAGGTGCTATGAACGCACACCGTAACTTGTCTTCAAACAATACTGCAATGAACAAAACAATGGAAAAGCTTTCTTCTGGTTTCCGTATTAACCGTGCTGCAGATGATGCTGCAGGTCTTGCGATTTCTGAAAAAATGCGTTTCCAAATTAACGGTCTACAACAAGCACAACGTAACGCTCAAGATGGTATTTCTTTGATCCAAACTGCTGAAGGCGCACTTACTGAAGTTCACGCTATGCTACAACGCTTGAACGTACTTGCTAACCAAGCTTCAAACGGAACTTATGCATCTGCAGATCGTAATAAAGTTCAACTTGAAGTTACTGAGCTACTAAGCGAAATTAGTAACATTGCATCAACAACAAAATTCAACGGTATCTCTTTGTTGAACCAAAGCGCATCCATTTCTTTCCAAATTGGTGTTGGTAACGGTGATACAATCTCTGTTGACAGAGGCAAAATGGGTGCAACTGCACTTTCAGTTAATGCAATTTCTTTGAAAACTGCTTCAGGTGCTCAATCTGCTATTTCTAAAATCGAAAAAGCTATCGAAGCTGTTTCTGAGCAACGCGCAAAATTCGGTGCTGTTCAAAACCGTCTAGAGCATACAATTAACAATCTTGGTGTTAATGCTGAAAACTTGTCTGCAGCTCAATCTCGTATCCGTGATGCAGATATGGCTCAAGAAATGACTAACTTCACTAAGAACCAAATTCTTGTTCAAGCTGGTACTTCTATGCTTGCTCAAGCAAACTCTGTACCACAAAACGTATTGAAGCTTCTAGGTTAATCTATAAGCTATCATTACCAGAAAAAGGCTGCCTTTTGGCAGCCTTTTTTATTAATTTTATTCGAGTGTTTACCGATAAATACTATATGGAGAATAAAGATTAGGGAGCGAATATGGTAATGAATCATACAGAATGGAATGAGCTGGTACAGGAAGTTGAGTTGCATATTATAAAGCTCGAACAAGCAAGTCTTTCGGTAGGAGAGTTGTTCTATGATTCTATAGAGCCAAAAACGCTTGAAGTATTTTCTCAATATTTAAAAGGATTTTATGATATTTCTCATGCTATTGCTGTGACTGTAGAAAATGGTGAATCATTCATTCCCAGTTTGAAAGAAAAGACTGAACAACACGTTAATGAGTTATTTAATCAGTTTGAACAAATGAAATTATTATTAAATCAAGAACGCTTCGTATCGTTAGCAGATATTATGAAGTATGAGATTCCGAGTCATTTACAAAAGATTTTAGTTGTTTTAAAGGAGTAAAAATAAATGACAGAGATGTTTGAAACAAACATGACCTATCTTAAACATCATAAACCTTCTATTTACAAAGAAATTGAACAATATCTAGATGCTCAAGAATCGGATAGTTCATTTACTTTGATTACTGATAATGTGTTGAATATCCAATATCGTACTGCGGAGGATGAGTTTTTACTTTTTAGCAAATACGATCCAAACTATGAATGTGAGAGATGGCTGCAATCATATCAGATTAGTCAGAATAATGATTCTGATTTTGTGATATATGGGTTAGGATTAACCTACCATTTGAGTCCAATAATTGAACAATTTCCAGATGTCAAATTATTTATATATGAGCCTGAAGTAGGAATATTCATTGAAGCATTGAAAGTTATTGATGCAGAAAGCTTATTTACTCATAAGAATATTGTTCACATCTCAGTGGGAAAAAGTGAAGAGATTTTAAAAGAGTATACAAACTATCTTTATTATTATGCTAAATTTCCAATTCGTGTATTGGATGTTCCTATATATAGATCAATTGATGCAAAGTACTTTGTTACATTTTTGAAAGTACTCGAAAGAGTCAATGTGAACAAATTATTTAAAAACGGATTTCACCAACATTTTGGCAATCAAATGTTCATCAATAGTTTGAGAAATATCCCCAAAATGTGCAAAACACCTTCATTTGATATTTTTAAAAAAAAGTTTGAGGGTAGTACAGCAATTATTGTAGGTGCAGGACCTTCATTACAATATGATATTGAATATATAAAACAACATAGAGATGATTGTCTTATTATTGCGGCAGGATCGAGTGTGCAATCACTTGTACACTTGGGGGTTATTCCGCATTTAGTAGTATCCATGGATCCTGGTATTCATAATTCTTATGTATTTACCCGTAATAATTTTAATGATATTCCTCTATTGTATATGCCGCAAATTCATCATGAAATAGTAGAAATACATAGTCAAAATAATGTATTCGCATATTATCATAATGATGTAATTGTGAATATGTATGTAAATTTAAAATCTAAGGATTATGCTTTTGACTCTACGTTCTCTGTAACTGGAACAGCTATTCAAGCAGCTGTATACATAGGAGCAAAAAATATAGTGTTTACTGGCCAAGATTTGTCATACCCTGGAAAAGTGGTGTATTCACCAGGAGCAATTCATACTAATAGTAACATCAACACAAAGTCTGATGAAGATTTAACAGAAGAAGTTCCTAATGTATTAGGTGGTAAAAACCCTACTACCTTCAGTATGAAGAAAACACTAGAAAATATAGAACAAATCATCGCTTTATTTCCTAAGAATAAATTTATTAATACTTCTTCAAAAGGCGCAGTAATTAAAGGAACAGAATATATGGAGTTGTCTAATGTCTTTAAATATTATTCTGGCAGAAAGTACAACTTTGACCATATAAAGATGTTAATTTCCGAGGAACAGAAGGAGTTCCATCCTGACTTTCTGCATGTTCGTAATAAAACAATAGAGATTACAAATGCTCTAAGTGAATTTATAAACATTGCGGGAGCAGTTCTAAAAGATTTGAAAAAATTACTTCATTATAGTGATATTAACGAAATAAAAGCAGAACAAATGTTGAGAAAAATTGAAAATAAATGGGGACCTGTAGTTAATCACTATGTATTTAAAGAGGTAGTATCAGAATGGATGGTTTTAGAGTTAAATGAATATGATCAAAATATTCTAAATATATCCACCGAACTTGATGTAAGGAAAAAGGCAGTTTTACTTGATAAAACTTTGGGAAGTTTTAGTCAAAAGATGATTGAAATTGTGAAAGTAATGCAGGAAGAATTTAATATTATGATGCAAAATATATCAAGTGATATCAACATAGATTAAGGAGAAGTCGAATGGAGAATATTTCTCTGAAAAATAAAGTCGTATTAATAACTGGCGGAACTGGTTCTTTTGGAAAGCGCTTTGTTAGACAAATTTTAAAGTCTGATGTACAAAAAGTTATTATCTTTAGTCGTGATGAACTAAAACAATATGAAATGAAAATGGAATTTGCAAGCGAGAGCAGGTTACGATTTTTTATTGGCGATGTTAGGGATAAGGAAAGATTGTACCGAGCATTTGATGAGGTAGATATTGTTATACACGCAGCTGCTATGAAGCATGTTGATGCGTGTGAGTATAATCCTTTTGAAGCAGTAAAAACAAATATTAATGGTGCTCAAAATATTATTGAAGCAGCAATTGATCGGAAGGTAGAAAAAGTAATTGCTCTGTCAACTGACAAAGCCTGTGCACCTGTCAATTTATATGGGGCAACAAAATTAGCCTCGGATAAGTTGTTTGTAGCAGCGAATGCCTATGTAGGTGAAAAGATAACTCGATTTGCAGTAGTTCGATATGGAAACGTCGTTGGTAGTCGTGGTAGCGTTGTGCCATTCTTTACTAAGATGAAAGAAACGGGCACACTTCCTATTACTGATGAAAGAATGACTCGTTTTTGGATTACCCTTGATCAAGGTGTTCAATTTGTTCTTGATAGTTTAGAACGTATGCACGGCGGGGAAATTTTTGTACCGAAGATCCCTAGTATGCGAGTGGTGGATTTAGCTAAAGCAATCGCACCAGAATGTGATATTAAAATTATAGGAATTAGACCTGGCGAGAAATTACATGAAGCAATGATTATGGAAGATGACGCCCGTCATACTGTAGAATATGAGTCGTATTATGTTATTCAGCCTGAATTCCCTTTCTGGTCAAAGAAATTTGCTGAAGGCGGGAGAGCACTCCCTGAAGGATTTGCTTACACAAGTGATAATAATCAGGTGTGGTTAAATGTTAATGAGCTGATGGAGCTAACTGATGAGAAAACAGATTAATTAAGTTACTTGGGTACCTTAATCGGTTTTAAGAAGAGAAGATGAAAAGCTGCTTGTTATTCATTATGTTAATAATACGAAATAGCCCAATCTCTCGTACTTCGATAGAGATTGGGCTATTATTATTTTATGGGAGAGTAAGTCTGTAATTTGAGCTAGAATATATTATTTTGGTACATAAGCGTATAAATTTTCTCCAATTGTGCTCTACTATATAATTGGGATTGTCTTCAGTAATAATTTGCTCTAATAATTGATAAAATCTAGGTTATACATAATTGGATTATAAAGCTGAGTGCTCCCAAAATGTAATATCTCCACAGTTATATCAACTTTATTATTACCTAAATAATGCTTGGAAAACTCTTCTTCATAATAATCAATAGATTGAATATCATATAGATTACTATATCCACTTTGTTTTAATTTAGCTTGAACCGCTTCTTTGCAAACAATCAATGTGAGATAAATGTTAGTATTCTCTTTATCAAAACTTTCGTTTCCAAATTCAAATAATAGGTATTTCAACAATTGCTCCATATTTATTAGTTAATTAACAATTTTCAACCTCTTTATGTCCGGGACTTACCATTATAGAATCAACCTGTATATTTTTGCAGGTAAGTAAAAAGTTAATTAAAATTTTACTTGCATATCCAGCTCCATATACAACAATATTTTGATTCTCACCAAACTCAGTTGCTTGATAGACATATAAATATCTACTTTTGGGACATTGTTTGAATAATGGTATTCGCGATTTGTTTGCCCTTCAATCCATATTTTTTGAGTAAAAATTCATAATCCCCCATCTTACCAAATGTATCAGGTAAACCAATAAACAGTTGTTGTGGTGACTGTAAGAGTGTACTTTTATATTCCGCAACTGCACCGCCGAGTCCACCAATGACGCTATGCTCTTCGACAGTTACAATTAATTTGCTAGTTTGACAAGCTCGATCTATTGCTAAAGTATCTAAAGGTTTAATGGTGTGCATATTGACTACTGCAGCGCTTATGGAATGTTGCTCCAATATCCCAGCAGCGATTAATGATTCATAGACCATAGTGCCTGTTGCGAAAATAGTGATATCTGTTCCCTCTCTTAGAATATGAGCTTTACCAATTTCAAAATTATAGTCTTCTGAATACACAATATGGTTATTCATATCTCCTGTTAGACGGATGTAAACCGGACCTTGATAATCAGCTGCAGCGTAAAGACACTTTGCAATTTCAGCACCATCAGCAGGGGATAGAACAACCATTCCAGGAATGGAGCGCATTAAGGAAATATCTTCAATCCCATAATGGCTATTTCCCGAGAGTCCCATGACAAGACCGCTTCCAGACCCTACAATAGTAACGTTTAAATTCATGTAAGCTAGATTCAAACGGACTTGCTCGTAGCTTCTCATTGTAACGAATGTGGCATATGTTGTAACAAAAACATTATGGCCCTCTGCAGCCATCCCGGCTGCTACACCAATCATATTCTGCTCTGCAATTCCTACGTTTACAAATCTATCTGGGAAGCTGTCCATAAATCTTGATAGCCCAGTAAGGATACCTAAATCTGCAGTGATGAGCCTTATGTTCTCATCTGAACGCCCTAACTGGTGTATGATCATTCCAAAGGTTCCGCGTGACCCTAATTTAGACCATACCTTTGCATTAACAGGGTTAATCGTAAGCATATTACACTTCCTTTTGCTCGATCGCGAAATTTTCGAGCTCATTAATAGCCTGCTCGTATTGAGATTGTGATAAACGATTATGATGCCATTCTCTTTCATTTTCCATGAAAGAGACACCTTTACCTTTTATAGTATTTGCGATAATAACATATGGTTTTTCAGGGTTGCGATCAGAATTAGACAAAGCATCATAAATATCCGGAATGTGATGACCATCTATTTCAATAGCTTCCCACCCGAAGCTCTTCCACATCTCAATTAAGTTTGACATGTCCATTACTGTAGAATTAGGTCCGTCATACTGAAGATTGTTCCGATCAATAATAGCAATTAGGTTTCCTAATTTATAATGAGCAGCAGACATAACCGCCTCCCAAATTGAACCCTCATTGCACTCACCATCACCTAATAATACATAGACATTGAAATTACGATTGCTTTGTTTTGCGGTTAGTGCAATGCCAATTCCAAATGATAGGCCTAAGCCTAAGCTTCCGCTAGAAAACTCCATACCTAAGGATTTATTACGTACAGGATGGCCGCCTAGAGGACTTTCGTTGTCTTCGAATGTTTTTAGTAACTCGTGTGGTATGATTCCAGACTCTGCAAGGGCTGTATAATAGGCTAGCACCCCGTGACCTTTACTGAGAATAAATCGGTCTCTCATTTCCCAGTAAGGATTGCTGGAATCGAATTGCATAATTCCTCCATACAATGTGGCCAGTATTTCTATAATGGATAGTCCACCACCAAGATGAGCCCCCTTTGCCCCAGCATATAATGCCATTTCAAGAGCCTGCTTACGCATTTTGTAATTCATACTCTTTATTTTTAAAATTGTTTCTTCTCGTGAATTCACAGAGACCCCCCCCATCATAAAATTTAACGCCCCCCATCAACACGTAATACTTGACCTGTCATAAATGAAGACATACTTGATGCAAGGAATAGTGCTGCCGATGCAATCTCATTTGGATGACCTAAGCGCTTCATGTTGGTTTGTGTTAAGTTTACGTTTAAGATTTCATTGCTCATTTGATCAATCATATCCGTTTCAGTTATTCCCGGGGCTATAGCATTAACACGAATATTGTAGGTGGCCAGTTCGTTAGCTAGCTTCTTTGTTGCACCTATCATTGCAGCTTTACTAGAAACATATTCAAGCTGTCCAGGATCTCCGTCTATTCCGGCAATGGATGAAATATTTATTATACTGCCAGACTTTTGTTTAACCATTAGTCTAGTTACATATTGCGTTAGTATGATTTGCGAAAAAAAGTTTATTTGAAATACTTCTTTCATTTTTTGAATAGGGGTCATTAAAAACAAAGCATTAGGTGAGGTTACTCCAGCATTGTTTACAAGTATGTCGATATTTTGTTTTGATGAGAATATGGTGCTCATAGCCTCTTTTATTTCCGATTCTTCTGCTAGATCAAAGTATAAAGGACGAATATTTACGTTATACTTGCTTGTTAATTGTTCAATTAGCACTTCAAATTCTTCGGTAGGCTTTCTGCTGCAAGCCCAAATATTACACTGGTTTTGTGCAAAGGTCTGTAATAAGCTTTTACCAATACCTTTTGAACATCCTGTTATAATTGCTGTCTTTCCTTGAAGTAACATATATTTTCACCTTATCCCTTATGATTTAAAGCTGTTAGTATATGTCGCAAATACGAGAAAGAGTCCGAATCAGATCATAGCCATCCCAGATCAGTGACATATCTAATGCTTTGCCAACAGGAACTATTCTATCTATACCATTGAGATTATTTGTAAGTACAAAACCTTCAAGGATTTTTTTGTTAACTCCGAAATAAGTTAAGGTTTGATACTTATTATTAACAATGGATGATACGGTGTTAATATCCTGTGTAGTATACTCATAAAATAAACCATACTTACCTCGCCAGTTATCTACACTATCTGGCAGTTCGTCCAATTTCAAGCGATAAATATAATTTTCGTAACTCGAGAAATAATGAGTTTGTTCTAAATTAATTGCTGAGTGGCACATCATGGTATACTTATCAACGGCATGTATAGCCTGTAAATCATACTTAGTTACAACAAGCCCGTTTAATGCACTCCAAAATCGTTCTTGAGCGTTACTAACGTTGTCATCATCTCCAAGCCATATAATAAGGTGAGGCGAGGAGCAGGCATTCTGATCCATTAAATATGTGTCATTGTAAAAACCATTTACTAAACTTTTTAATTCTTTTGTGCCTAAATCGATTATACGTTGACTATCTAGTATACAGAATGAATATCTATCAGCAAATGCAATTTCACGGCTTCTAACGGGCAATGGAATTTTTTTAATATGTCTAATGGTTTGATCACCACCCCAAATAATACGGGCGTTGCAATCCATAGAAAGCTTTTCCGCTATAGCATCATCTTGTGGGAATCGAATGATAATAATTCTCTCGGTAATATCTTGATAGATTTTATTCCTAAAAAGATGATTTATGGCATCACATATGATGTCAACCTGTTCAAAGTTCTTAGAAGGAACTCTAACAATATTAGAATTTCCAGCTAACAGAGAAAAAACTAATGAAAAAGCAAAATTAATAGGGACATTTGAAGGAGCAATATGAAACACATAACCTAGCCCAAGTCTTACATTTGGATCTGCAAATTGTTGCTGCAGCTTAGCGATGTTTGATTTTCTACACCAGAATGCAAAAGTTACGACGTCGGGGTATTTGCTACTGCGTGTATCTGCTAGTATTGTTGTTGATAATTCAGCTAAGAAAAGACATATAATATTTTCGAAGGGGATTAATGGGTTTTTATTAACCGCTAAATCCCTGTTGCCTACAATAATATCAATTTTTTCGTTAAGTGAGAGCATAAGTATCACTGCACCCCCGTATCTCCGCCTTCTCAATACGCCCAATTACTTTGAAGTAGGTACCTTTCCGTCCACAGCTACAATTATCTTTGCCAATAATTTCACCAATATCTTCTGTTAAAATAGAATGTCCTGGATAACTCAAAGGTAATATGGATACTAGCTGAATAATGCCTTGTTTACCTGGTTCTAAGACACTAAAATCCTTGAAGTCCCTAATTAGAATATCTGAGTAAATACTAGTATGTAAATGTCCGGCCTCACATTCCATATAGATTGAACCAGTTTGCTCAACCATGCCATAATAATTAGATATATTTTTGATTCCGCTAACTTCTAATATTTTTTGTTTGAAAACATCATTATTTACTTCTTCACTTGCTAGCTTTTTCCAACCGCCACCGTGAATCAATGTACCATTGTTTATTGGTAATCGAATTCCTTTCCCTTTTAACGGCTTATAGAAATGCTGCCAAATCATATACGTGAAACCAAATAGAAGTATAGGAGAGTTTTGATGTTTATCAAAAAATTGTTGCAACTGACCGAAATTTAAATTCATTTGTTCATCAAGTGCATAAGTGACATCATATCCGAATATGGAAAAACCTAGTATTCCAGCGCCCCTTGCAGAAAATAATTTACGATTTTTTAGAATTGAAGGTGAATCAATAATTAGCATGGGCAATCTTTTCTGACCAATGAATGAGGCTACTATTTTAGACAACACTTTCGTTTGTAACATTGAGGTTGTCTTATCTAAAAAGATTTTGGATACCTTTTGACCGCTTGTTCCCGAAGATGTCATTGTTTTTACAATATCCGATTTATGTACGCTTATTAACTCGAAGTCTTTAAATAGACGAACAGGAATAAATGGAATTTGTCCAACAGAAGAGAAACAAGGTTCACTTATACCCAAAGTTGATAGTATTCTATTATATTGGGAGCATCCCTGCATATGATGTTGCGTAAGATCAGAGAGAATTTTCAAAAGGTAATTGTCTTTATCTTGCTGCTCCAGAGAGAATGGAGGGATATCGAGCGATTCTGTAATGTTTAGCATGATAGATCTCCTCCTGTTATATTGAATTAAAATAACAACATTATTTAATGGGGCAAAGAAGCATACAGAATTTTTCCAGATTCATTACGCGGAATTTCAGTTATAGGAACAATTTTAAATCCGGATTTATTTACGCCTATCAATTCTGTAATTAATGTGGATATTTCATTTGTGTTAGCAGGCTCAACAACATATACAAGCATTTTCTCATCGTCCCCAGAGCATGCGTTATTGTAGCCTTTACTTAATAATAACTGCTCAACCTCATCAAGATTAATACGCAATCCAAATAATTTTAAAAATCTTTGCTTTCTGCCCACAATATAGTAAAAGCCATCCTGGTCGAATTTTGCAATGTCTCCTGTTCTTAGAATGCCTCCATTTTCATCATCTTTGCAAAGATCTAAGTAATTAGAAGCATAGCCCATGGTAACATTCTTACCTTTAAAAATTAATTCACCGATCGTATCTGGCTCAGTAACCCTAACATTATTATCATCTTCTATCCAAAATTCGCCGCCAGGTATAGCTATACCTATACTGCCTAGTTTGGATACGACTAACTCACTTGGTAAATAAGACATTCTAGCTGTAGCCTCAGTTTGACCATACATGACGACAAATTTTATTGCTTTATCTTCGCAAAGTTTGGAAAAATATCTAGTTAGTTCTAAGCTAAGTTTTCCACCCGCTTGAGTTAGAACCTTTAAGCTGGGAATGTTCATACTTTCAAAACGAATTTTTTTAAGGATCTCGTAGCTGTATGGCACGCCACTGAGAGTTGTTACTTCATGGATCTTTATTAATTGCCAAAAGGCTTTATCAATCAATGATTTATTGGTTAGAATAATGGTGCTTCCTTTTAGAAGGTGACTGTTTATAATAGATAAACCATAGGTATAATGCATGGGTAAATTAGTAATTGGTTTATCTGTGTTTTTAATATTTAAATATTGGGCAATTGACTCAGAGTTACTTTGAAGATTTTGATAGGATTGTCTAATTAGCTTTGGACTCCCTGTAGTTCCTGAAGATGTAAGTAACAATGCTAAATCGCCATGTAATTTATAGGACTCGGAATACTTAGTTCTTAATAGAACATAGCTCTCGAATTCATGTACTACTTCTGAAGAAAAATAATTTGTTAGTGTATCGTTTTTTTTAATCCATATATATCTTGGTTTATATGCATCCAATAAATTATCCACCAGTTGCAAATGCAATCGAGGGCTTAGTAGCAGGGGCACAGCCTTAGAACGCAAAAAACCTAAATAGCCAGTTACTGATTCCAAATCATTTTCACAAAAGCAGAAAACTAAACAACGTTCCGTAAGGACAGCTCGAAGTGAGTCAGCAGCATCAAGTAATTGTCTGTATGAAACACTCTGTGAGTTCTCTGTAATAATCGCGATTGAATCTTCGTAACAATCAATATCATCAAAAAAATTCACGTTAATCACCCGCTAAGTTGTTTAAATTCTAAAATTGAATGTTATATTTCCCTAAAATTTCTTTGCCTTTTGAAAAAGAGCTTAGATCTATAATGTCATCCATATCCAGCATAACATCAAACGTGGTTTCTAATGCAGCTACTAATTGCATATGGCCAATCGAGTCCCATTCATCTATAGTGTTATATTCCAAGTTTAATAATATGTGGTTATCTTCCACATTAAACGTTGTAATAAATACGTCTTTATATAATTGTTCATTAGTCATTTCTAATGCTCCTCTTTGTATAATTTTTATGTTTGATTAGCATATCAATTTTTGATCTTACAATTAATACATCGGTATTAACGATTGTATTTATTATACTATGCAGATAGGGCTAATAGGACGATATCGATATAAATAGTTTGTGTTATCTATATATAGATTCTATGGAAATACCGATAATAATAATAGTGTGGTTGATAGTTATTTAACTACATTGGAACGGAGGGAAGAAATGATTAGATTTACTCGGTTAAATAAGAGCCATCTGGAAAAGATTTTAACATGGCGAACCCAACCGGATGTTACAAGGTATATGTTTACTGATATTGAGTATAACTTGGAAAATCAACACAAGTGGTTTGAAAGAGTGAAAGAGTCAGAGACTGATAAGTATTGGGTTATATCTTATGGTGATGTTGATTTCGGAGTCGTGTCTTTAAATGGAATTGATCATCTAAATAAAAAAACAAGCGCTGGTTTTTATATTGGTGATCATGATTATAGGAAGTATGGTTTCTTCGTTTTATTATATTTATATAATTATGTATTCCATGAACTGAAATTAAATAAAATATATGCTGAGGTAATGGGTGGAAATGAAAGTGTAATAAAATTCCATACAATGTATGGATTTCGGGAGGTAGGTATTTACAGACAGCATATTTATAAGTATGGAAGTTATCATGATGTGTTCCTTTTTGAGTTATTGAAAGAAAAGTGGCTTCAGATTGGGAACAAATATGAAAAATATACAGCGAAATTTGAGTAAATAATAATTATAAGGTTTGAAATCAAAGGTTGGAGAGTGTTATCGGTTGAATACAGTAGCAATTGTACAGGCTAGAATGACGTCGTCGAGACTTCCAGGGAAAGTGCTGAAAGAGGTAATGGGAAAGCCGCTAATAGAGTATTTAATTGAAAGGTTGAGGAGGGTTAAGCATTTAAGTAATATTGTGATTGCAACTACTGTAAATGACTCGGATCAGTCTATAGTCGAGCTGTGTGATAAATTGGGTGTTGATTGTTTCAGAGGTTCCGAGGAAGATGTGTTGTCCCGATATTATAAAGCAGCATTACATTACAGAGCTGAACATATTGTTCGTATTACTTCGGACTGCCCTGTTATTGACCCTGAAGTGGTCGATCAAGTTATTAGTTATTATTTTGGGCAGAAAAGTGATTATACATCGAATGGCCTTGTGCGGAGTTTTCCTCGCGGATTGGACACCGAGGTCTTTTCCTTTAAAGTTCTAGAAGAGGCACACCAAGAAGCAAAAGAAAGTTTTGAACGCGAGCATGTTACCCCTTTTTTGTATAATAACAGAGATAGATTTAGTACTCATAATTATTCATATAAATATGACTGTAGTTATCATAGATGGACGGTTGATACACAGGAAGATTTTATTCTTATACAAAAAATAATTGAGGCTTTGTATAATAAGAAGTCTAATTTTACATTGGAAGATTGCTTAGAGTTATTGGAGCAGAATCCGGAATGGATAAACCTAAATGCTCATGTTGAACAAAAAAGATATTAGAGTAATGATTAAACATTAGCGGGGATGATAAAATGAAATGAAAATAGCGATTCGTGTAGATTCAGCTACTATGATGGGATCAGGGCATGTAATGCGATGTCTTACTTTAGCAGAACGATTACGGAAGGCAGGGGCAGAGGTTGTATTTGTTTGTCGAAATTTATTAGGTAACATTGCAGAGGTAATTGAGGAGAGGGGATTTGAAGTCCATATTATCCTTCCCAGCAGTTATCCTGAAACAGATACAGTTGATGAGTTTCTAAATATATTAAAACTTCACTCCGAACCTGATCTAGAAAATACACGGGAGGTTCTTGGCCATTATGGTAAATTTGATTGGATTATAGTGGATCATTATGCACTTGACAAGCGATGGGAAAGTGGCGTTCGCAGCTTTACCAAAAAGATATTTGTTATAGACGATTTGGCTAATAGAATACATGATTGTGATTTGTTATTAGATCAAAATTTCTATGATAATCCCAGTGACCGTTATAAAGGATTGATTCCCCAACAATGCAATGTATTACTGGGACCCGAATATTTATTGTTAAGGGAAGAGTTCCAAACCGTAATTAAAAAGGCTTATATTCGAAATGGTCAGGTTAAACGAATTTTAGTGTTTTTTGGAGGAAGTGATCCAACACGAGAAACAGAGAAGACAATTGTAGCAATTAAAAAGCTAAATCGGCCGGATATCTTTTTTGATATTGTAGTAGGAAATTCAAATTTACATAAGGATAAAATACATAAGTTATGTACTGAATTACCTAATACCCAATATTATTGTCAAATTACTAATATGGCTGAGCTGATGAATAAAGCTGATTTGGCTATAGGTGCAGGAGGCTCAACGACCTGGGAGCGTTGTTTCTTAGGTTTACCGGCCTTAATAATTATACTTGCTGAAAACCAGCGACAAGGAATAGAGCAACTAGCCACTACGGGAGCAGTTATTAATCTTGGATATCACAATGAAATTACTAGTGATTTACTTCTTGAGAAAATAAAAAACACTATAGAAAGACCGGACATGTTAAGAAGTATGAGCTCTAAAGGTAAAGAATTAGTTGGGGTTAATAAATGGGATCATAAGGAAGATATAATTGTAAAGCATTTATTAGATTAAATTTATGCGTTAAATCTGGATAGTTCTTAAGGGGATAAATATATGGACATACAATGGAGTAAACAATTAACTTTTCTGAAGTTACTTAGAAGTGAGATACAAGATTCAATTATTAATAATCATCTGGAACAGGCCGAGAACAAAATAAAGGAATATTCTACATATCTTAATGATTCGGATTTTTATAATTTTAAAGCGACGTATCATTTTAAAAAAGGTGAGCTTAAGGAGGCGCTTGCCACTTTGCTAGAGGGGGTAAAAAAGCATCCTTTTAATTATGTGATTAATTTTAACTTAGGGCTTATTTGCGAAGAGAATAAGGATTTCATGTCAGGCATGAAGTATTATGTTTACGCAGCTAAATATTCCCGTAATAAAGAAGAATCTAGTGCAAGTATTGAAAGTTTTAATAGAATAGTACAAATATTAGCAAACTCAACTATAAGTGGTGAGAGTATTAAACTAAAAATTGAAGAGTGTAAAAAGTTACTGCAGGCAGCAGATGCTAGGGTTTATCCCTTAGATGAAAACCAAGATAGCTTGGTTAGAGTAGTTAGGCGGAAAGATACTAAAAATGAGTTCATGATTAATATGTACAAGACAAATAGTATTGTAGATGTAAATACAAGCACACGTTTGTTATTTAAAACAGAACTTTTTAATGGAAAAGAAAACAAGAGTGTGATGGAGTACGAGTTAAAGGTTCCTTCATTAGTACCGATTTCATTGATAGACACTCTTACGAAAGTGGATTTTTATTTAAATGATCACAAGTATCAGTTTTCTGAAGAACATTTTGCAATAAATAAGTTTTATTACCTTAGATTTAATGATCCAGGAGTATTGAAGATTGTCGCAAACAAACCCATGTTTGTTGGTAATCCGATTTCGATGATTGACAAGCCTAAAAATCCAAGACTTGTCATGAAAATATTTATCGATGGTTTATCCCAAAAGTTTTTAGAGCAAAAAGGAATTGAAGATTTAATGCCTAATACGTATTCATTCTTCAAAGAAGGCTTCGTATCCAATAATTGTTACGCAACAAGTGAATGGACACTACCAAGTAAGGCAAGTATAAATACTGGTAGATATCCGACGAATCATAAGCTGCTTCATCCTGAGTTTGATTTTGATTTTAATAGTGATATTACTATGATGTCGGAGTATCTTAAAGAAAATGGATATTTCACCTCTTATATTTGTAATAATTGGAGAACAACCCCGACTTTTGGTTACTATAAGGGGTTTGATCGAATTGTATATAAAAATTTTATTGGTGGTATGGATTGCAGAGAAGTAATTATGGAAGCGATAGAGCATATAGAATCATTTCATGAAAAAAATCAGTATTTAGCAATATCTTTTATGGACCTTCATGATGTACCAGATGAGATAGAGAACAACTTATATAGTCAGGCTAGGACAGATATTATTAATAGGTTGAATTCGAATAATAAAGGTAAAACCTCTGTACTGACAAAATATGATGAAAACAAATTAATTAAATACCGGGAAGAAATTAAAAGATTGGATTTCTTTTTAGGATTACTCTTTGATTTTATTAATAAAAGATATACTAATGAAGAAGTATTAATAGTGATGCATTCAGATCATGGTCAGACCTTTTTAGAGCCATCTAATAGTATATTACACGATAGTCGCAGAAAAATACCTGTTATGATGAAGGGCCAGGGTGTCCCAAATTTAGTTTCGGATGAGATTATGGAGTCAGTAGATATTCTTCCAATTATTTTAAATTGTTGTGGGATTGAGTTGCCCAATAATATAGATGGTAAATTACCGAAGTGTTTGGGAGGAGAAAACGAAAGGAATTTCGCTATTACCCATGTCATTCACCCCAATCAACCTTACAGAGCAGCTATTAGTGATAAGGATCATGACTTCCAATTAGAAACGATAGAAAATGTAGCGAATGACCTATCGATTAAAATAGAAAGATATACCGTGAAATTATTAAATAAACACACTTTTGAAAATGAGTCTGAAGTTAATCGCGAAAAAGTTGAATTTTATGAGAAAGTTGTTTTTGAACATATTAAAGACTTCATTTCTTGGGAAAGTAATGATGAAGTAAAGTAATCATTTAACTGAATGATAAGTAAAGGACGGTAAGGGATGACAGAAGCATTGTTGAGTGAAAGAAACAACATCGAGTACTGGAACAGGTTTTATAAAGAAGTGAAGATAAGTAACGAATCAACGTTCTGCACATTCGTAAAGGAGTTTCTTGACGATAAAGCAGTTGTGTTGGATATTGGTTGCGGATCTGGCCGCGATACATTTTCATTTGCCAACGATGGATATGAAGTTGTAGGGATTGATAGGTCTGTAGAAGCTATAAAGATTAATGAAACTGTAAGAAATGAACTGGAATGTAATGGGGCAAAAATCAATTTTTACGCAGTTGATATTAGTGATGCAAAAAGATTAGGTGAAATAGTTAAATCCATAATAGCTAATACAAAGGAAGATAACAGAAAGTTAGTTGTTTATGCTAGATTTTTATTGCATTCTATAAATGAAAGCACCGAAAATATATTATTATCAACCTTATCTCAAAATATGAGAAAAGGTGATTATCTTGCAATAGAGTTTAGAACAATTGAAGATCAGCAGCTCAATAAAATATATGATAATCATTACAGAAGATTTATTGTGGCTGAAGATTTACTAGGGGAACTGGAAGATCAATATGGTTTTAACAAAGTATATTTTACAAAAGGTACAGGATTATCGCTTTACAACAATGAGGATCCATACCTGTCTAGAATTATTGCAGAGAAAAAATAATAATCTTATCAAATCTTTTCAATGGGAATTGCCTTCAAGGACTGAAAATAATTGAAAGCCATGGGAAGCCAAACCCCTGGCTATGGGAAATGGTGGAGTATTATTATGCTGAAAATTGCAAACAGAGAAATTGGACGACACGCGAAACCGTTTATAATTGCTGAGATGTCTGGCAATCATAATCAATCACTTGACAGAGCTCTGCATCTTGTAGAGCTGGCAGCTGAAGCGGGTGTAGACGCAGTCAAGCTTCAGACTTACACTCCAGACACAATCACATTAGATGTCCACACAGGAGAATTTTTTATTTCCAACGAAAAGGATTTATGGAAAGGACAATCGCTTTATCATTTATATGAACAAGCGTATACGCCATGGGAGTGGCATAAGCCTATATTTGATAAGTGTCAGCAATTAGGTTTGATTGCGTTTAGCTCGCCATTTGATGAGACAGCGGTTGATTTTCTGGAGACATTAAATGTCCCTGCTTATAAGATTGCATCGTTTGAGAATGTTGACATTCCATTAATTAAAAAGGTAGCCAGAACAGGAAAGCCAATTATTATTTCTACAGGAATGGCTTCTGCTGCTGAATTGGATGAGGCAGTTCGTGCTGCTAAAGAGGAGGGCAATGATCAGCTTATTCTCCTTAAATGTACTAGTACGTACCCAGCAACACCGCAAAACTCTAATCTTGCAACAATTCCGCATATGAGAGATTTATTTGCAGTAGAAATCGGTCTGTCTGATCATACGATGGGGATTGGGGTAGCAGTTGCCGCTGTTACTCTTGGTGCTACAGTAGTAGAAAAGCATTTTACAACGTCTCGTGCTGAAGGCGGCGTAGATGCTGCATTTTCTATGGAGCCGCATGAGTTGAAGCTATTGGTTGAGGAAACAGAGCGCGCTTGGCAAAGTATTGGACATATTCAATACGGACCAACCGAGGCGGAGAAGCCTTCACTTGTTGGCAGACGCTCACTGTATATTGGAGAAGATATGAAGGCTGGGGACGTATTTACGGAGAAAAGCTTAAGAAATGTACGTCCTGGACTTGGTCTAGAGACGAAATATTATGATCTTATAATAGGCAAAAAAATAAAAGTTGATGCTGTTAAAGGAACCGCATTGAACTGGGATTTATTGTTATAGTAGAAACTAGTTAAAAAATTTGCATTATTGTTCACCTGACTTTAATTATATGTTGGAGTTAGGTAAGTTGGTTTGTTTGTAATTACTACTCGCTACGGAATTTGTTCAATATCTCGTAGATCAGTACAAACTGATTTAATTAGATTGGAGGTTGAAAATCATATGGCAGAATTACAAAAAAGAGCAACGTTATTACCATATGGCCAACAATGGATTGACGATGATGATATTGCTGCAATAGTCGATGTGCTGAAGGGCAACTATATTACACAAGGACCGTCAATTGAGCAATTTGAAGTAGCGATAGCTGAGTATGTGGGTGCAAGTTATGCCGTTGCATTTAGTAATGGAACCGCAGCCTTGCATGGAGCATGTTTCGCTGCTGGCATTGGTGTCGGCGATGAAGTAATCACAACGCCTATTACATTTGCTGCAAGCAGCAACTGTGTATTGTATTGTGGCGGAACTCCAGTATTTGCGGATATTCAAAGAGATACATATAATATAGACCCTGCTTCTGTTAATAAGCAGATTACATCGAAGACAAAGGCTATTATCCCTGTTGATCTTACTGGCCAACCTGCTGATCTCGATTCTATTATGGATATCGCCAGAAGGCACAATTTGGTCGTTATTGAGGACGCTGCTCATTCCCTAGGCGCTTCATATAGAAATCAAAAGGTAGGAGCTATAGCAGATATGACGATGTTCAGCTTTCATCCTGTGAAGCATATTACAACGGGTGAAGGCGGGGTCATCGTGACGAATAATAGTGAATACTACCAAAAGCTTTTATTATTCCGAAGCCATGGGATAACGAGGGATCCTCACCAGATATCGAATAATGAAGGCCCTTGGTATTATGAGATGCAGGAACTCGGCTATAATTATAGGATGACAGATATTCAAGCTGTACTTGGGCTTTCACAGCTTAGCAAGCTGGATTCTTTTGTAGCAAGACGAAGAGAAATTGCACAACAGTATACAGAAGTGTTTCAGCAGTATACTGGTTTGGTTATTCCTTATCAGTCGCTGGAATCAAATTCTAGCTGGCATTTATACGTTCTTAGGTTTGAGCCTGAGTATTTTACCGTTGACCGTCGTACTATTTTTGAGCAGCTGAGACAAATGAATATCGGAGTTAATGTTCATTATATTCCGGTATATCAGCAGCCTTATTATAGACAGAATGGCTATCACAATGAATTACATGAGCAAGCCGAGCATTACTATAATACATGTATTAGTATTCCTCTGTTTCCAAAAATGACTGACCAGGATGTTAAGGATGTCATAGAAGCTATTCAAGAGGTATATAACATGTATAAAAAAATGTAGTATAAGAAAAATGTATAGTTCCTAATGAAGCACTTGATGCAGAGCAATCTGCGGCAGGTGTTTTTTGTTGGTAAAGGTTATTTATCATAATTTATTAAAATTGAAGAATGCTATGAAGTGTGTTAGCGTTATTTGTTCATCCTAAATTTATCGTCAACAATCAATATATATAACAATTGTATTCGCTTTCAAGAAATTGTTTGACAATTCCAATTAGGCTTGGTATAGTCGAATTGTGGGCCACATCAAACTGCCTCACAGTATTTGAAGATGAAGGGAATGTTTGCACATGCAAGGTAAAGTAAAATGGTTTAACGCAGAGAAAGGTTATGGATTCATCGAGTCTGAGCAAGGCGGAGACGTATTTGTTCACTTCTCAGCAATCCAAACTGACGGCTTCAAAACTCTTGAAGAGGGTCAAGAAGTTGAATTCGATATTGTTGAAGGCGCACGCGGTCCACAAGCTGCAAACGTAGTAAAATTGTAATCATCCGGTTCTAATGGCCGAAACATAGATGTTACAATAATTATTGCTGGTAAACACAGAGCCTCGGGAAACCGGGGCTTTTTTTTGTTTCGGAATAAACGGCTTAACTGCGCTTGGGATAGTCATGTTCACTGAAACAAAGGAACAGAAGTAAGAAGAGAACTCAGTGCAACAGTGCATACCGGTTGTGTATAAAGGGGAAAGTTTTTGGTTACCCGAAGGTACTAGTTCTGTCAGAAGCAGGGAAAGAATAGCGTTTACTAGCCTAATTGAACAAGCAGCCTTTCTCTGTTTAAGCGGGGAAAGGCTGCTTGTTTTTAAGAAAGGGAATTGCTAAACGCCGCTAGACGCAGCTTGCTTCAGCAAGCCTGACGCTCTTACATCGCTCATGAAACGCTCGAACTCTGGAATATTAAGCTGTTGAGCTGCATCGGACAAAGCTACCGCAGGATTAGGATGCACTTCGACCATTATGCCGTCAGCACCTGCCGCAAGAGCCGCTTTGGCGCAAGGGGCCAGGATGTCTTTGCGGCCGGTGGAATGGGTAACATCAACCAGCACTGGGAGATGGCTCTCCTGCTTCAAGATCGGCACAGCTGAAATATCGAGCGTGTTGCGCGTTGCTTTTTCATAGGTGCGGATGCCGCGTTCAATCAGCATGACCTCGTTGTTGCCGCGTGAGACGATATATTCGGCAGCATGGATGAATTCATCGATCGTTGCAGCCAGCCCGCGTTTAAGCAGAATTGGTTTGCGCACGTCGCCTGCGGCTTTTAGCAGCTCGAAGTTCTGCATGTTGCGAGCGCCAATTTGAATAACATCAATATATTCGCAGGCCAGCTCTATGTGCGCAGGGTCAACGATTTCGCTAATCGTTTGGAGTCCGAATTCTTTAGAAACCTCTTTTAAAATTTTTAAGCCTTCAATGCCAAGGCCCTGGAAATCATACGGCGAGGTACGCGGCTTGAAAGCTCCTCCGCGCATAACGGTTACACCAGCTTTCTTCAGCGCAGCTGCAACCTCGCGTACCTGCTCATAGCTTTCTACAGAGCACGGGCCGGCAATCATGACCGGGGATTGGCCTCCAATTATTGTATCTCCGAGGGTGACCGCTGTGTCCTCTTGCTTTGCCATGCGGCTTACGAGCAGAGGCTTCTTTTGCTTAACCTCCTGCAGGTTAAGCGAATCTTTGAATATTTGCTTGAACAGCTGGCGGACGGCTTCATCCGTAAGCGGTCCTTTATTGCAGGCAACCAGCTCATCGAGCATCCGCTGCTCACGCGCAGGATCGAACTTCAGCAGGTTATGTTTTTCCTTTTCCATTCCAATTTGCAAAGCGATCGCAGCTCTTTCCGATAACAGGTCAAGCAGCTTTATGTTGATTTCGTCGATTTTTCCACGTAATTGTGCCAAAGAGGGCTGGTTCATCATACATGCTCCTTTTCATCATTTATTTTAAATATATTTGATTGAATTAAAGATCTAGTTGTCTATACCATGTTAATTTGCAGGGTCGGTTCACACGGTCTGGCCAGACGCAAAAAGACCCCCCGCCGCAAGGGACGAGGAGTCGTGGTACCACCCTTATTAGATCAGCTATGAACAGTACTCCATTATTGGGGAGCTGTTATAGTCGAATCTCACTTGAACCTTTAACGCAGGGAACGGGATTCCTTAAAGGCGCATAGGCCAGCTCGGGAAACCAGCTCAGGAGTGAACTTCAGCAAAGTGCTCGCTCGGCTGCTCTCAGTCGGTGGCAAGCCGTTCCTGTCAGTTTGCAATTTTGCCTACTCTCTCCGTCATTGCTTTTTACAATTTACGTGCTGTAAGTTGCTTGCTTCTTCATTCTATTCACGAAACGTGCACATTGTTCAAGATATGATCAGCGAGCTGTAAAAAATAAAATAATAATTAGGATTGAAAGTATCATAAAGGAAGTGAAGTGTGTCCGTCAAGCCTTTCATTTAACGCGAACTTGCTGTACATGGCTAAAGTAAGGGAAAGCCTTATATATAGTAATTATAAAAATATTGGAAAAAACGAAGACAATCGGAGGGGGAAACAAGCGGCTCAGGCTCATCTTATTATTCTTCGGTAAACGGCTTTCCAAAGGAAGGCGGAGCCGTTTATCCTTGAGACAATTTTTTAGCCTCATACATGGCAAATGTACAGGCACGATATTTGTCATGCTCATATGATGACATTAGTTCAGCAGAAAGGAGTTGATTCATATTTATTACAACAAGTGTTCCTGTTGCCCGCCTGTAAGCCCTATTTCTACAGAACCGACTACGTATGTTAAAAATATTTATCATCCGCAAATTGTACCTGTCATTCACCCTATTGAAATCGTCAATAAGCATATTTGCGTGCCAATCCCGAAACATATGTGCACCTATACAGTTAAACACGAATTTGCTGAATATAACGGCTACCCTAACCGCTCTAATTCTTCTCGCGGCAGACGGGGAAGATAAAAATATAATAGATCCTTTATTGCTTCTGCCGGCAGAGTCCGGCTTTTTTTTTATTTTTCTTTATATAAGAAAGTACAAGTGTTCACCTCATATTTGTTCCTATATATCATTGGTAAACGCAGCTTTCCGAAGGACGTCGAAACCATCTGCTTTTGTCCGTCACAGCTTCTTCATAAATTTTCAGAAAATTTAAAATAAATAAAAAACTATTTTGTACAAGCTAAGAACATATGATATAATAAGAACATGTAAAGGAGGAGTGCCCCATGATGTACAACGTTCGAGGTCAACACTTTCAGGTAACAGAAGCATTGAGAGACTACGTCGAAAAGAAACTCAGCCGACTGGAGAAATATTTTGAAGCATCAGTCGCCTCCGAAATTAACGTAACACTATCCGTAACGAAAGGGCAGCATACGGTAGAAGTGACCATTCCAATGGTTGGCACTGGCACTATGCTAAGAGCTGAAGAGAAAAGCGAGGATATGTATGCTTCAATAGATGTCGTTGTTGACAAGCTGGAACGGCAAATTAGAAAGCATAAAACCAAAATCAACCGCAAATTCCGCCAAGGCACTGGCATAAAGACCCTGTTTAGGGAGGAAGGTTCTGCAGTAAGCGTGCTGGAAGAAGATGAGCTGGAGCTTGTTCGCACGAAGCGTTTTACACTTAAGCCAATGGATGTAGAGGAAGCTATTCTGCAGATGAATATGATTGGACATAACTTTTTCGTCTTTGCCAATGCAGACAACAAGGAAGTCAACGTAGTCTACAGGCGCAATGACGGGAAGTACGGACTTATTGAGCAAGGTTAATAGGTGAGACATAATACAATAAACCAGCCCTGCCCCCTTGCGGAGCAGGGCTTTCCTGTGATTATAGCAGCAGATATATGCAAATGATGGAATAAAGGGCAGTA
Organism: Paenibacillus sp. GXUN7292; assembly: GCF_050864975.1. Classification (NCBI taxonomy): domain Bacteria; kingdom Bacillati; phylum Bacillota; class Bacilli; order Caryophanales; family Paenibacillaceae; genus Paenibacillus; species Paenibacillus sp. GXUN7292. Next base: position 46,946 of record NZ_JBOZWO010000028.1, on the reverse strand, counting down.
ATATGAGAATTGATACATTGCGGCACCGTCTACAAACTGTTACAATTTAAAGCAAATAAGAAGAAACGCATCGGCGTCATTGACTAGGGCGCACGGCTTTCTCGTATAAATATAAGGATAATCATGTATATAATTGTTATACATTCTTATATTTTAAGAAGAAACGCTGATAATTATAAACAAAGAGGCCTAACTGTGAAAGGGGAAAACCATGCTCGGACTTGTAAAGAAGATTTTCGGTGATGCAAACGAACGCGAGGTAAAACGACTGCTTCGTACAGTGGAAGAAATAAACGCGATGGAATCTAAATTCACAGCCCTATCGGACGATGCTTTGCGAGCGAAGACGGACGAATTCAAAGCACGTATCGAGAAAGGTGAAGAGTTGGATAAGCTTTTGCCAGAAGCTTTTGCTACTGTGCGTGAAGCGTCCAAACGTACGCTTGGCATGAGGCATTTTGATGTACAGCTGCTGGGCGGCATGGTGCTGCATGAAGGCAAGATTGCGGAGATGAAGACAGGGGAAGGTAAAACATTGGTTGCAACCTTGCCTGTTTACTTGAACGCGCTTTTGGGCAAAGGCGTTCACGTTGTAACGGTTAACAATTATTTGGCTCAGCGCGACAGTGAAATAATGGGCCAGCTTTACAATTTCCTTGGCATGACTGTTGGCTGCAATCTGCATGGCTTGTCTCATGATGAGAAGCAGGCAGCATACGCATGCGATATTACTTATGGTACAAATAATGAATTTGGATTCGATTACTTGCGCGATAATATGGTGCTTTACAAAGAACAGATGGTTCAAAGACCGCTGTACTTCTCTATTATTGACGAGGTTGACTCCATTCTAATAGATGAAGCGCGTACGCCGCTTATTATTTCCGGACAAGCCGCAAAGTCTACAGAGCTGTATCATTCAGCTGACCGTTTTGTCAGCCGTTTGAAGCAAGATGAGGACTATACGGTTGATGTGAAGCTTCGCAATGTTATTTTGACAGAAGCGGGTGTAGAGAAAGCAGAACGTGCCTTCCACATTGAAAACCTGTTTGATCATGCTAACGTGACCGTTAATCACCATATTCAGCAAGCATTAAAAGCTCATGTTATTATGAAGCGCGATGTTGATTATGTTGTGCAGGAAGATGAGGTCGTTATTGTCGATGAATTTACAGGACGTCTTATGTCCGGCCGCCGCTATAGCGATGGTCTTCATCAGGCAATTGAGGCAAAAGAGCAGCTTAAGGTGCAAAATGAAAGCATGACGCTGGCAACGATTACGTTCCAGAACTATTTCCGTATGTACCGCAAGCTGGCTGGCATGACGGGTACAGCTAAGACGGAGGAAGAAGAATTCCGCCGTATTTACGGTCTTGATGTTATTCAGGTTCCGACGAATCGTACGATGATCCGCAAAGATATGCCGGACGTTGTCTACAAGAGTGAAAACGGCAAGTTCAAGGCTGTTGTTGAGGAAATTGTGACACGTCACGGCAATAATCAGCCTGTGCTGGTTGGTACAATATCCATTGAAAATTCTGAAAAGCTGTCCGATATGCTCCGTCGTCGCGGAGTAGCGCACAAGGTGCTCAATGCAAAGTTCCATGCAGAGGAAGCAGAAATTATTTCTCGCGCAGGTCAGGCTGGCTCGGTAACGATAGCTACCAATATGGCTGGCCGCGGTACGGATATTCTTCTTGGAGATTCTGTTCCTGATCTGGGCGGTCTGCATATTATCGGTACTGAGCGTCATGAGAGCAGACGGATCGATAATCAGCTGCGCGGTCGTGCTGGCCGTCAGGGCGACCCAGGTTCCTCGCAGTTTTACTTGTCGCTTGAGGATGAGCTGATGCGCCGTTTCGGCTCTGAGAATATTATGACAATGATGGATCGTCTGGGCCTCGAAGAGGATCAGCCGATTGAAAGCCGTATGATCTCCCGCGCGGTTGAGTCCGCTCAGAAGCGCGTAGAGGGCAGCAACTTCGATACGCGTAAAGTTGTTTTGCAATATGACGATGTTATGAATCAGCAGCGTGAAGTTATTTACAAGCAGCGCCGTGCGATTTTGGAGTCAGACAATATTCGTGCTGAAGTTATGGATATGCTTGTGCCGACTATCGAGAAGATCGTAGAAGCGCATTGTGTCGAGGATATCCCGGAAGAATGGGATTTGCAGTCCATTGTAGATTATGTGCATGCTACTTTCCTTGAGGAAGGTTCGATTACACGAGATGATCTATGGGGCAAAGAGAAGGAAGAAATTGTTGAGCTGATTAAGGAAAAGGTAGTGGCATACTACGATCAGCGCGAGCAAGAGCTTGGCGAAGAGATGATGCGTGAATTCGAAAAGGTTGTTGTGCTTCGCGCAGTAGACAGCAAATGGATGGATCATATCGATGCGATGGATCAGCTGCGTCAAGGTATTCACTTGCGCGCTTACGGCGGAACAGATCCTCTTCGCGAATATCAGTTTGAAGGCTTTGAGATGTTCAAAGAAATGATCGAAAGCATTCAAGAGGAAGTTTCCAAATATATTATGAAGGCTCGCGTCGAGAGCAACCTGGAGCGCCAAGAGGTTGTGAAGGGACAGACGACTTCGACAAGCGGCGGCGGAGAAACGCAGGAAAAGCGTCCGGTCAAGCGTGAGGAGCGCATAGGACGCAATGATCCATGCCCATGCGGCAGCGGCAAAAAGTATAAATTCTGCCACGGACAATAAGCAATTTATTTTGAGGAGAAGCGGAAGCTATGATCGATATTACGGTAAAGCAAGAATTGCGCGAAATGGCAAAGCGTCTCCAAGAGCTCAGGGGGTCTCTTTGACCTTGATCTGAAGCAGGAGATGATCGCTAATTTTGAGGAAAAAATGAGTGCGCCTGATTTTTGGGATGACAATGATCGCGCACAAGGCATTATTAGCGAGCTGAACGCGATTAAATCTGTTGTAGAGCAGTACGATCGCCTGAATAACGAGCTTGAGGATTTGCAGATGATGCTGGAGCTGGCGGAAGAAGAAGGCGATGAATCGCTGGAGGGAGAGCTTGCCAGCGGCGTGCATGCGCTCCATGAGCAGGTAAGCGCCTTTGAGCTGCAGCTATTGCTCAACCAGCCGTATGACCGGATGAATGCTTTTTTGGAGCTTCATCCGGGCGCGGGCGGTACAGAATCACAGGACTGGGGCCTGATGCTGTACCGGATGTATACGCGCTGGGCAGAGAAGCGCGGCTTCAAGGTGGAGCTGCTTGATTATTTGCCAGGTGATGAGGCAGGCATCAAAAGTGTGACGATGCTGATTAAGGGCTATAACGCATACGGCTATTTGAAAGCAGAAAAGGGCGTTCATCGTTTGGTGCGCATTTCGCCGTTTGATTCCAATGGCCGTCGTCATACTTCCTTCGTTTCCTGTGATGTTATGCCCGAAATCGATGATTCCATCGAAATTGAGATTCGCACGGAAGACTTGAAGGTAGATACGTACCGCGCCAGCGGAGCAGGCGGACAGCACGTTAATAAAACGGAGTCGGCAATCAGAATTACGCATATTCCAACCGGTATTATCGTCGCCTGTCAGCAGGAGCGATCACAGATTGCCAACCGTGATCGCGCGATGAAGATGCTTCGCTCCAAGCTTTACGAGCGCAAGATTGAGGAGCAGGCGAAGCAGCTTGCGGAAATTCGCGGCGAGCAGTCCGATATTGCATGGGGCAGCCAAATTCGCTCCTACGTGTTCCATCCTTACAGCATGGTGAAGGATCACCGCACTTCAGTCGAGACAGGCAATGTTGGCGCTGTGATGGACGGAGATTTGGATATGTTTATTGATGGATATTTGCGCAGCCAGATCAAGCACGATTAATAATAGCCTCGGCTAGGATAAATTGCAGCCTTCGAAAAGTAAAACCATTATGTGGTTTGCTTTTCGGGGGCTGTTTTTTATTGCCGAAGTTGATTACCAAATGGGCAATTATATACGGAAAACCATACAAAACGGCTGAGGTCGCGGTCAAATAGAGCGATTATATACGAAAATTCACACAAAGCCGTCTAAGTCGCGGTCAATATTTGACAGTATTAAAGTATGAAAGGTGTTATTTACGGCGCGAAATGAATACAATATCTCCATAAACAAACATTGTATTAATATGTGACCGGATGTATAATAATACAATATACAGGAGAGTTGATTATCTACACGAATCGATATTTCCATCAAGTGCGGAATGTTGTACAATTATAATTTAGTGATAATAGTTCAAACAGGCTGTTTAATTATAGATGAAGAAGCGGCTGATTCGGCTAAAGCTGAAGCAGCTGTCAATCCGGATGGGAGAGAGGGACATGAGCAAGAAATTAGGAGTAGCTATTGTCGGTTCAACAGGTTATGGCGGAGTGGAGCTGATTCGTTTGCTAGCTTCACATCCGCAGGCAGAGATTACATCTTTAATCTCTTCGTCCAGTGCGGGCACGCCGTTTACGGACGGATTTCCTCATTTGATCAATATTCGTGAGGAGCTGCTTGATGATGTGGATCCTGCTTTGATTAAAACGAAAGCAGATGTTGTATTTTTGGCAACGCCTGCTGGAGTAGCTTCAAAAATTGCGCCGCAGTTTTTGGAGGCAGGGCTTAAAGTTATCGATCTTTCGGGCGATTTCCGCTTGAAGGATACGGCGGTGTACGAAGAGTGGTATAAAAAGCCTGCAGCACAGGAGCCATACTTAAGCCAGGCTGTTTTCGGATTATCTGAAATCTATGGTGAAAATGTAAAAGGGGCTTCCTTTATTTCCAATCCTGGCTGCTATCCGACAGCTACGCTGCTTGGTCTTGTTCCGGCAGTCAAAGCAGGCTGGATTGATCCTGCTTCTATTATTGTTGATGCCAAGTCCGGGGTATCCGGCGCGGGAAGAGGCGTTTCTCTTGGCACTCACTATTCGGAGCTTAATGAAAATTTCAAAGCTTACAAGCTGAATAAGCATCAGCATGTGCCTGAAATCGAGATGGTATTGTCCGATGCAGCGGGCAAGCCGGTTGTGACGACTTTTTCTACTCATTTAGTGCCGATGACTCGCGGTATTATGTCGACCATTTATGCAACGGTGCAAGGCGAGCACAGCACACAGGACTTTATAGATATGTACAAAGGCTTCTATGAAGGCCGCAGCTTTGTAAGAATCAGACCTGCGGGTCAATGGCCATCTACAAAGGAAGTTTGGGGCTCCAACTATTGTGATATCGGCTTTGATTATGATGCGCGCACAAATCGCGTAACGATCATTTCTGTTATAGATAATCTCGTAAAAGGTGCAGCAGGGCAAGCGATTCAAAACTTAAATCTAATGATGGGCTGGGATGAGTCGCTAGGTCTGCAATTCGTTCCTGCTTATCCATAAGAAAAGCATTATAGGATAGAAGGGACAAGATTCCAAAATGGGACAGCAGCAGGCATTATTTTCAATTGTTGAAGATGGTTCGGTAACGTCGCCAAAAGGCTTCCGCGCAGGCGGCTTACATTGCGGCTTGAAGAAATCTACGCGCCATGATTTAGGCGCTATTGTATGCGAGGTGCCGGCTGCAGCAGCAGGCGTATATACGCTCAATGTATTTCAAGCCGCGCCTATTCTTGTTACAAAGCAAAGCATAGGCAGCGGCGGCTTGCTGCGCGCTGTCATCGTAAACAGCGGCAATGCGAATGCTTGCACAGGCAAGCAAGGCGAAGAGGATGCTTTTGAGATGCGCAATCGTTTTGCCGAAGCAATCGGCGTGTCGTCTGAGCAGGTTGCCGTTGCGTCGACAGGCGTCATTGGCGAGCCGCTCAAGATGGATAAACTGCGAAGCGGTATTGATACGCTTAAAGATCAATTGCATGTCGGAATGGAAGCTTCCGAGCATTTTTGCCAAGCGATTCTGACTACGGATTTAGTTCAAAAAATGATTTGCGTGAAGCTGGAAATAGACGGTCAGGTCGTTCATATTTCAGGCGCAGCGAAAGGCTCCGGCATGATTGCGCCTAACATGGCCACTATGCTTGGCTTCGTTACTACAGATGCCAAGATAGGCAGCACAGCGCTTGAGCAGCTGCTGCGCCAAGCGACGGATTTGACCTTTAATATGATTACTGTGGATGGCGATACTAGCACAAATGATATGCTGGTAGCTATGGCTAGCGGTCTTGCGGACAATAATGAACTGACAGCTGCCCATCCGGCTTGGGATGCTTTTGCGGCGGCTTTGACCTATGTGTGCGAGTATTTGGCCAAAGCGATCGCTCGCGATGGAGAAGGAGCAACCAAGCTTGTTGAGGTTAATGTCCGCGGTGCTGCTAATGATCAAGCAGCTCAAGCAATCGCCAAAACAATTGTAGGCTCTTCTCTCGTAAAATCAGCCGTATTTGGCGCAGATGCGAATTGGGGCCGTATTATTGCCGCGATTGGTCGTTCCGGTCAGACGGTTAACCCGGCTACCGTAGATATTGCTTTGGGCTCTATTATGACGCTTGAGCAATCACGCCCTATTAAATTTGATGAGGATCTGGCTTTAGAATATTTGAAGGGCGATACAGTAGTCATCAATGTAGATTTGCATATGGCAGACGGCCAGGCGACAGCTTGGGGCTGCGATTTGACTTATGATTATGTTCGTATCAATGCGGCATATCGAACTTAATATTATTTAATAAAATGTAAAAACTAAGTGAGTTGCATGTTGAACGGGGGATTGGAACGTGGAGCAGCGGTTTGTAATGAAGTGCGGCGGAAGCACGCTTGCAGCATTGCCGGACAGTTTCTTCGATGAGCTGCGCGCATTGCAGCAGGATGCAATCAAGCCTGTAATTGTCCATGGCGGCGGTCCGGCTATATCTGAGACTCTGACGAAGCTTGGTATCGAAAGTGAATTTGTGAATGGCCTTCGCAAAACTAGCGATGCCGTATTGGATGTCGTAGAGATGGTGCTTGCTGGCCGCATTAATAAGGAGATTGTTCGCAAAATCGAGCAAAATGGAGCGAAAGCGCTCGGACTTTCTGGCGTTGACGGACGTTTAATTATAGCTAAACCAGTTGCCAATGCGAACGAGGTTGGCTTTGTAGGCGATGTGGTTGCAGTTGAATCAGCAATTATTGAGGGCATTATGAAGATGGGGTATATCCCAGTCATTGCTCCAATCGGTATTGACGGGGAAGGTCAGCGCTACAATATTAACGCGGATACAGCTGCGGGCGCGGTTGCTTCTTTTCTCGATGTAGAACGGATGATTGTCGTAACTGATGTGCCGGGCATTATGAAAAAAATAGATGGCGAGCTTGTTACTCTGCCTGTCGTAACTGTTGCGCAAATTGAGGAAATGATCGTCTCGGGCGATATATACGGCGGTATGATTCCGAAGGTTCGCGCTGCTATACAGTGTATTCAAGGCAAGGTGCAAGAAGTTGTCATTGTAAGCGGCCAAGAGCCGGGAGTGTTGACCAAAGCGGTACGTGAAGGCGGAGTCGGCACACGCATTATTAAATAAGAAGGGCGGAGAAGAGTAATGTCAACAGAGAAAACGGCTGCTGAAGCGTTGCTTCCTACCTACGCCAGATTCCCGCTTGCTTTAGTCAAGGGAGAAGGCAGCTGGCTGTGGGACGATCAGGGCAAAAAGTATTTGGATTTTATGAGCGGTATTGCCGTTACGAATCTAGGCCATGCACCTGCGCGCATCAAGGAAGCTTTGAACAAGCAGCTTGATGAGCTATGGCATGTTTCCAATTTGTTTCAAATCCCGAATCAGCAGGAAGCAGGCAAGCTGATTACCGACAATAGCTGCGGCGACGCGGTATTTTTCTGCAACTCTGGAGCGGAAGCAAATGAAGCGGCAATCAAGCTTGCTCGCCGTTATCAGCAGCTTGTTAAGCAGAACGGGCGCTTTGAAATTATAACCTTCGAGCAATCCTTCCACGGCCGTACGCTGGCTACTTTGACAGCAACTGGCCAGGCAAAGGTGAAGGAAGGCTTTGCGCCGCTTCCAGGCGGCTTCAAAACGATTCCTCTTAATGATTATGCAGTGCTGGAAAGTGCAATAAGCGACCAGACTGCTGCCGTTATGCTGGAGCTCGTTCAAGCGGAAGGCGGCATTCATCCGGTTGATGCCGATTATTTGAATAAGCTTGCCGCATTATGCAAGAAGGAAGGCATCCTGCTGATTGTAGATGAAATTCAAACCGGCATGGGCCGTACGGGCAAGCTGTTTGCTCATGAGCATTATGGCATTGAACCAGATATTTTCACATTGGCCAAAGGGCTTGGCAGCGGCTTCCCTGTGGGCGCAATGGTTGCCAAGGAAGAGCTGCGCGAAGGCTTCAGCGCCGGCAGCCACGGCTCCACCTTTGGCGGAACACCGATTGCTACGGCAGTGGTGAAAGCGACGATTGAGACGATGGTGGAAGAAAATATACCAGCTAACGCCGCTAAGCAAGGCGATTATTTAATGGGTCAGCTGCGCGAGAAGCTGGCTGGCAATTCTTTTGTGGAAGAGGTACGCGGATTAGGTCTGCTTGTAGGTATAGCTTGCAAAGCACCTGTTGGTGATATTGTAGTAAAGGCTCAGAATGAGGGTCTTCTTATTATTACTGCCGGTCCTAATGTGCTTCGTCTGCTTCCGAATCTGCTAGTTACAAATGATGAAATTGATACAGCAGTACAAATTTTAGTGAAATTAATAGATGAAGCGGCAGCACAGTGACGTTGTTCGCAGCAGCTTATACGGATCGAGGCTTCCATATAGCTGCGCAGTGAAAGGGAGGCAGAATCATGCAATTTTTGAATGAAGAGATGGCCCAAAGCTTGAAAGGGCGCGATTTTTTAATGCTGGTCGACTATAAGCCGGAAGAGATTCGTTACCTCATCGATCTAGCTATTGATTTAAAAACAAAACAAAAGGCCGGAGAAATCTATCACCCGCTCAAAGGCAAAACGCTCGGCATGATTTTTGAAAAATCGTCGACTCGTACGCGCGTATCCTTCGAGGTTGGCATGTATCAGCTAGGCGGTCAAGGTTTGTTCCTAAGCGGCAACGACTTGCAGCTTGGACGCGGTGAAACGATTTGGGATACAGCACAGACGCTATCCCGTTATTTGGACGGCATTATGATTCGTACCTTTGCTCACCGTAATGTAGTAGAGCTGGCGCGCGGCGCAACAATTCCCGTTATTAACGGACTGACTGATCTTTCTCACCCTTGCCAGGCGCTTGCGGACTATCAGACGATTTTGGAGAAAAAAGGGCGTTTGGAAGGAATTAAAATCGCATATGTAGGCGATGGCAACAATGTCGTTCACTCGCTTATGATGGGCGGAGCCAAGCTTGGCATGCACGTTGCAATTGCAACGCCGGAGGGCTATGAGCCGGATGCTGATTTGGTTAAGCAAACACAAGCAAATGCAGCAGAAACCGGTTCTACGGTAACGGTATACCGCGATCCGAAGGAAGCTATTGCAGATGCTGACGTTATCTATACGGATGTATGGGCCAGCATGGGGCAAGAGGCGGAGCAGAAGGAACGCGAGATTGCATTCTCTGCTTATCAAGTGAATGAGGAGCTTGTGAAATACGCAAAGCCGGATTATCTGTTTATGCATTGCTTGCCTGCACATCGCGGCGAGGAAGTAAGCGAAGGTATTATCGATGGCGATCATTCCATTATTTTCGATCAGGCCGAAAATCGCCTGCATGCACAAAAAGCGATTATGGCAGCGATTATGTCCTAATGATTTCATAGAGGTTGACCATTCAATTTAGAAGGGAAGTAACGAATATGGCAAAACAAAAAATAGTACTCGCCTATTCCGGCGGCTTGGATACATCTATTATTTTGAAATGGCTAAAAGAAACCTATGATGCCGAGATCATCGCTTTCACAGCGGATATCGGCCAAAAAGAAGAGCTTGACGGGCTGGAGGCAAAGGCGTTGGCAACTGGTGCTTCCAAGGTTTATATTGATGATTTGACGGAAGAATTCGCAAAAGATTTCATTTTCCCAATGTTCCAGGCAGGAGCTTTGTATGAGGGCCAATATTTGCTAGGTACGTCTATTGCTCGTCCGCTGATTGCGAAGCGCATGGTTGAAATTGCCCGCGCAGAAGGCGCGACTATGATTGCGCATGGCGCAACAGGCAAAGGTAACGACCAGGTTCGTTTTGAGCTTAACGCGGCGGCGCTTGCTCCGGAAATTAAAGTGGTTGCTCCTTGGCGCCTTGAGTCTTTCCGTGAGCAATTCCCTGGCCGTGCAGAGATGATTGCATACGCTGAAAAGCATGGCATTCCAGTAACTGCTTCTGCAGCGAAGCCTTATTCGACTGATCGCAACTTGCTGCATATCAGCTTTGAGAGCGGCATGCTTGAAGATCCTTGGTTCGATCCAAGCTCAGAAGAAAATGAAGCGATGTATGTGCTTAGCGTATCGCCAGAGCGTGCTCCTGATCAAGCGGAGTATATCGAATTGACGTTCGACAAAGGGAATTGCACCGCAATCAATGGCGAGCAAATGAACCCTCTTCAAGTGATGGAGAAGCTTAATGAGCTTGGCGGCAAACACGGTATCGGACGCGTTGATATGGTCGAAAACCGCTTTGTAGGCATGAAGAGCCGCGGCGTATATGAAACACCAGGCGGAACTATTCTTTTCACCGCTCATCGTAAAATGGAGTCCTTGACGATGGACCGTGAGGTTATGCATCTTCGCGATTCTCTAATTGCCAAGTACAGCCAGCTTGTATACAATGGCTTCTGGTTTGCGCCAGAGCGTCTGGCTATGCAGGCACTGGTAACAGAATCCCAGAAAAATGTGAGCGGGGTTGTCCGCTTGAAGCTATATAAAGGCAATGTAATCGGTGCGGGCGTGAAGAGCCCTGTCAGCCTGTACAACCCGGATATTGCTACAATGGAAGCAGATCCTTCACAGGCTTACGATCAAGGCGATGCAACAGGCTTTATTAACCTGAATGCCCTTCGCTTGAAAGTATCCTCAGGCGTAGAGCAAAGCAAAAACTAATTAGCCGGAATGTGACGGAAGCTGACTATGCCGCTTGATAAAGCGCATATGCGGCTTCCGTCCCTTGCGTCCGGAAGGGAGAGCTTGGAATGAGTAAATTATGGGGCGGCCGGTTTACGAAAAAAACGGACCAGCTGGTTGAAGAATATACAGCATCCATCATGTTTGACAAGGAACTGGCTGAAGAGGATATTGAAGGCAGTCTGGCCCATGTGACGATGCTTGGCAAGCAAGGGATATTGCCTGCTGAGGATGTGGAAACGATTAAAGCAGGCTTGCAGCGCGTGCTTGAGCGTGTGAAGGCTGGCGATATCGAGTTCACGATTGGCGATGAAGATATTCATATGAATATTGAGAAGGCGCTTATCGATGATGTTGGCAGCGTAGGCGGCAAGCTGCATACGGGCAGAAGCCGTAATGACCAGGTGGCAACCGATATGCATCTTTGGCTTCGCAAGCGTGTAGTAGAGTTCGTCGACATGCTGTATAAACTGCAGTCTGCTTTGATCGAGCAGGCTAAGGCAAATGCCGACACTATTCTGCCTGGATATACGCATTTGCAGCGCGCACAGCCGATTTTGTTTGCCCATCATATGATGGCGTATGTGTCGATGTTTGGACGCGATATCGAGCGCTTGCAGGATAGCTACAAGCGTATTAATGTGCTTCCGCTTGGTGCAGGGGCGCTTGCGGGAACGACGTTCCCGATCGATCGTCATTTTGTAGCGAGCCAGCTTAAATTTGACCGTGTTTATGAAAACAGCCTTGACGCAGTAAGCGATCGAGATTTTATATTGGAGTTCTTATCGCATGCCTCTATCATTATGATGCATTTGTCTCGCTTGAGCGAGGAGCTTATTATGTGGTCCAGCACAGAGTTTAATTTTGTCGAGCTTGATGATGCGTTCTGCACAGGCAGCAGCATTATGCCGCAAAAGAAAAATCCCGATGTGCCGGAGCTTGTCCGAGGTAAAACTGGACGCGTGTATGGCAATCTGATGGGCCTTTTGACAGTGCTGAAGTCGCTTCCGCTAGCGTATAACAAGGACATGCAGGAAGACAAAGAAGGCATGTTCGATACCGTGAAGACGATGCAAGGCGCGCTTCAATTGTTTGCGCCAATGGTTGCAACGATGAAGGTGAACAAGGACCGTATGCGCCAAGCCGTCAATCAGGACTTCTCTAATGCGACAGATATAGCTGATTTCCTGGTCGGCAAGGGCATGCCTTTCCGCCAAGCGCATGAGGTTATCGGCAAAACGGTGCTTTACTGCATTCAGCAAAACAAATATTTGCTTGATTTGACGCTGGATGAATTCAAGCAATTTTCCGAGCTGTTCGATGACCGCATCTATGACGTGCTTCAGCCGGAGCAAGTTGTCAACGCCCGCAATGTTTACGGCGGAACAGCGAAGCCGCAGGTGCTTGAAGCTATCGCTCGCGCGGAGTCGGCTGCCGAAGCGACTGCTGCTTGGGTAATAGAATATACGGAACGCAGCAATTAATAAAAGCAAAGTCGTATGAATCCATTAAAGGATCCATACGACTTTTTTCAAATTATAAGTTTTCACAATAAACTTGTTCTTATATATCCTTCTGCAGATATAATTATATGCCGTCCTCCAGCAGACCGCCGTTTGTTTCTGTCCGTGTTTGGTTTAATGGTGAAGGAGTTGCTTCAGGAGAAGGCGTGACAATTCGAGAGGTTTGAACCGGATTGCCCGGCACTGGAGCATTAGGTCCATATTCAATGATAACAGGCTGTGCGCGGTAAGTATCCCGAGACACGCGTTCGCGCGATACCTCCTTGCCGTCACGCAGCAGGATGCGGTAGGTTTCTACAACATAGCCCTGCCTGCCGGCATCCTTAGTAACCGTTTTGCCAGGTGCAAGGTTAGGGTTAAGAGTGCGTACGACTTCTGGCGAAACAGTTTTAACCGTACTAGATTCGATTTCGTAGCGTTCATTGCTGGGCATCGTTCCGATTAGCTTAACGGTAAGCTTGCGATTTTCGACATGCGTGCGTATTAAAAGCTGCTTGCCAGTAGAATTGCGAAAGCGAAAGTCTATCGCATCCCCTGCATAGGTTGCATCATGCCCAAGCGGCATATAGGCAACCGGAAGGGAATGGTTGCGCCGTTCAACGATCGTAAGGCCGCTGCGGAGCACGGCTTGATAAAGAGTGCTGGATACTTGGCATATCCCTCCGCCTACTCCCGGCACAAACTTGCCATTTAATATAACAGGTGCTTCCTTTAAAGTAAATTGCTCCTCCAGCTTTTTCACTAAGGTGCTATAGGCAAATTCCTCATCCGGCTCGAGCAGCCAATCATGCAGTACACTGGCGGCCGCCGTAACGTTATAAGCTCTTCCTTCGCCGCTCGTTAAAAACTCTGTCGAAAACGACATAATGACTCTGTCCAAGCCTAGTTCTTTAAGGCTTTCTACCGTTACTTCAGGCTCGATTTCTTCGATCGGGAGCACGGAATGGAAGCTTGCATTTACAAGAGGCGGAAGTTTGCTGCCGCTTGTATTATTCTTTGTTTTCGCTTGCTCATCGTTGTCCTCATTCAACGGCTCGATCATCCATACGGACAACTGCTGGGCAACCTCCTGGACATTTAGCCTGAATGCATTTTTATGCGGCTCATACAGCACGGTGTCATCATCAGTAATAATTCTTTTGGCATCTACAGGCTGATCCTTCTCCATCCATCCCCACTGTTGGCGCAGCAGCGTTTCGAACAGGTATTGATCCCATTTTTGCGTCATAGGGAAGCTTTTTGGAAAATGATAGCGATACTCGGCACGTTCCCATATGGAACCCCTGTTTAATTGGTCCAAAGCTTTAAGTACTTCGTCAAACTCAGCTTCATAACCGAATTGCTGCGCCGTCCATTGGCTGCTCTTTGCAACCTCCTGCTTTAAGCCTTGTACAGGCATAATATCAATTTGAATGGAACGGCTTCCCAGCAATTTTTTGTATTGCTCCAGCAAGCCTTTTGCCTCCTCGATGTTCATGCCGCCTATACTTAAGCCTCCAGCGTAAACATTTTGCGGTACGGTTTGCTGCTTGGCATAATTCCATAGAAACCCCCAGCCAACTGTTATCAGCAGTAGTAACGAAGTGCACAAAATAAATATAAGGTGAAATTTTTTCATCCCATTCCCCACTTTCTTTCAGCCGCATTATCGGTATGCTTAATACGTAATCAGAAGATTATACAAAGCTATTGTTATATATATGCCGCTGCCAAGCTAAGCTTTCATCGGTACTTTCGGCATAATAATTCGACAAATCCTTCAAAAATGAGAATTGTGAAAAAAGCTGAAACAGAGCTTTTTGTGAAGGAATTAGCCGCACTCTGTCGAAATAATAATATTGACTCTTAACAGGATGTGATATTGTGATCGAAATGCACGACATTTGGAAAACCTACACCGATGGAACGCATGCCTTGCGTGGTGTTTCGGTTCGAATTGATAGTAATGAATTTGTTTATCTCGTTGGTCCCTCTGGTGCAGGCAAGTCTACTTTTATGAAGCTGATCTATCGTGAGGAAATTCCTACAAAGGGACAAATCTCAGTGAGCGGCTTTAATATAGGCAAGTTAAAAACAAGAAAGATTCCTTATGTTAGAAGAAATATTGGTGTCATATTTCAAGATTTCCGATTGCTGCCTCAACTTAGCGTATTCGAGAATGTAGCATTTGCTATGGAAGTCATAGAGGCGCCGCGGCGAATTATTAAGAAGCGAACGATGGAGGTTTTAGAGCTTGTAGGTTTGCAGCATAAGCATGCCAGCCTGCCGTCTCAGCTGTCAGGCGGTGAGCAGCAGCGGGTATCGATTGCCAGGGCGATTGTGAACAATCCTTCCGTTATCGTGGCGGACGAACCAACGGGAAATCTTGATCCGGATACGTCCATCGGCATCATGAACCTGCTGGAGGAAATTAACTATCGCGGCTCTACGATTGTTATGGCTACCCACAACAAAGAAATAGTAAACAGTATTCGCAAGCGTGTTATCGCTATCGAGAACGGTGTAATCGTTCGGGATGAAGCGAGAGGGGAGTACGGGTATGAAGTTTAGTACACTGCTCCGACATGTGCGCGAAGGCGCCAAGAGCATATGGCGCAATGGCTGGATGTCCTTCGCTTCAATAAGCTCCATGTTTATATCACTTATAATTCTAGGGATTTTTATGCTGCTGGCTATGAATATGAACCATATTGCAGATCAATTTGAAAGCAAGGTTCAAATACGCGTATATCTCCAAATGGATGTTGCAGAAGAAAAAATAACAGAACTGCAAAACAAAATCGGCAATTTGCCCGAGGTTAGCAAGGTAACGCTTGTTACAAAAGAAGAAGGTCTCGAGATGCTGCGAAAAGCTATGGGAGATGAAAATATGGGTCTGTTAGAAGGTTACGAGGATGATAAAAATCCGCTGCCGTTTTCCTTCACCGTAGAAGTATACGACCCGCAAACTGTGGAACAAACCGCAGAACAAATTTCAACCATTAACCGCTTGGACAGTAATGAGCCTATCCACCGCATTAAATATGGACAAGGAACAGTAGAAAAGCTGTTCAAAATTACAAATACAGTACGCAATGTGGGCTTTATTATCGTCATTGGATTGGCTGTAACAGCAATTTTCCTTATTTCAAACACAATCAAAATGACCATTGTAGCAAGAAGAAGAGAGATTGGCATTATGAAGCTGGTCGGAGCAACGAATGCTTTTATACGTTGGCCGTTTTTTATAGAAGGCGCGCTGATCGGAGTAGTCAGCTCTATTATTACAGCTGTTGTGATTTGGTTCGGTTATGCCGAAATCTTCAAGCTTATGCAGCTGGATCTGTCACTGCTAATGATTAGTATGGTGCCAGTACGCGAGGCGATGTACATAACCTCAGTAACTTTGATTGCACTAGGTTCAGTAATAGGCATATGGGGAAGTACAATATCAGTTCGAAAGTACTTGAAAGTGTAGGTGGGAGAATAGAATGAAAAGACTAGCAGCGGTATTAATTGCCATAACATTAGTGGTCGCATTTGCTGTGCAGTTATCTCAGTCTGAAGCAACCTCATTGTCTCAAATCGAAAAGGATATCGCAGCGGCGAAGCAAAAAATCAAAAACGCAGAACGAAAAGCGGCTCAAGCAGAAAAAGATGCTCATTATGCCGAAAGCCAAAAGAAAAATATATCTGCTAAAAAAGAAGATTTGCAAAAGGAAATTACTAAAATTTTGTCTGAAATTGATAAAGTAGGACAAGAAAAAATAGAGATGGAAACTAAGATTGAGCAGAAGAACGAAGAGGTTATCGCTACCGGCGTTGAGCTCGAGCAGGCAGAGGAGCGTATTGTAAAACGCGATGAGCTGCTGCAATCTCGTATGCGCCTCATGTATACGAATGGCTTCGTTTCTTACGTAGATGTTTTGCTTAGCTCCACTAGCTTTAGTGATTTTCTGGACCGGTTTGATGCGCTTCAATCCATATTGAATCAAGACCGCGATATTTTGGACGAGCATAAAAAGGATAAGGAGCTTGTCGTTCTGAAGAAGAAGGAAGTTGAGCTTCAGCTGCTTGAAGTAAAAGAATTATACTATGAGCTGGAAATCAAACAAGCTGATTTGATAAAAAAAGAGAATGAAAAAGAAACGTTAATCGCTTCTTATAATAGTAACCTGCAAGAGCTGGATGAAGCTTTAGAAGGTTTTGAGTCGATAACTGAGGAGCAGGAGAAGCTGCTTGTAGCTTTGGCAGCAGAAGTGTCCAAGCTGAACACACAAAAAAATAAAATCAAAAATCCATACACAGGCGGAAAGCTTGGCATGCCAATTGATAGCGGCTATCGTGTTACCTCTAACTTCGGAACTCGTATTCACCCTATTACGAAGAAGAAACATACACATACGGGCATCGATTTTGGAGCGCCGTCAGGCACGCCGATTTATGCTGCTGAGAGTGGAGTAGTCATCGTATCCCAGTGGTGGGGCGGTTATGGGAATTGTGTTATTATTGATCATGGCAATGGCCTATGGACGCTGTACGGACATATACGCAATGGCGGCTTGCTTGTCGATAAAGGAGATACAGTTAAAAAAGGACAGCAAATCGCAGAAGTGGGTAATACAGGAAATTCTACAGGCCCTCACTTGCACTTTGAGGTGCGTAAAAATGAGGTTGCTGTAAATCCAGGCGGTTATTTAAAATAATATATTAATAAAAGCGGCAGCCCGTGTGGCTGCCTTTATTTTCAATATAAAGAAAAGTATCAATTTCATTCTTATGCCGGTTCGTCCCTGGCTGAGACGGGGCTGCGAGTCATTCTTGTAATGCATTATTATAACGAACAACGGAGTGGCGCTTCTTGTTTTTTTAATATTTCTGGTACAATTGTCATATAATAATTAGGTCAAGCATGCTGGAGAAGATGAAGGTGGTGTTACGTTTTGCAATTTAAAGGTCGTTCCGTCTTTTTGGTTGTCATGATTACAATGCTAGCGACAGTGCTTATTACGTTAATAGTAACTGATCGGCTTATGCAATCAAGCGAACCAAAGCCTGCAGTTGTTGCTGCTGCTGCATCGCCTGGCAAAAGCAACTATAGTTTAAGTTCGGACGAGCTTACTAAGCTGAATGCTGTGATGGAGCTAATTGAAACAAAGTATTATGCCAAGGTTGAACGCGAGGATGTTTTTAACGGTGCAATCAGCGGAATGATGGCCGCGTTGAACGATCCATATTCCGTATATATGGAGGAAAATGTTGCAAGACATTTCTCGGAATCGATCGAAGGCTCGTTCACAGGCATAGGTGCAGAGGTAACGTTGGAGAACAGCCGGGTTGTCGTTGTGTCGCCGATCAAAGGCTCGCCAGCCGAGAAGTCAGGACTGCTCGCTAAAGATATTATATTATCTGTTAACGGCGAAGCGCTCGATGGGTTAAGCTTGCAGGAGGCTGTATCAAAAATTAGAGGCCCTAAAGGCTCGAAGGCAAAGCTGTCTGTACAACGAAGCGGCTTGTCTGAGCCGATTCAGCTAGTCCTGGTACGAGATGATATCGATATCGAAACGGTGTATGCAGAGCTGCAGCCTGATGGAATAGGCGTGATCGAAATTAGACAGTTTTCAATGCATACGGGAGAGCGTTTTGCAGAGGAACTGACAAAGCTTGAGAGTCAGGGCATGAAAGGCCTAGTTATTGATGTGCGCAACAATCCAGGCGGCGTATTGCCTGTTGTTGTTGATATTGCCCAGCATATGATGAAGCCTAATGATATTGTAGTTCAAGTCGAGGACCGCGATGGCAACCGCGAGCAAACACGCGCTGAAGGCGGCGAGTTGAAAACATACCCGATTTCCGTGCTCATTAACAAAGGAAGCGCCAGCGCTTCCGAGATTCTAGCAGGCGCCCTGCAGGAGAGCTCCGGAGCGTATGTTATGGGAGAACAATCTTTCGGCAAGGGAACCGTGCAAGTGAGCTATAACAAAGCGCTTGGCGATGGCAGCCTGCTTAAAATGACAATTGCCAAGTGGCTGACGCCGAAGGGCAACTGGATCCATGAGAAAGGCATTCAGCCTAATAAGGTGATTACGCCACCAGAGCTGTATACAGTAGCTCGTATCGCCTATAAGCAGCCTCTTACAAAAGATACGATAAGCGAACAAAACCGCAGCGCTCAAATTATGCTGAACGGGCTTGGATTTGAAACGGGAAGAGCCGACGGCTATTTTGACGACAAAACAGAGCAAGCGGTCATTCAATTCCAGAAGAAGCATGGCCTTAAAGCTAGCGGGATTATTGATGAGAATACGACAGCTGCGCTTGAAAAATCAGTTATTGCCTGGATTCAAGATAAAAATAATGATCTGCAGCTGCAAGCCGCAATCGATTGGATCCAGCAAGCGAGAGCAGGAAAAAAATAATAAACGTCGAATTAATAAAAGGTTGGCCTCTTTTGAGCGCCAGCCTTTTTTGAAAATAATACAACAGCGGTCGAAACGGACAGGACTTGAATCTAACGAAGATTAAATGCTCTATTTGGCGAAAATCAGCTAGATTAAAAATATAACGAAGATCAGTTGCGCTATGTGTGAACTTTCCACTCATTTTGGCACAGTTAGGAGCAAATAAGGGCGAATATCTTCGTTAGATTTCAAAAAGGCGCTTTTTAGACGAAATAGCGCTCTCACGATTCGTTAGATCATTTGATTGACTTCGTAGGTAAACGCGCTCGTCCACAGGACGACGGAAGCCGTTTATCCTTGATAAAACGTGCCCGTTTTACGATTTTCCGTATACCGTTTTTTTGATATTTTGCGTGCTTAAAGTCCGTATACTAGGAGTGCTTGCATTGAATACAATAATCAGTTGGTTGGGACAATTCGGCGAAGCATTGTTGCAGCTAGTTACACAGCCTTTTTACTATTTGGCCATACTTTTTATCGTGCTGCAAATGACAAGGCAAATGAGATTAGAGCGGCAAATGTTTGCAGTCAAGCTTCATGACTGGAAGGTTCTGACCATTAAAGCTATTTTTGCTGGTCTTGTGATTGGTATTGCCGCATCAATCATTGGTATATGGATCGGTGCAGCTTTAACAGCTTCGGCTTTGTTATGGCTGTGGGGGATAGCGGCAGTGCTGCTGCTCATTCGCGTAAGGTATTTATGTTTTGCATACAGTGCTGGCCTTATTGCTATTCTGCAATGGGGATTCAGCTTTACTCCGCTAGCAGAGCGTGAGGATTGGCTGGGTTCAGTAGTGAAATCTTTGACAGAAATAGAAGCGGCGTCTTTATTGCTGCTCGTTGCCTTACTGCATCTTGCAGAAGCACTGCTAGTACGCTGGCAAGGCTCCAACTTGTCAACACCGCTTTTTCTAGAGGGCAAACGAGGCAAGCTTGTAGGGGGGTATATGCTGCAAGGATTCTGGCCTGTTCCTTTATTTTTGGTAGTGCCAGCAGCGAGCGGCGGCTTGACCTTGCCCTGGGATCCGCTTTTTTCGCTAGGCAGCGGTCATAGCAACTGGACGATAATTGCATTTCCGGTCATGATAGGCTTTACTGAGCTGACACGTTCTATGCTGCCGGAGCAAAAAGCGAAAGCGGCATCCAATAAGCTTATTATTTACAGCATAATTATTGTGGTGCTTGCTATTGCTGCTTGGCAGTGGGCACCGGTGCTGCCGGTTGCAGCTGCTGCGGCTATTTTACTGCATGAATGGATGGTATGGAGCAGCCAGCGCCATGAAAATGCCCGTTCGCCTCTATACGTACATGACAGCAGAGGCTTACGTATACTTGGCATAGTGCCTCATACGCCTGCTCATACGATGGGTCTGCTGCCCGGAGAAATTATTGTAAAGGTTAACGGCGAAAAGGTGTATACAAAGGAACAGCTGTATGCAGCCCTCATGATAAATCCTGCTTTTTGCAAGCTTGAGGTGCTTAATAGAGAGGGAGAAATGAAGTTTGCGCAGCGCGCACGCTATGCCGGAGAACACCATCAACTAGGGGTAATACTGGCACCGGACGAGCAGGCAACATACTATGCACAAGAAAGCCGAAATCTTTCTTTGCTAGGAATGTTGAAATCTGCACGTACTGCAAATCGACGTAAAATTTTTACAAATCATAGTGATATTGAGTAGCAAAATATGCTAAAATAGTAGTATAAATTTCAATTAATAGATTAGTAGAGTGAATGGTAAAACGACACTCAAACGATAATGGCAAACCCGCCGAAAGCCGGGGACGCAAAGCTAAAGGGCCTCAATCTCTATTTTGAGAAGTGGCAGCCAGCTACCGAAAGGGGAAGTCGACGTGAAGCTGACTAAACGTATTCAACAGCTGTATTCATTATGGGGAAAGAAACTCATTGCCACATCGATTGCACTAACAGTGGCGGCTTCTGCAGCGCCTATCGCTGCTTCAGCATCGGCAGTAGTACAGTTCAAGGATACAACAAACTTCTGGGCTGCTGAATCTATTGATTGGGCAGTAGGCCAAGGTATTGTTAATGGTTATTCTGATGGTACATTCAGACCTAATAATAAAGTAACGCAAGCAGAGTTTTTAAGCATGCTGCTTCGCGCGTTTGAAGTAGATGGCCTGCAGCGTCAAGATAATGCCGCGTGGGACGAGCCTGTTTGGCAGTATGCCAAACAGATGAACTGGGATTTGAAGGATCGTTACGCAGCTGTAAGCCGTGGCGGAGTAGCAACGATTATAGGCAATGCGCTTGGTTATGCATGTTCAACGAATGAGAACATCCAACTGCTCTATGACTATAATTTGTCGAATGGAAAGCATAGCAAAACAATCGAAGGCTATGCAGCTAACGATGGGCTTACTCGCGCAGAAGCGGTTGTGTTTTTACGCAATGTAAAGGCATCAGTAAGCGATCTAAAAGCAAAGCCTGCAAGTGCTGCTCCAGCATGTCCGGCCATAGAAGATCCAAATGCAGAGATTACGCCTTTAAAGCCGCAAGCTCAAGGCAATTATAAAGTATCAACAACAGTCACGAATCAAAGTAAGATTATATTAAGTGGATCGTTTGCCTTAGAGCGTGCTGTTTTAGTCCGCATTACAAAAGGCAAAACAGAAGAAAAGGAAGTTTACGTATCCAAAGGCAAGAAGCTTGAAGTTCCTATTTTCTTGCGCCACGGAGCGGGCTCCTATAAAGTTGAAATTTACGAGAAGGATGTAAATGCTTCTGGCAGCTATAAGAGTGTCGTATGGGGCGATACAGCATTTACAGTAACTAATAAAGATACGAGAGATTGGCAGTATTTGCTGCCTACACAATATGCAGAGAGCGATCATCCAACTATTATTGCTCTAGCTGAGAAGATTACTAAGGGACTAACTACAGATCTTGAGAAAACAAAAGCTATTCATGATTGGGTAGCCAAAAATATTGCTTACGATGTGAAAAGCTATTTGGGCAATGATCTAGTTAATTACTCAGCGATAGATACATTAAACCGTAAAGAAGCGATTTGCAGCGGCTATGTGCATCTTACAGCAGCGCTCAACCGTTCAATAGGCATTAAAACTAGAATTATTAACGGTACAGCCATCTGGGCAGAGGATGGAGAAACTTGGTCCAACACTACTAAGCAAGATAATCATGCTTGGGTAGAAGTGTTGGTTGGCGGCAAATGGGTCATTCAAGATCCGACATGGAATGCCGGCTATGTTGATTTTGACAAGCAAGTATTCAACTTCAAATATAGCGATAAGTATTTCAATCCTACAGCACAACAATTTGCACTAACACATCGCAAAACAGAAGAAAGCCCATTCTAAAATAATGTTAATCCCAGCCTGGATAGGATCCGGTTGGGATTTTTTTTGAATTATAAGAATTTAGAAGTTTGTGATCCTACACTGATGCGGACACTGATGACCGTTAGCGCTCTTTTTTCGCCAACTTCCACTTTCTAGCGGTCAGAAATGTCCGTTAGCGGGAAAAAAGCTAGAGAATCCGGCGGGATCTTCTTCTAACGGTCATAAGTGTCCCGTATATGCAACAAAAAGACTACTTTTTGGTTCTAATGGTCATTTATGACCGTAACGCAAATAGCTTCTCATCTTTTGTTCTTTACACACGATGGCGACAAGTTAGGTCGCCAATAGGTGAGCTGCCCACAATTGTACATATAAAAGAACCCTCACAGCCAATTCAAGGCTGGAGGGTTCTTTCACTAGTTAAGAATTATTTTTTAATAAGGAAACGGCGACGAACAAGTAATGCAATACCTGTCATAGCGATAGCTGCACCTAGCAGCTGAACTAGCAAGAAGCTATCTTCACCTGTTTTTGGAAGCTTATCAACGTCCGGTGTTTCGACACCGCCACGTGGAACTTCTTCAACGACGATTTCGTAGAACAATTCTTCTTCATTGCCGTCCTCATCGGTAACGATGATACTGAAGCTGTCATCACCTTTGAAGCCTGGCTTCGGCGTATAAGTCCATTTGCCGTCTGGCGTTATTTCAAGTTCGCCATTTTTCGGAGGCTGACCCGGTTTAGTTGTTTTGTTGTCTGGAACATCTACTTCACCTTCAACAGGTGTTTCTTCAGGCGTTTCTTCCTTCGTTACTGGCTTCTCCGGCTTCGGTGTTGGAGCTGGAGTCGGAGTTGGCTTAGTTGAAGGAGTCGGCTCCGGTGAAGGAGTAGGTGTTGGTGTTGGGTTACCTGACTCTTCTGGTTCAGTCGGCTCTGTCGGCTCTGGCGTTGGTGTAGGCGTCGGAGTCGGTGTAATGATTGGACCAGGAATGTAGAGCTGGTTTTCGATTTCAATTGTTTCTGTATTATTATTTGTAATAGTTACTGTAGTTTCACCATTTCCAATAATAGTATATCCTGATGGCGGTCTTACCTCTTTTAGAGTATAAGTACCTACTGGAAGTGTAATGGTAGCAGGTTGAACTGCCTCATCTGTGGAAATTGAATCTCCAGTCAGAACAAGCTCGCCATCTGCATTTGTTTTACCAGTTGCTCTCACAATGCGATCAGCATCCAGCAATTGGAACTCTGCATTTGCTAGTAGCCTCTTGGGGCTGCTGTTACGAGCAATTTTTGTAACGACAAGTTCTCCGTCTGGCGCTTTGTCGTTCTCTATTGTAATCGGAGTAGCAGATGGATCAATTTTTACATCAGTTGTAGAATCAAGCTTTACATTTTTTGAAGCATTTGAGATTACATATCCGAACTGTGTTTTAACCTCTTTTATGACATAGTCGCCATAAGGTAAATCAGAAGTTTCTACAATTCCATTTTCGTCGGTAACTAATGATTCAAGTAAATTGTTAGGGAAGTCTTTATGATAAAGTTCAAACTTAACGTTTTCCAATTTCTTGTTGTGGTCATTAGCATCGACTTTTACGAATTTTAGTTTACCTATTGGTTCAGTGCTATTCTTGACTTCATACTCGAATGGAGCTGTTCCGGTTAATACGACTAGCTTATCATCATTAGTGTCGCTTAGACCGTAAACACCGTTATTGTACATATGGTAGCCGTAAGGAGCAAGTGTTTCAACCAATACGTACTCAAAGTTCTGATATAAGCCAGCGAAGGTCAGTTCGCCATCAATAGTTGTTCCTGTTCCTTTAACTACTGCATTCTGGCCATTAGCCAAGTAATCATCTTTTTCGTAAATATTGAACTTAGCACCATCAAGAGGAGCATTAGTTAGAGCATCGATCTTTTTAACTTTCAGATCTCCTGTAGGTTTAATTGTATTTTCAACGGACTGCGATATAGCAGTTATAGAGTTAATAGTAACAGGATATTCTCCATTTCCTTGTAAATCATAATATTTTGGAGGAGCTACTTCTTTAAGGATGTAGTTACCAAAACGAACGTCGTCGAATAATAACTTGCCATCGTTGTCTGTCGTTCCAGATTTTAGTACTGATCTGTTATTGGCTCTTAGTAGCTGGAATTCCACATCTTTAAGCGGTTCGCCGAGTTCGTTAACTTTAGTTACTTCTAGCGTACCTACATAAATGGATGCTGAACCTCCCCCGCCTGATAGTTGAAAACTAATTGGAAACTCGCCTGAAGTGTTTGAATTTTTAATATCGTTGGCTTCAAGTTTTGCAGCATTTGAAATCGATACATTCGTTCCTTCTTCAGCATTAATTAGTGTTGAATAGTATAGAATAAATGCTGATTGAATCTCTTCCTCAAATGTTAGTTCGAAGGTTGAGCCGTCTTCACTGATCTTAAGCTTGAAAGGAGTTTCATTCTTGTCTACTTCTAATCCCTCAACCAACTGGTTATTTTGATCATAGGAAGCATTATACAGGCTAAAAGTGCCTTCTAAAAGAATTTGATTGTCACTTGGTGTATCAGATACTTTTACATTAGAGATTTTGGACTGAGCTTCATTTATAGTAAGCTGCCAATTTACTTTAAATTTATCTCTTTTATTAGCAGGGATAGATTGATCCTGGGATTCCGGGGTCCCTTTTTTTGTAATATAAGTGCCTGCGCTTGGAATTGTAACATTAGCAGTTAAATCTCTGCTGTAAGTTGTTGTTCCGTCACTGCTAGTATGTTTAACTTTAGCCGTGTTAGTAACCGTCTTGTGTGATTTATCAAACATTTCATCTTTAATGGAAGTAGAGAACTTCACTTTGTACGCTTTTCCATTAATCGTATTGTTAAACTTAATTTTTAATGTATTATCATTAGCCTGCGAAGGCTCTTCAACGGTGACAAAACCAGTAGAAGGGGTTACAGGATCATGTTTGTATACTGGGGTTTGCGCCTCAGTAACGGATCCATCTGAATTCACTGTCATCTCGTAAATTTCAAGATTTTTCGGAATAAAAGTCTGAATATCGGTCAGTTTATCTTCGATTTCAGCATTATACATCGTTTTTTGGTTATAGTTAAACCCAATTTCCCAAGAAATTTCTTTTTTGGAGGCACTATATGTGCCATCTTTTAGTCCATTATTTGTCCATTCCCAGCTAGGTTCTGGTGTGAAGGTATTTTCAAATGGTACTCCAGGCTTATTAGGCGTTGGATCTTCATTCCATTTTACAAAACCGCTATTTCTATAGTTTGCTGCAAGTGAATCATAAGAAATACCCTCATAGTCAAACGTTGTAATATAGGTTACAACATAGTGATATGAGCCGTCAGGTAATGCGATCTTAAATCCGCTCGTTGTTTCTTCATCATTATCATTAAAAGTAATATTAGGATTATTTAAATCTGAACCGTTTTGTTTAACTTTAATTGAATCTTTAATTAACTTTAAACCAACAGGAAAATTATCTTCAACATTTACACCAGTAATATTATACTTTTGCTTATTTAATTCTATGGTCCATCTAATGGTTTTAGTGTCAAAATTAATTTCACTACGTGATTTACTGCGGAAATCTTGTGAAATTGCCCCCGTTGATGAACCAGTTTTTCCTTCATTATCAATAACAGTGTTGTGTATAGTATAGTTATCATAGACGTTTGCTACAGGTTTGGTGGTGTATCTTATAACATATGGTTTTGTTATAGTACTTGGGTTTATCAGTGATAGAACAAATCCATTTTTATCTGCGTATGTTGGATTATTTGGAAGGTTATCTGCTTTAAACAGTGATCCGAATAGATCTATAGTACCTACATCACCGTTTCCGTCTACTTCAAAGATTTTTACATTACCGTCCAACTGATGTGTATTGCTAAAATAATCAGTAATAACTGGATTAGTTATTGCGCTACGGCCATAGTTATATTTAATTTCCCAATTAATGCTATGATCAGAATTAGTAGTGCCATTTAATTTTTGGAATCTTTTTACAGGAACAATTGTTTGTGTATCGTCATCTGACATAGAAATTGGTGAACCATCCATTATTGTACCTGTTAATTCTGCTACATTACGAAATTTGACCGGTTCTTCATCAATATCAGCGGTAATCTTCGATTTAAAAGAAATTCGGTATGCATTGCTAAGAGGGTTAGTTCCCAATCCTAGAGCATCAATCAGATCAATTGTTAAGATACTATCAGTAACAATAGGGCTAGTTAACGAAGTAGCAGGTGATGAGCTATCAATTTGAATATCTCCGTTTTTAACATCTACAATTAGTTTTTGAATGTAAACATCTCCAACTAACTCCAAGCCGTCTGGTATTGTATCAATTAGTGTAGCATCGTTGATTTTTTGAAGCTGCCTATTAATATCAATCGTCCATTCAATTATTTGACCATAGGTAGAATCAATTAGAATTTTTCCTGTTTTCTTAATTGGCTCTGTAACATTTTTTGGCTTAATGTTTACTTCCAAAGGGGTATTGATGAAATCGATAGTGGTGGTATTAGAGCCTTGAGGTATAGAATCTTCATCCAAGTACGCCCAAAAATACAAGGTTCCTGGTATTCTGCTTCCGTTAGAATTAGCATCATCACCATCGCGTACATTACCATTGAAAGTCATGGTGACTTTATTTGTAGTAGCGTCAGCTGTAAAAGTTCCGAAGCCGTCCAAATCTCCTGTTACGTTTTCAATAAGTTTGATTCCAGTTGGAAGATCGAAGACGTATTGATCCTCATCCCAGTAGTTGTGCAGATCTTGAAGCAGCCATTCGTACTTCACGTAATATGCTTTGCCAAGTTCAAACTGATAGTCCGGGTTGTAGTTGCTAACTGTATTAGAAATTTCTGCAATAATAGGACCGATTTGATTTAGTGGTCCTTCATTAAGATAAACTTTAGTGAACTCCATTCCATTTGGATTAGTTTCATCATAGCTAGCTGCGTCCGCATGCTTCGTCACGCCCGCGAAATTCGCGAACTGAAACACGAGCAGCAATGCCAAGAGCATTGCGAGTGTTCTTTTTTTCATGAATTCGTATACCTCCTATAATAAATATAATGCATGCCGCACTAGCAGCATGAAGCAACAACTGTGTGACACACCTCCATTAAAACTATTAAACTTATGTTATGCTACATGAAATCATATCAGAAGAAACTAAACATTTTCTGAAAAATGTTGCCAGATATTGTGTGAAATTTGTCGTTTTTGTTAATGTAAACGGTTAAAAATTAAAATTAACCGATCGGTTAATATATGTAGTTTTAATTGGATAGAATTTACTATATATAGTATCTTTTTCTTATTATTTTAGTATTGTAAATCTGCAGTTTATTGTAATTAAAGGATCGCAATTGTGAGCGACTTCTGGAAATTGTTTGTCAGAAAGGATTGCAAGGTTTGCATTGCATCGTTATATAAGTAACGTTATAATGATTAAGGGAACACACATTCTCATTTGGGTGGAATATATTTCATTTCTATTTTGAAATAGGATGATTGTTGTCTATACTTAATTTATATACAGGAATTATATATTTGAACGGATAAGGAGTGGAGCAAGTGAGCATAGCGAGGCAGAATGAGCGGCAGTTTGAACTCGTTTCAGACTATAAGCCGCAGGGTGATCAGCCGAAAGCAATTGATGAGCTGGTAGTGGGAGTCAATCAAGGGATGCGCCATCAGACATTGCTTGGTGCAACGGGAACAGGCAAGACGTATACGATCGCCAATACGATTGCTCGACTGCAACGGCCTACGCTAGTAATTGCCCATAATAAGACTTTGGCCGCACAGCTTTGCAGTGAGTTCAAGGAGTTTTTCCCAAATAACGCAGTCGAATACTTCGTTAGTTATTACGACTATTATCAACCGGAGGCGTACATTCCTTCGACGGATACGTTTATAGAGAAGGATTCTAGTATTAATGATGAAATAGATAAGCTGCGCCACTCTGCTACCAGCTCTTTGTTCGAGCGGCGTGACGTTATTATTGTAGCGAGTGTATCGTGTATTTACGGCTTGGGTTCTCCGATTGAATATGGAAGTCTTGTACTGTCACTGCGTACGGGCATGGAGAAATCAAGAGACGAGATTTTGCACAAGCTGGTAGATATTCAATATCAGCGCAATGATATTAGTTTTACGCGCGGTACGTTTCGTGTGCGCGGTGATGTTGTTGAGATATTCCCTATTGCTAATAATGAGCATGCGGTTCGTGTCGAAATGTTCGGGGACGAGATCGACCGCATTTCTGAAATTGATGTAATAACGGGCGAGATTATTGCTGAGCGCGATCATATTGCTATTTTCCCGGCTTCTCACTTTGTTACGCATGAGGATACGATGAAGGTTGCAATTAAAAATATTGAGCGCGAGCTTGAGGAACGTCTTGCTGAGCTTAAGGCTGATAATAAATTGCTAGAAGCGCAGCGGTTGGAGCAGCGTACGCGCTATGACTTGGAAATGATGGCGGAGATGGGCTTCTGCTCAGGCATTGAGAATTATTCAGGGCCGCTGACCTTCCGTGAGCGCGGAGCTACTCCTTATACGCTGTTGGACTATTTTCCAGACGATATGCTGGTCGTAGTGGATGAGTCCCATGTGTCGCTGCCGCAGATCAGGGCAATGTTTAACGGCGATAAGGCGAGGAAGGAAATGCTTATTAATCACGGCTTCCGCTTGCCTTCAGCGCTTGATAACAGGCCTTTACGGTTTGAAGAGTTCGAGGAGAAAACGAAGCAGCTCATCTATGTTTCAGCGACGCCTGGCCCTTATGAGCTGGAGCACTGTCCGGTCATGACGGAGCAAATTATTCGTCCGACAGGCTTGCTCGATCCGATTATCGATGTGCGGCCTTCGAAGGGGCAAATCGATGATTTGCTGCATGAGATTCAGCTTCGTATTGAGCGCGACGAGCGCGTGCTTGTAACAACGCTGACGAAGAAGATGGCAGAGGATCTGACCGATTATATGAAGGAAATAGGGATTAAGGTCCGCTATTTGCATTCTGATATTAAGACGCTTGAGCGTTTAGCTATACTGCGAGATTTAAGACTTGGTGTTTTTCACGTATTAATAGGTATAAATCTGTTGCGGGAAGGGCTTGATTTGCCTGAGGTTTCGCTCGTTGCTATTCTTGATGCAGATAAGGAAGGCTTCCTTCGCTCAGATCGTTCTCTTATTCAAACGATAGGGCGGGCAGCGCGCAATAGCGAAGGGCGCGTAATCATGTATGCGGATAAGATAACAGACTCTATGGACCGGGCATTGAAGGAGACGGAGCGCAGAAGAGCGATTCAAGTAGCCTTTAATGATAAGCATGGCATTACGCCGCAGACGATTCGCAAGAAAGTATATGATGTAATTGAGGCGACTAAGGTCGCAGAGCAAAAATCGGAATACTTGACTGATGCAGCTCAGAGCATGACGAAGAAGGATAAGCTGAAGCTCTTGGAACGTTTGGAAGCAGAAATGAAGGAAGCAGCCAAGAATATGCAGTTTGAACGTGCTGCCGAATTACGGGATGCGCTGCTTGAGCTTAAAGCGGAGATGGGAAAGTAGGAGGCGAGCCGATTGGCTATTGATAAAATTGTTGTAAAGGGCGCTAGAGCCCATAATTTAAAAAATATTGATGTAACGATACCCCGCGATAAGTTTGTTGTTCTTACAGGACTTAGCGGCTCCGGCAAATCTTCACTCGCTTTTGACACAATTTATGCAGAAGGGCAGCGCAGATATGTAGAATCTCTATCGGCCTATGCCAGACAGTTTCTAGGTCAAATGGAAAAACCGGATGTGGATTCTATCGAAGGCTTGTCGCCTGCCATCTCAATCGATCAAAAGACGACAAGCCGCAATCCCCGTTCAACAGTAGGTACTGTAACCGAAATTTATGATTATTTGCGTCTTTTGTTTGCAAGGGTAGGACGTCCGCATTGCCCGACTCATGGTATTGAAATTACTTCACAGACAGTGGAGCAAATGGTCGACCGGATTATGGAGTATCCTGAGCGCACCAGGCTGCAAATATTGGCGCCTGTCGTGTCCGGCCGCAAAGGCGAGCACGCGAAGCTGCTTGCTGATATTCAGAAGCAGGGCTTTGTGCGTGTGCGGGTAAATGGAGAGCTGCGTGAGCTTAGTGAGAAGATTGAACTGGAGAAAAATAAGAAGCATAACATAGAGGTTGTCGTTGACCGTATTGTTGTGAAAAGTGATATTCATAGCCGATTAGCAGACTCGCTGGAGACAGCGTTAAAGCTTTCGGAAGGCAAAGTTATCGTTGATGTAATCGATCAGGAAGAGCTGCTCTTTAGCTCGAATTTGGCATGTCCAGAATGCGGATTCAGCATAGACGAGCTTTCGCCGCGTATGTTCTCTTTCAACAGTCCTTTTGGTGCTTGCCCAGAATGTGACGGATTAGGTCAAAGCATGATTGTTGATCCTGATTTGCTGGTGCCTGATCAGACCAAATCGATTCAAGACGCTGCCTTTTTGGCATGGGCGGGAAGCACATCGAATTATTACCCTCAGTTTTTGAGCGCGGTTTGCGAACATTATAAAATTCCTCAAGACATCCCTGTATCCGAGCTTACAGATGAGCAAATGAACAAGCTGCTTTTTGGTACGGGCGGGGAAAAGGTGCGCTTTTTATACGAAAATGATTTTGGCCATCGCAAGGAGGCCTTTGTACCGTTTGAAGGCATTGTCAACAATTTGGAGCGCCGCTATCGGGATACGGCATCTGATATGATGCGTGAGCACATCGAAGGCTATATGAGCGCCAAGCCATGCAGCAGCTGCAAGGGCCAGCGATTGCGCAAGGAGAGCTTGGCTGTAACAGTAGGCAGCCAGAATATTGCTTACGTTACTTCATTGTCTATTGGAGAGGCTAAAAAATACTTTCAAACGCTGGATCTTACCGAGAAGGAGCAAACGATTGCTCACTTAATATTGAAAGAAATCAACAGCAGACTTGGCTTCTTGGTTAATGTTGGACTTGAATACTTAAGCATGAGCCGTGCTGCCGGCACGTTATCTGGCGGCGAAGCGCAGCGTATTCGTCTGGCTACACAAATAGGCTCCAGCTTGATGGGCGTTTTGTACATTTTGGATGAGCCGAGTATCGGGCTGCACCAGCGCGATAATGACCGGCTGATTGAAACGCTCGAGCATATGCGCGATCTTGGCAATACGCTTATCGTCGTTGAGCATGACGAGGATACGATGCTAGCTGCGGATTATATTATTGATATAGGCCCTGGAGCAGGTATTCATGGGGGTCAAGTCATTGCGGAAGGAACGCCTGAAGAGGTTATGGAGGATTCGAGTTCTTTAACGGGGCAATATTTGAGCGGACGCAAGTTTATCGAGGTTCCTCAACAGCGCCGTGCTCCTAATGGCAAATGGCTTGAGGTGCGCGGTGCCAAGGAAAATAATTTGCGCAACGTGAATGTGAAGATTCCTTTAGGCGTATTTACTGCGGTTACAGGGGTATCAGGCTCCGGCAAATCTACCTTCGTTAACGAAATAGTATACAAAACGCTAGCTCGCGATTTGAATCGGGCCAAAACCCGTCCTGGGCAATATAAGGAAATGCGCGGGATTGAAAATTTAGAGAAGGTCATTGATATCGACCAATCGCCGATTGGCAGAACGCCTCGCTCTAACCCTGCTACCTATACAGGCGTGTTTGATGATATTCGGGATCTGTATTCATCAACAAATGAAGCAAAGGTTCGCGGCTACAAAAAAGGCAGATTCAGCTTTAATGTAAAGGGCGGACGATGCGAGGCTTGTCGCGGGGATGGCATTATTAAGATTGAGATGCACTTTTTGCCCGACGTATATGTGCCTTGCGAGGTATGTAAAGGCAAGCGTTATAACAGAGAAACCTTGGAAGTAAAATATAAAGGGAAAAATATTGCAGAAGTGCTGGATATGACGATTGAGGATGGCTGCCAATTTTTCGAAAATATTCCGCGTATCCATCGTAAAATTCAAACACTTGTCGATGTAGGCTTGGGCTATATGAAGCTTGGTCAGCCTGCAACTACGCTCTCAGGCGGGGAAGCACAACGGGTTAAGCTTGCTGCGGAGCTGTATCGCCGCAGTACTGGCAAGACACTCTATATACTAGATGAGCCGACTACGGGCTTGCATGTTCATGACATTGACCGATTGCTTACTGTATTGCATCGTTTGGTTGACTCCGGGGAATCAGTGTTAGTCATTGAGCATAATCTTGATGTAATCAAAACAGCCGATTATTTAATCGACCTGGGACCTGAAGGCGGAAGCGGAGGCGGTACAATCGTGGCTGTCGGATCGCCTGAGCAGGTCGTTGAAGTGGAAGGCTCTTATACAGGCAAATACCTGCGCCCTATACTGGCAAGAGATCGGGAACGAACGATTCAGCGCTATGCTCAGCAAGAACAGGAGTCACTTCCTTTGGATCATACCGTATCTGTAAATAATTAATAAAAAAACAAGTAATTTTGCTGAGAAATGGTATAATAACAAGTAAATCAGCAGACAATCTTGACAAAGTTGTTACGAAAGCGTTTTGAGGCTTGCATCCTTTGCCGCAAGAAGATAACATAGAGTAAGATTAGGCTAGGTGCCGCGATATAGCGGACGCTTTCAACGGGTATATTAAAGGAGGTCCCTTCATGTTTTTAGCAGAAGCAGCTGCGAAGTCTACAATTGATCCGTTTGATTGGTTTATGCTCGCATTTACTGTAATCATTGCTATCGGATTTGTAAGACTGGTGCTTGCTCGTCCTAGAAAAAATGTGTTTGCGATCGGTTTTACAGCTGTATCGCTAGCATTATTCTTGTTTATTGATTATGTAATGATCTTCAAAGTTTGGCTTGCTTAAATTGTAAATATGTAATTCAGGGCTGTCTGACGGGTATTCCCGCGGGCAGCCCTTTTCCTATTTAGAGCGTATATTATTGTTTGTAATGGGTTATAGAAAATAGCAAAATGAGGAATAATAATGCTGCGCAGTATGAAATTTCTTTGTCTCTGACATTTACAAAGGAATATAGAACGTACTATTATTAAATATGTAACTACATTATTAGTTAGCTGCAGCAGTAAGTTTGTAGAAGCTAATATGATCCTTTGCGGGCATATGCGGTTTCCAGTCAGCAGCATTCAGCCTGTATTATGCAGGAACAGGCGTTTATTATTCTTAAAGCAATCGGATATAAGCGGCAATGGTGAAGGTTGGTGTTGGAAGCCACAATAAGCTCGCTCAAAGTATTGGGGGAAGCCTTTATGGCTAAAGAACACAAAAGATTATCTTTCAGTGAACTGTTAAAACGGGCCATTTTTATTACGATCGGTTCCATTCTTATGGGTATTGCCTTAGAAAAATTTCTAGTTCCACACAATATTATTGATGGCGGTATTGCAGGCATATCGATTATGCTGTCCCATCTCACTTCATTACCTCTTAGCATTCTGCTCTTCGTAGTTAACATTCCATTCTTAGTTGTTGGTTACAAGCAACTAGGCAAAACATTCGCATTTTCTACTTTATATGGCATTGCAGTTATGTCGTTTACTACAGCAACGCTGCATCACTCAGGCGCGTTTACAGAGGAAAAACTGCTAGCCGTTTTATTTGGCGGGTTAATACTAGGTATAGGTGTCGGTTTGGTAATCCGCTATGGCGGAGCGCTTGATGGTATTGAAATTTTATCAATTCTTATATCTAAAAGAATCAGGATTGCCGTCGGACAGGTCATTATGATATTCAATGTTATTATTTTTATCGGAGCTGGCTTTGTGTTTAATTGGAATTCTGCCATGTACTCTATGTTTACGTATTACATTGCGATCAAAATGATTGATATTGTCGTGGAGGGCTTGGATGAATCGAAATCGGTTACGATTATATCCAAGGAATATGAGGAAATTTCACAAGCGATTATTGACCGTCTTGGACGGACGACGACTCTATTGCAAGCTAAAGGCGGATTCTCAAAGGAACAGACCGAAATCATTTACTGTGTGGTTTCTCGCTTGGAACTTGCGAAGTTGAAAGGCATTGTACAATCCATTGATGAGAGTGCTTTTATTGCGGTTGAGCATGTAACGGATGTACTCGGCGGAACATTTAGTAAAAGCAGTATTCACTAAAGAGATCTATATAAAACGGGCTGTACCCGCTGCTCTTTGAAGCAGGGGTGCAGCCTTTTCACATTACTTGTTGTTTTCAATATGGTCAATGACTTGTTTTAAAGTTACCCCTTCAAGCTGCTTTTCCATCGCCAACTGAGCTGCCGAAAACAAAGGATCAATTGCTTCTTGAATATTCCTGCCGACTAGACAAGCGGGATTGGGGCTGCTGTGCATACTGAACAATTCATTTTCAGGTACAGCATTAACAGCTTTGTACACATCCAGCAAAGTAATTTCAGCGTAGTCCTTGATTAGTTCTGCGCCAGCGACGCCTGGCCGGATATGAATGAGGCCTGCGTTTTTTAGCATGCCCATTATTTTACGAATGACAACAGGATTTGTATTTACACTTGCTGCAATATACTCAGAAGAGTTAGTTCTGTCTTTGTTAAGCACTAGGAGCGATAAAATATGAATGCCGACTGCAAATCTGCTGCTGATGGACATGTTAAACACCTGCCGAATAATAATAAAAATGGATTTATCAGATGTAATCTGTTTGATTACAAGTATATTATACTGCATCATCATGAAACAATACATGAAATATATACTAAGGCTGTTGATTTTGGCAGCTGGTATGGACTAACAATTGACATTCAGCTAACCTGTAACTATAATTGTTACATGTAATCAATTTAGTTACAAGTTAACGACAACATATACAGGAGGAGTTATTCATGAAAATAGCAGTTATCGGTGCAAGCGGAAAAGCGGGCAATTTCATTTTGACAGAAGCGTTGGAAAGAGGACATGAGGTAACAGCGATTGTTCGGAACGCAAATAAAATTACGAATAAAGCAGCAGCAGTTATAGAAAAAAATATTTTCGAATTGCAATCAAATGACATCGACGGTTTTGATGTTATAGTTAATGCTTTTAATGCTGTTCCAGGGCAAGAGCATCAGCATGTGGAGGCTGGAAAAGTATTGATCGAGGCGCTTAAGCATGCGCCGCATACCAAAATGATCGTAGTGGGCGGTGCTGGAAGCTTATATGTAGACGAGGCAAAGACGCTTCGAGTGATGGATACGCCGGATTTCCCGGCGGCCTATTTCCCTACCGCCTTCAACATGGGGAAAAATTATGAGGAGCTGCAGCAAACAAGCGGAATTCAATGGACCTATATTAGCCCATCAGCATTTTTTGATCCAAGCGGCAAGCGTACGGGCTCTTATGTTAAAGGCCAGGATCAGCTGCTTGTAAATACGAAAGGCGATAGTTATATCAGCTATGCAGACTATGCAATTGCGGTATTGGATGAAATTGAACATCCGCAGCATAGGAATGAGCGCTTCACAGTAGTTGGAGAAGCTCAATAAAAAGCAGCGAGCCATGCCGAATAGCTTAATAATAGTAACAAAAGCAAGCTCCTGGCAGGTCTCAAGTCGAGATCTTCCAGGAGTTTTGTTTTATATATAATGACTCATTTAACAAAAAAGCTTGTTATAATAAATGTGACACAATAAAAAGGAGCATTTCCTTTATAGAAAGTACTTGGATAGAGGAGAGGTATAGCTGTGCAGGCGGTCATGATTGAACGGAAAAATTCATTTGTACAAGGGATGAAAGATTGTGTCCCTACTTTATTCGGATATTTAAGCATCGGTTTTTCTTTTGGAATAGTCGGCGCAGTTTCCGGTTTAAGCATGCTGGAGATCGGATTAATATCCTTGCTTATTTACGCAGGCTCCGCACAATTTATTTTGTGCGCACTTCTATTAACGAATACTCCGCCTGCTGCCATTATATTTACTATTTTTGTAGTAAATCTGCGTCATTTATTAATGAGTTTAACGGTAGCTCCTCATTTGACGAGGTACTCCTTGCTGCGCAATGTTGGCTTTGGCACTTTGTTAACAGATGAAACGTTCGGTGTCGCGGTGACAGAGGTAATAAAAAATAAGAAGCTATACAGCCGCTGGATGGATGGTTTGAATGTAACGGCTTATTTTTCTTGGTTTTTTGCTTGTATAGCTGGAGCTTATTTGGGGAGATGGATTCCCAACGCGGAGCAATGGGGGTTAGACTTTGCACTGGTGGCCATGTTTGTTGCGCTACTCGTCTTGCAGCTTTCCAATGTAGAGAACACGAAATTAATTCATTACTTGAAACTTATCGTGATTATGTTGATTACGATGTACATTTTGCTTCAATTTGTATCGGTTCATATGGCAGTTTTGATTGCTACGGTAATTGTTGCGACTATTGGAGTGTTGACTGAAAAATGAGTTTAGATATGAATTTACTATGGTTAATTATTGGGTGTGCGCTAGTGACTTGGCTGCCGCGCATTATTCCTTTTATTTTTGTGCGAAATGTCCAGTTGCCTGAGCTTATATTAAGATGGTTAAAATATATACCGGTATGTGTATTAAGCGCCATTATCATCGGAAATTTATTGCAAACGTCCGATAATCGGGTGTCCGTCAATTGGCCTATTTTGATTACGCTTGTTCCTACAATAGCTGTTGCTATTCGTACTAAAAGCTTGTCCTTAACGGTTATAGTCGGCGTAGCTTGTATGGCTCTGACTCGTCTTTTTTTATCATGATGATTGAACAAAAAAAGGGCGTCTCCTAAGGTCGCGAAGACCGAAGG
Source organism: Paenibacillus sp. GXUN7292 (assembly GCF_050864975.1). Classification (NCBI taxonomy): domain Bacteria; kingdom Bacillati; phylum Bacillota; class Bacilli; order Caryophanales; family Paenibacillaceae; genus Paenibacillus; species Paenibacillus sp. GXUN7292. The sequence continues at coordinate 9,770 of NZ_JBOZWO010000028.1, read as the reverse complement.
GACACCCGCTTTTTTTATACCCACCACATTTCGCCAAGCGGCTCACGGATCAGGATTTGCTGCAGATTGGAAACAGCTTTAGAGAAGCCTTCATCAACCGACATTAGTCCATCCTCATGCTCAATGCTTACGACATAGTCATAGCCTACAAGGCGAAGGGCGCTAATAATATCTGCCCAAGTTTTCATATCATGTCCATAGCCGACTGTGCGGAACTGCCAAGCGCGATCCAGCATCAGGGCGTAGGATTGCATATCTGTTACCCCGTGATGGTTCACATTAATTGGATCAATGGACGTGTCTTTCGCATGGAAGTGGTGAATAGCGCCTGCGCGTCCAAGAATTTGGACAGCTTGCACCGGATCAATGCCTTGCCACCACATATGGCTTGGATCAAGATTAGCGCCAATTGCATCGCCGGCAGCTTCACGAAGGCGAAGAAGTGTCGCCGGGCTGTGAACAGAGAAACCGCCATGCAGCTCTAGGCCTATTTTGACGCCTGCTTCTGAAGCCAGTGTGCCGATCTCACTCCAGTAAGGGATAACTTTCTTCTCCCATTGCCATTTCAAAATTTCCTGATAGTCGTTTGGCCAAGGTGCTACAGGCCAGTTTGGATATTTAGCATCCTCATGATCGCCAGGACAGCCGGAGAAGGAATTAACCACTTCGACTTCAAGTCGGTTAGCGAGCTCGATCGTTTTACGAATTTCTGCGTCATGGACAGAGGAAATTGCTTTTTGCGGATGCAGCGGGTTAGCATGGCAGCTAAGCGCGCTAATCATAATGCCGCGAGATTCAACAGCTTGCTTGAAAGCTTTAAGCTTCCCGTTATCCGCTAATAGTTCATCGGGATTACAGTGAGCATTGCCAGGATAACCGCCTGTGCCAAGCTCGATAGCTTCGAGTCCTTTTGATGCAATATAATCTAATGTTTCTTCTAGAGATTTTTGAGCGAAAAGTACGCTGAATACGCCTAGTTTCATTCCAAATTAACCTCCTGTGTTTATCCATAAAATAATGATCTTCCACTAAATCTCCTTTAGTATAGCACTATTGATTGTTAGACTACTATAGAACATAAGCAAGATAGCAAAATCACATAAGGATTGAGCAAAATAAAATTGCCAATGAGAAGTGGTGGATTCGCAGGATTTGGTTTGATAAAATAATGACAAATAGCTGGTTTGCGAGAGGAAATGAAAAAATGACAACACTAACAAGAGCGGATATTGAGCTGCTGGCGCCTGCCGGTGACTGGGAATGCATGCGTGCGGCAGTAGCCAATGGAGCTGACGCTATATTTTTTGGCGTGGAAAAATTTAATGCCAGAGCAAGAGCGAACAATTTCCGCAGTGAAGAGCTGCCTGAAATAATGGCTTTTTTGCATACGTACGGCGTTAAAGGATTTTTAACCTTTAATATATTAGTATTTGAAGACGAGCTTCGCGACGCGCAGAAGCTAATAGACATGTGTATAGATGCAGGTGTTGACGCGGTTATCGTGCAGGATCTTGGACTTGTGAAGCTCATTCGCGAAATGTCGCCTGACTTCCCGATTCACGGCTCGACTCAGATGACGATTACATCACCGGAGGCTGTTGAATTTACGAAGCCGTTCTTTATGGAAAGAGTCGTTTTAGGGCGTGAAAATAATTTGAAGCAAATTCGCACAATCGGCGAGCAAGCGAAGCTTCCTATGGAAGTGTTTGTGCATGGCGCTCTATGTGTTTCGTATTCCGGTCAATGCTTGACCTCTGAAATGTGGGGCGGCCGTTCAGCGAATCGCGGGGAATGTGCGCAGGCATGCAGATTGCCTTATGATTTAATGGTAGACGGCGAGCAAAAGCCGATGGGAGATGTTGCCTATTTGCTGTCTCCAAAAGATTTGGCGGCGATTGACCTAGTGCCTGAGTTGATTGAAGCAGGCGTTACTTCTTTTAAAATCGAAGGACGCTTAAAAAGCCCAGAATACGTTGCTAACGTTGTAAGCAAATATCGGGCTGCCATCGACAAGTATTTCGACGGTGACCGTTCCAAGCCATCCAGGGAAGAGGTGCGCGAGCTGCAGCAAAGCTTTTCGCGAGGCTTTACTCACGGATTTCTAGAAGGGACTAACAATAAAAAGCTTGTAGAAGGAACTTTTCCTAAAAGCCGCGGCGTTTACTTGGGAAAGGTTGAACGTATTATGCGCGATGCAGTAACGGTCAGACTGGATGCGCCAGTCAAGCGCGGCGACGGTATCGTATTTGATGCCGGTGATCCTACGAAGAAGGAAGAAGGAGGCCGCGTTTACGATTTGCGCCGCCATGGCGTGAAGATTGAGGGCGAGGCTCAGGAAGGAACGCTAATTGAGCTTGTTTCAGGTCGTAATGATGTTGATTTGCGTAAAGTGCATGTAGGTGATCGTATTTGGAAAACGAGCGATCCTGCACTGGACAGGCGCTTGCGTGCAAGCTTTGAGACAGATAAGCCATACCGTGTATTTCCGCTTCATGTAAAAGTATCCGGTAAAGCGGGTGAGCCGCTGCATACGATTTGGACAGATGTGAATAAAGGAACTTCAATTGAGGTGGCATCTGAGCTCGAGCTGGAGCTTGCGCAGAAGCGCCCGATGGATGCTGCACTTTTGGAGGAGCAGCTTGGCCGACTGGGCGGAACGGTATTTCAGCTGGAGCAGCTTGAGATTGCGCTGGAGGGTGACGTTATATTGCCTATTCGCGAGCTGAATCGTTTGCGTCGTGAAGCTGTGGAGCTATTGGCAGGCGAGCGTCCGAAGCCTCCTGTATATACAAAGTATAACGTGGATGCTTTTGCAGATGCCCAATCGAAGCTAAGCCCGGCAGGAGAGCATACAGCTGCTTTAACTGGCTCCGAGGCTGAACTGACTGTGCTATGCCGCAGCCTGGAGCAGGTAGAGGCTGCAGTTCAGACGGATGCATCTTTTATTTATGCAGATTTTGAATTCATTAAACAGTTCCCTGCAGCAATTGCCGCAGCGAGACAGGCAGGAAAGCCAATTGCGCTGGCAACGCCGCGTATTCATATGCCGAACGAGAACGGCTACCATGCCAATATATTAAAGCTTCAGCCGGATGCGATACTGGTACGCAATACAGGGGCGCTTTATTATTACTTGCGGGCTAGAGCGGCGCAGCCGGACAAGCCATTTCCAAAGCTGATTGGCGATTTCTCGCTTAATGTAGCGAATCATAAAGCAGTTAAATTATTTTTAGAAGCAGGATTGGATATTGTAACGCCTTCCTATGATTTGAATATTCAACAAATGGTCGATTTGCTTGAGCAATCGCAAACTAGCCACATGGAGGTAGTTATCCATCAGCATTTGCCAATGTTCCATACTGAGCATTGCGTATATTGCACGTTTTTAAGTGAGGGTACGGATTATACGAATTGCGGCAGGCCTTGTGAAGAGCACCGCGTTTCCTTGCAGGACCGCATCGGCATGTCGCATCCTGTACGTGTAGATGAAGGCTGCCGCAATACGGTCTATAATGCGATTGAGCAGTCTGGCTCTGAGTACATCCGTAACTTTCTGGAGTTAGGCGTAGCCAGCTTCCGCGTTGAATTTTTGGAGGAGTCGGCAGAGCAGGTGCATGAAGTATTGTCGTTGTACCGCGATGCTTTGGATGGCAGAATTACTGGCACACAAGTATGGCGTACACTGAAAGCTACCAATCAGCTCGGCGTTACCCGCGGTCAGCTTGTGAAATAACGAACGACTGGAAGTTGACTGCACACAATTAAACGGAAGCAAGAACCAACACAAGCCTATTGCATAAGAGCAGTTGATATGCGATAGGCTTTCTTAAAAATATAAGTTAATACGAAATGTAGCAAAGTGAGGCGTATAGCTGAATGAGTGGAGAATGGTATTCGGGGTGGCGTCATGTATTTAAGCTTGATCCGGAGCGTGAAATTTCTGATGCAGATTTGGATGCAATCTGCATGTCCGGAACCGATGCAATTATAGTTGGGGGTTCTACAGGGGTTACGTTTGACAATACGGTCGATTTAATGTCCCGTATCCGAAGATACGAGGTAGCATGCGCGTTGGAGGTGTCTACGCTGGAGGGCGCAGTACCCGGATTCGATGGTTACTTTGTGCCTCTTGTGCTTAATACGAACCGTTCGGAGTGGATTAATGGCAAGCAGACAGAAGGTCTTGTAGAGTATGGAACATTTGTGCCGTGGGAAGAAACGGCTGCTCAAGGCTATATTATTTTGAATGCAGAAGCGACTGCGGCGAAAATCACTGGTGCGCATACTGAGCTTTCGGAGCAAGAGGTTGTTGCGCATGTGCAGATGGCTGACCGCCTAATGCGATTGCCAATCGTATATCTGGAATATAGCGGTAAGTTTGGCTCCATGGAATACGTCAGGCAGGCAAGGAAATCAATCCAGCAAGCAACACTTTTCTATGGCGGCGGCATTGACAGCGCGGAAAAGGCTAGAGACGCGGCTCAATATGCCCATACCGTTGTTGTTGGAAATATTGTTTATTCGGATTTGACGGCTGCGCTCGCAACTGTGGCGGCAGTTCAGGAAACAGTTGTCGACAGTGTCTCTCTCGCTCCTGATTGACACGCTTGTCAGTCGTATTCTAAACTAGAAATTAGGCGAACAAAAAGCGAACAAAGGAGTACGAGTATGTTCAATCGTATTAGTATAGATGAAGCAGTCGAGAAGCTTAATGCCCCGCAGCAAGCAGCTGTTCTAGCTGTAGACGGCCCACTTCTTATTATGGCTGGGGCGGGCAGCGGCAAGACGCGGGTGCTGACGCATCGCATAGCTTATTTAATAGAGAAGAAGCGGGTAGCTCCATGGAGCATATTGGCTATTACATTTACAAATAAAGCAGCCAGAGAGATGCAGGAGCGCGTAAGTGTGCTGGTCGGGCCTTCGGGACGCGATATTTGGGTATCCACTTTTCACTCCATGTGCGTGCGTATTTTGCGCAAGGATATAGACCGTATCGGTTTTTCCTCCAATTTTTCGATTCTTGATTCAGCCGATCAACTGTCCGTTATTCGCAATTGCATGAAAGACCTTAATATGGATACTAAGAAAATTGAGCCTAAAGCAGTCCAAGCTGCAATAAGCGGTGCGAAAAATGAACTCGTTACACCTCAGCGCTATGAGGAGAAGCAAGGGGACTATTTTCAAAGCATGGTGTCCAAGGTGTATATGATGTATCAAAAAAGATTGCACAGCAATAATTCACTCGATTTTGACGATTTGATTATGATGACGATTCAACTATTTAAAGATGTGCCGGAAGTGCTGGATTTTTATCAGAATAAGTTCCGATACGTGCATGTTGATGAGTATCAGGATACGAATAGAGCGCAGTATATGCTGTGCCGCATGCTGGCCGACAAGCATCACAACATATGCGTGGTAGGGGACAGCGATCAATCGATTTACCGATGGCGCGGTGCGGATATTACGAACATATTAAATTTCGAAAAAGATTACCCGGAAGCCAAGACGATTATGCTGGAGCAAAATTACCGCTCGACAGGTAATATTTTGGATGCTGCCAATGCAGTTATTAATAATAATACAGGCAGAAAAGCGAAGAAGCTTTGGACCTCGCAGGGGGCAGGCGATCAAATTACGATTTATCAGGCTGATTCTGAGCATGACGAGGGATACTTTGTAACAGGTAAAATACGCGACAATAAAAACAAAGGCCGGCGTTTCTCTGATCATGCAATTTTATATCGTACGAACGCCCAATCTCGTGTTATAGAGGAAATTTTGATTAAATCGGATATTCCTTATCAAATCGTAGGCGGCATCAAGTTCTACGACCGCAAAGAGATTAAGGATATGCTTGCTTATTTGCGCCTCATATCCAATCCGGATGATGATATAAGCTTAATGCGCATTATTAACGTACCGAAGCGCGGAATTGGCGATACGACGGTAGGCAAGCTTGAAGCAGCAGCGGGCGAGCGCGGTATTTCAATTTACCGTCTTTTAAGCAATCTTGGTGATATTGGTATGGATATCAATGCGCGTACACGGGGACTGCTGAATGAGTTTTACGGACTGATTTATAATCTTACGGCAATGGTTGATTATTTGAGCGTAACGGAGCTTACAGAAAAAATGCTCGAACTCACACAGTATCGGGAAGAGCTGCATCGTGAGAACACGCTGGAATCAAAGGCACGCATTGAGAACATAGATGAGTTTCTATCGGTAACAATGGACTTTGAAGCCCGCAATGAGGATCGGTCTCTTGTGGCATTTTTAACGGATTTGGCTTTAATCGCTGATATTGATTCCATGAATGATGATGAAGAAGACAGCGATGCCGGCGATGCCGTAATACTAATGACGATGCACAGCGCGAAGGGCTTGGAGTTTCCCGTTGTATTTATTATCGGTATGGAGGAATCTGTCTTTCCTCACAGCCGTGCGCTCAGTGACGACGAAGAGCTGGAGGAGGAGCGCCGTCTTGCATATGTGGGCATAACGCGGGCGGAAAAGCAGCTTTATTTGACCTGTGCACGCATGCGGACGTTGTTTGGGCGAACAGGCATGAATATGCCTTCACGCTTTTTAGATGAAATACCTGATGAGCTTAAAGATGGTGCTGCTTTCGGCGGCTTTGGCCGTTCAGGCGGCAGACCGGGCTTTGGCGGCGGCGCAGGTGCTTTTGGACAGCAGCGTACTGGAGGAGCACGCCCATCCAGCCCATTTGGCGCGGCCGGTGCGGCAGGCAGCGGCGTAAAGCCTTCCTTTGGCGGGAGAAGCGGCGGAGTGCGTGTAAGTACACCGCTTGATGCTGCCAAAACGACAGGAAGCGCAGCTAATGACGCGGGGGCAGCGAGCTACGCTGCAGGTGACCGGGTCGCGCATGGCAAGTGGGGCGAGGGGACTGTAGTAGCCGTAAAAGGAACGGGCAACGATATGGAGCTGCAAATTGCTTTCCCAGCTCCTGTAGGCATCAAACGCCTGCTTGCCGGCTTTGCTCCGATCCGTAAGCTTTAGGTAGAGTAAAGAATACAGTTTTTCCCTACAATATATATGGTAACAGGTGCGAGCATGTAATTAGAGGAGGAATCAAGTAATGGCAGCAGAGCTGGAACGAATGAAAGAGCTTGTTTCATTGCTTAATGAGTACAATTATTATTATTACACGCTCGATCAGCCTAAGGTTAGCGATGTCGATTATGATCGCTTATATGATGAACTTGTGGCACTGGAAGCGCAAGCCGGAATGATTCAGGCGGATTCACCAACACAAAGAGTAGGGGGAGAACTGCTTGGCGGTTTTGAGCCGCATCGTCATCTTGCTCGTTTGTGGAGCCTGGATAAAGCTCAAAATGTGGATGATTTGATGGCATGGGGCACCCGTGTACAAAAGGCTGTGTCTGACTACAATACTAAAAATACAGATACGGAGCCTTTGCCGCCGCCTAGTTATGTAGTGGAGTTAAAGTTTGACGGTCTTACTTTAAATCTTACTTATGATGGGGGCAGACTTGTACAAGCTTCCACAAGAGGCAACGGGACGATAGGTGAAGGTATTTTGCCGCAGGTGAAAACGATACGCTCTGTTCCGCTTAGTATTCCTTTTACAGACGGGATTATTGAGGTACAGGGTGAAGGAATTATGCAGCTTTCTGTGCTGGAAAAGTATAATCAAACGGCAATTGAACCGCTCAAAAACGCCCGCAACGCGGCTGCAGGAGCACTGCGCAATCTTAATCCGGCAGTAACTGCTGAGCGCAAGCTGGATGCCTTTTTCTATAATATTGGCTATGCTTCAGGGGTGGAATTCAAGGATCACCAGGGCATGCATCAGTTTTTGAGAGATAATTACTTTAAAGTGAACCCCTATATTCATTATTTTTCTACGCTGGAAGAAGTATTGCTCGAGCTTAATAATATTGCCGCTAAACGGGAATCGTTTGATTTCCTGATTGATGGTGCTGTTGTAAAGCTGACAGATATGCGTACAAGAGAGGTATTAGGTTATACAGATAAGTTCCCGCGCTGGGCAATTGCGTTTAAATTTGAAGCGGAAGAAGCAGCGACCGTGCTGGAATCCGTGTCATGGGAAGTAGGCCGTACGGGCAAAATCACGCCGGTTGCGCGCCTTGAGCCTGTTGAATTGGCTGGCGTAACCGTACAAAATTGCACTCTCAATAATATGGGCGACATTGAACGAAAAAATTTAAAATTTGCACTGGGAACCTTGGTGACGATTCGCAGATCCAATGATGTTATTCCTGAAATTTTGGGAAAAGCAGATGATCAGATTGGCGCAGAAATTGTTTTTCCTGAGCAATGCCCGGCCTGCGGCTCCGAGCTGGAGCAACGCGGCGCGCATCTATTTTGCAACAATAGACTGGACTGCAAGCCGCAAATTATTGCAAGGCTGACTCATTTTGCTTCGCGTGACGCAATGGATATTGAAACCTTCAGTATAATGACGGCAGAGCAGCTGTATTTGGAATGCAATGTGCATGACCCTGCAGATCTTTATGCGCTAGGTTATGAGGATCTGATCCATTTGCCGCGATTTGGCGATCGCAAAGCGAAGAAGCTGCTTGGCGCAATCGAAGCATCTAAGGATAGAGATTTGGCCGCTTTCCTTTTTGCACTCGGCATTCCTAATACCGGGCGCGCTACAACCAAAATGCTGGCAGATCATTTCGGCACCTTGGAAGCTGTTGCGAATGCTTCATACGATGAGCTTATTACGCTGCCGGATGTAGGCGGTATTGTAGCTGAAAGTATTATTGCGTATTTTTCAGATGAGCTGAACAAAGCAAGCATTGCTAAAATGGTAAGTCTAGGTGTCAAGGCACAAGCTGAGCAGCCACTGGAAGTAAAGGCAGACAGTGTGTTTAATGGTAAAACCATAGTGCTTACCGGGACGTTGCCGACGATGACCAGAGATGAAGCTGCTAAAAAGCTGGAAGCATGCGGCGCTAAAATTTCTGGCAGTGTTTCTAAGAAGACTGATTTTGTGATAGCGGGAGAAAGTGCCGGAAGCAAGCTGACAAAGGCACAGGAGCTTGGGATTACAATTATAGATGATGAAGCTGTATTGCGGCAGATGCTTGGCGAGGCTTAAGTTAAAGAAGCCAACGGGACTGTCGATTCATTGTGGGCAACTATTGATAAGCAATGAGAAAGGGGAAACGGAGAGCAAGAATGGGAATGGAGAAGCGGCGGCGTCCGCCTTTGTAGGCTGATTTTTTCCTATTTATTCATGAAAATTAGACTACAACAGCGGTCGGAATCCCAATCTTGCTCGCAGTGGCGCCCCTTTCTATCGCTCTTTGCAACTATCCACAATGAATCGACAGTCTCCAAAAGGATAGTTATACAACAGGAATATCATTCTTTCCTTGAATTATAAGAGTTTATAAGTTTTCACAATAAACTTGTTCTTATAATTTATCGGTAAACGCGCCTGTCCAAAGGACGGCGGAGCCGTTTATCCTTGAGAAGGAATATATTTCTGTTGTTTTTTATTTTAGGATGTGGTAAAGTTACAAATGTTGCTTTTGACATGCGGCAAGCGAGTTGAATAATGACTTGAAAAAGAAATTAAAAAAACTTGTTGACATAGCTTGTCAGAGCTGATAATATATATTCTTGTCACCACACAAGTGGGACAGCAAGTTCTTTGAAAACTGAACAAATGGATCGCGTTAATTTTTAAATAATAATGTATGAAATTAATTACCTTTAAGGTGAATTATTTCTACATTAAAGCTAGT